>JAAYQZ010000095.1 GCA_012519025.1 Bacillota bacterium
ATCCCCAGTTCGAATCTGGGTGCCGCCTCCACGGGGGAGTAGCTCAGGTGGTTAGAGTGCTTGCTTGACATGCAAGAGGTCCCCGGTTCGAATCCGGGCTTCCCCACCATGTTTATCAGGCCGCTGTTAGCGGTCTTTTTTTATTGGGCAAAACAGCCTACTGATATTTAGGATGGAAAACTAAAGGCTAGGACAGCCTGAGCAATGCCGATGATAAAACCCAGTACCCCTCCTAAAAGTTCTAGATGCTGCAGTTCTCTGTGGGATACACTTAAGATGAGTCTTTCCAGTTCATCGAAATCGAAGGCCATGACCTGCTCTTCTACGAGTTTTCCAATATGAAAGTCAGTTTCCAGCTTGATCTTTGCCTTTTCCATCAGCTTGTCAAAAAGTGGCGGCAGCTCTTGATTGATGACTTCTTTGGCCACTTTCGCCAGTATTAATCTAATACTTTCCGGTACAAGTCTTGGCAGACTGCGTTCGAACCGCACATCAACATGGTCCCCGATCACCGCCAGGAGTTCTGTCTTATAATCGGTATCTTCTAACTTCCTGATGATTACATCAACAGGAAGCAGTTCCTCTTCTATCGCTTTGCCAATATTTGTTGCCAGTTCAGCTTTAAATTTCGGCAGAAGCCCCTGCACTTCAATGGGCAATAATGGTACTTTAATTGGTTCCCTCGGTCGAAACATCATCTTAATGGCCAACCGATTGGTAATCCAGCCAATTGTTCCGCCGACAAAAGGCATCAGTATGATTTGCCACTTAAGCATTGCCGCTTACTCCTTCTTCACAAAGTGTCTATCTGGCCCATTTATAACTAGTACTACAAGCAAATAGTTTGTCCCTTTTGTGAAGTTTAAATACGTTTTGCCATAAAGGTATTGCCTTTTTGGTGTGAAGTCACTATAATAAACGAAAGAACCATAAGGATTCAGTAACACTGGCGGCTTGTTGTTGCGAAAAAGCTGGGATAGGAGGGGTATTAGGGGCGTGGAGGACAGGTTAGATGCCTTGGATCAACAACTAATCGAGCATCTCCAGGTAGACGGGCGCGTGCCGTATACTGCACTTGCCGCCGAACTGGGAGTAGCAGAAGCAACAGTCAGGAAAAGAGTGAATCGCCTACTGGATGAAGGAATTTTAAAGATCGTAGGGGTCCCTTCAAGGGAAAAACTTGGTCTTTCTACCCAGGCTATAGTGGGTGTTAAGGTTGACGGCGACAGTGTAGAGCGGGTAATAGTAGAACTGCAGCCGCTGGAAATTGTAAGATATATCGGTGTGGCGGCCGGTGAATTTGATTTGATTTTGGAACTGGCGGCAACATCCAATGAGGAGCTTTTCCAGTTCTTGACCCGAACGCTTAGAGATATTGAAGGAGTAGTAGCCTCGCAAACGTCTTTGATCATGAAAGTTCCTAAAAAGAGTTTTTGACTATTTTACGAGAAGAGGTGGGGGCGGCATGTGTGTTATACATGCCATCATAAAATGGGAAAAATACTTAAAAGTTTAACATGTACTGTTCTGTTGGTTTTGCTTATGGTTGGTGTGGCCTTGGCCGGGGACGGGCAGGTGAAAATTGGCATTACCCAAATTGTTGAACATCCATCTTTGGACGCGGCTGCACAGGGCTTCATGGATGAGTTGGCAGATAGTGGCTACACGGGCGAGCGGGTGAGCTACGATCTGCAGAACGCACAGGGGGATTTTGCAACTGCCCAGGCCATTGCAGAAAAATTTGTCAACAATAAAGTCGATCTTATTTTAGCTATTGCAACCCCAACAGCACAGGCAAGTGCCAATGTGACAGAAGAGACACCCATTCTAATTACTGCAGTAACAGATCCGGTGGCAGCTGGTTTGGTTGACAGCATCGATGTGCCCGGTACCAATGTTACAGGTACATCGGATTTGACACCTGTAGCAAAACAGCTAGAACTGCTTTTGGACATTGTGCCTGATGTGAAACGTGTCGGTGTTTTATATAACCCCGGAGAGGCTAATTCACTGGTGCAGCTTGATTTGGCTAAGTCTGCAGCAAAAGACCTTGGTTTGACGATAGTGGAAGCGCCGGTAAGCGGCAGCAGCGGTGTACATCAATCTGCTCAAGCCCTAATTGGTCGGGTTGATGCGATTTATGTGCCTACGGACAACACAGTTGTCTCGGCTTTGGAATCAGCTATTATTGTGGCTGAGTCTGCCAAATTGCCGTTAATAAGCGGCGAGCTGGATTCGGTCATGAGAGGTGCTTTGGCAACTGTAAGTCTCGATTATTACTCACTAGGGCGACAGACCGGTAAGATGGCTCTTAGAATTCTTGAAGATGGCGCCAAGCCTGAGTCTATGCCTATAGAATATTTGCAGGATGTATCTTTAGTTGTAAATGTTGAGGCGGCGTCCCGCATGGGAGTTACAATACCGGCTGAAGTTCTCAAAAGCGCCGATCAAATTATTGACTGAAAAGTAGTTTGCTCAAATCTTTAAGAATGCATCTAGATGGGAGAACTAAATTATGTTGTGGTCAGCATTGGTTGGCACCATAGAACAAGGCTTAGTGTATGGGATTATGGCGCTGGGGGTATACCTCACTTTTAGAGTGCTGGATTTTCCCGATCTTACCGTAGATGGAAGCTTTCCTTTGGGCGCGGCAGTAGCTGCTAAAATTATTGCCGATGGCGGCAACCCATTTTGGGGAGTATGCCTTGCCATTGTGGCCGGTTGTGCAGCCGGATTGATTACCGGCGTTTTAAACGCGAAGCTCAAAATTTCGGGTCTGCTTTCGGGCATTTTGACAATGACAGCTTTATATTCTGTCAATTTGCGGATCATGGGCAGAGCCAACATACCGCTTTTGCGCAAACCCACTGTAATTAACTGGTTTGGACAATATGGGCTCACGCCCTGGATGTTTTTCATCGTGGTGCTTATTTTAACCAAACTGCTCCTTGATACGTTCTTAAAGACTGAAGTTGGTTTTGCTTTGCGTGCAACGGGAGATAACGAGCAGATGCCCCGCAGCTGCGGCGTCAGTACAGACAGCATGAAGTTGCTTGGTTTGAGCCTTTCCAACGCCTTGGTGGCATTATCCGGTGCCTTGGTGGCACAGTATCAGGGGTTTGCCGATGTAGGCATGGGGATAGGAACTGTAGTCGCCGGCCTGGCTTCAGTAATTGTTGGCCAAGCATTAGTGCGGGTAAACGGCTTAGGATGGGCCACTTTAGGAGCGATTGTGGGATCCATAGTGTATCGACTGGCAATTTTCGGTGCTTTGCGACTGGGCCTGGAACCCACCGATTTGCGTCTAATCACAGCGGTGTTGGTAGTAATTGCGCTCTCTGGCCCAAGTTTGCAAAGCATTTGGGAGAAGTATTTAAGGGGGAAGGACCATGCTGCGGATATCCCAACTTTGTAAAATATTTACCAGCGGCAACGGTATGGAGCAGACAGCACTGGATTGCGTTGATCTTCACGTGGGTCCCGGTGACTTTGTAACTATTATCGGCAGCAATGGTGCAGGTAAGTCGACTTTGCTCAACGCCGTAGCCGGTGTCTACGGGGTAGAACAGGGCAGAATCTGGATTGAGGGTCAAGATGTGACTTTGTGGCCGGAACATCGGCGCGCTGCCTTGATCGGGCGGGTGTTTCAAGATCCCATGATCGGCACTGCCGCGTCCATGACAATTGAAGAAAATCTTGCAATGGCTTTAAAGCGCGGGTGCAGACCCGGCCTAAGATTTGGAGTAAACCAACAAAACCGCGAACATTTTCAAGAGCTGTTATCACTTTTGGATTTGGGATTGGAGAACCGACTGAAAGAGCCTGTGGGGCTTTTATCAGGGGGACAAAGGCAGGCTTTAACTTTGTTGATGGCCACTGTCTCTTCACCAAAAATACTGCTCTTAGATGAACATACGGCAGCATTGGATCCTAAAACAGCAGAGCAGATCGGCGAATTGACCCGAAAAATCGTAGCCAGTCGACGATTGACTGCTTTGATGGTTACTCATAATCTGCAGGATGCACTGGAATTTGGCAATCGTACGCTCATGATGGATAGAGGCAACGTTATTTTAGATGTCCGCAACCCACGGCGGGCTAAAATGACTGTCGACGACTTGTTGGAACAATTCGCATCACTAAGAGGAAAAAGACTGCTCGATGATCGTGCCTTGTTAGCTTAGTCACCTTTTTTGCCGGGCTTGTCCTTTTGATTGATTGAGCTTGACAAAACGAGGTATCATCCAGTACAATCATAAAAAAGACAGCGATGATGGGGCCAAGTACAGCTGTGGAACCGATAGGGAGAAAGTGCCATAGACTGCAAGCACTTTCCGGGAAAACATTGGAAAAACCTCCCCTGAGCTATCGAGTGGAAACCGTCTGAAACCAAACTTTTGCTTTGTTTACGGAGAGCAGGCGGCAAGTAAATTCGATCGGATTGGCCCGTTACAGCCGTTTAAAGTGAATCGATCAGCGTAAATGCTTTCGATTAATTAGGGTGGAACCGCGAACTAAGCCTCGTCCCTTTAGGATGAGGCTTTTTTGTTTGGTGTAAAGGAGTGTAAAAATAGTGCCAGTAATTACTTTCCCGGATGGAACCCAAAAACACTATGACAGCCCAAAAAGCGCAATGCAGATTGCCGAAGACATTGGGCCGCGTTTGGCTAAGGCCGCTGTTGCTGTTGAAATAGATGGCGAGCTTAAGGATCTAAACTGTGTTGTCGAAAATGACGCAGCTATCCGGATTGTTACCATCGATGAGCCGGAGGGTTTAGACATTCTGCGACACAGTGCTGCCCACATTATGGCAGAAGCAGTGCAGCGCCTGTATCCTGAAGTTAAATTTGCAATTGGCCCGACAATCGAAAATGGGTTTTACTATGATTTCGATGTTCCCAAAGCCTTTTCTTCGGAAGATCTGGTTGAAATTGAGGCTGAGATGCAAAAAATAATTCAAGAAAACTATGAATTCAGCCATTGGGATTTAGACAAAAGTGCTGCCATTGCAGAGTTTAGAACCAAGGGTGAAGACTACAAAGTTGAACTTATTGAAGATATGGAAGATGAGCATGTGCGGCTTTACAGGCAAGGAGATTTTGTCGACCTTTGCCGCGGTCCCCATATACCGTCTACCGGCAGACTAAAGGCCTTTAAACTTTTGAATGTGGCCGGTGCGTATTGGCGAGGGGATTCCAGTCGACCTATGCTGCAGCGTATCTACGGCACAGCCTTTGCCAAGCAAAAGGAGCTTGATGAACATCTGCACAGGCTGGAGGAAGCAGTCCGTCGGGATCACAGACGCCTTGGCAGGGAGCTTGATCTTTTCAGCCTGCATGATGAGGGGCCCGGTTTTCCCTTTTTCCATCCCCATGGAATGATTTTGTGGGCGGCTTTGGAGGATTTTTGGCGCAAAGAGCACCGCCGTCGAGGTTATGGAGAGATTAAGACCCCTATTGCTCTCAATGAGACACTTTGGCGGCAGTCCGGTCATTGGGATCACTATAGGGAAAATA
This sequence comes from Bacillota bacterium, assembly GCA_012519025.1. Lineage (GTDB taxonomy): Bacteria > Bacillota > Limnochordia > DTU087 > DTU087 > JAAZMF01. The sequence goes on from JAAYQZ010000095.1 coordinate 5,517, forward strand.
TGTATTTTACTAATATCGATGATAATGCCTATGCGATTAAACCCATGAACTGTCCCGGCAGTGTGCTTGTGTACAAGCGTCGGATGCACAGTTATCGGGATCTGCCGCTTAGGTACTGCGAATTGGGCTTGGTTCACCGCCATGAGCTGTCCGGTACACTGCACGGCTTAATGCGAGTGCGCTCTTTCCACCAAGATGATGCCCATATCTTCATGACGCCTGACCAGATCCAGGAAGAAATTGAAGGTGTGATTGACTTCATCGATTATGTCTACCGGGATGTTTTAAAATTGAAATATCAGGTAGAGCTGAGCACAAAACCAGATAATGCTCTAGGAGATGACGAGATTTGGGAACTGGCCACAGATGCATTGAGGCAGGCGATTGAGGCAAAGGGCCTTCCTTATGAGATCAATGAAGGTGATGGGGCTTTTTATGGTCCTAAACTTGATTTTCACTTAGAGGATTCCCTGGGTCGCACCTGGCAGTGTGGGACAATTCAGTTGGACTTTATGTTTCCTGAGCGGTTTGAACTTACGTATGTTGGAGAAGATGGCAAAGAGCACAGACCGGTTATGGTTCACCGCGTAATATTCGGGGCTTTAGAGCGGTTTATTGGGATTTTAATTGAGCACTTTGCCGGGGCTTTCCCCGCTTGGCTTGCACCTGTTCAGGCCCGAATTATTCCGGTAGGTGAACGATTCATGGACTATGCGGAGAAAATTGAGCAGGAGCTGACAGAAAAAGGATACGGTGATCTTAGGGTTGAGATCGATACCCGCGATGAGAAAGTGGGCTATAAGATCAGGCAAGGACAAGTCGATAAGATCCCCTATATGCTTGTGGTGGGGGAGAAGGAAATTGCCAACGATACTGTAGCAGTACGTCACAGGAAATTGGGTGATCTTGGCAGTATGTCCATCAGCTGTTTTAAAGCACTTTTGGCTAATGAAGTACAGTCAAAAGCTTTAGAGCCTGAGCTTGCAAGCGAAAAGTAAAATGGGAATTGAAACAGTTTCAGGATGTTGTATGGGTAAATGTGTTGTATTTGACAACCGTGACCCCGTGTGATATTCTAATTATCGTCAAAGTGAATATTCCTTCACACAAGCAGAAGTTACCGCTTCTCACCTTGTAGCGCTTAGGTTGCTGACAAGGTTGCAGTGAGGGTTGTGCCGGATCACAAGTGCGCTTTTGGAGACGTTTTATACCACTTGCCGGTCAGGCTGATTGTGTTGATATAGAGGAGCGGTTGATAACCGCTCCTTTTTGATCCCGACCTATGTGAAGCCGCAGTTTTTGAAAGCTCAATATGGGAAATGGGAGAATACCACGGAGGTGATAGGAGATTAGCAGTGAGTTGCGAGTTAACTCAGAGATTCGGGCACGAGATGTAAGGGTGATTAGCCCCGATGGCGAGCAGTTGGGCGTTATGTCTGTTAGAGATGCAATGCAGGCTGCCCTTGACAGGGAACTTGATCTTGTAGAAGTTGCCCCCAATGCCCGCCCTCCGGTTTGCCGAATCATGGACTACGGTAAGTACCGATACGAGCAGACCAAACAGAGGCGGGAAGCTAAAAAACGTCAAAAACAAACAGCCGTGAAAGAAGTGCGTATGTCGCCTAAAATTGATATTCATGATCTGCAGGTCAAAACAAGAAATGCTGAGCGATTTATCAATGACGGTGACAAGGTTAAGGTTTCCGTGCGCTTTCGCGGACGGGAAATTGTTCACTCCGACTTAGCCCGTGAAATGCTGTTGGAGATGGCAAAACAGCTTGATGGTATAGCCGGTATCGAGCGAAGGCCGTCGATGGAAGGCCGACAAATGATTATGGTACTGGCCCCTAAGCAGGAGTGAAGTGTGAAAGAGGGAGATGTCCATGGCTAAGTTAAAGACCCATCGGGGAGCCGCTAAGCGGTTTAAAATCACCGGCAAGGGTAAAATTAAAAGAGGCAAGGCTTACAGAAGACATATTTTGGAAAAGAAGAGCTCTAAGCGCAAGCGTAACCTGCGTCAGCCAACACTAGTAGCTCCTGCGGACGCCAAGCGCATTCACAAGCTCTTGCCCTACGGTTAGTCTCTAGGGCCGGCGCCTGGGCGCGGTATTCCAATTGATTTAGGAGGCGAAGAAAAATGCCACGTGTAAGAAGTAGTGTTGCTAGCAGGGCAAGACGCAAAAAAACTCTCAAGCTGGCAAAAGGTTATTATGGCTCTAGGAGCAAATTATACAGGCCTGCCAATGAGCAGGTAATGAAGTCATTAGCATATGCATACAGGGACCGACGCCGTCGCAAGCGGGATTTCCGCAAGCTTTGGATCACCCGCATTAACGCTGCGGCCCGCATCAACGGTCTTTCCTACAGTCGTTTTATCTCAGGACTGCGGAACTCGGGATTGGAGATTAACCGTAAAATGTTGGCCGAGCTCGCTGTAAACGATGCCGAAGCCTTCAGCCAGTTGGTGGATGTGGCAAAACAGGGTTTACCCAACTAGCCCTCAAATAAAAATAAGCAGTCTAACGTGGCAAGGTTGTTAAAGCCCGAGGCGTCAAAAGCATTTGACTGCCGGGCTTCTGGCCGTGTCAGTGGGCTGCTTTTTCTTACGTAACGGTTAAGTTGTCACTAAGGTTCAAAAAGGTGGGTCAACGATGCTGATCACAAGTGCTCAAAATCCCCAAATCAAGCGGATGCGTTCGCTTTATACACGCAAAGGTAGGGAACGCACAGGCCTTATCCCGGTAGAGGGAGTCAGGTTTTTTAAGGAAGCACTTTGTGCTTCCCAAATGGGCATCGTGGATGTAGAGACAATTTTCGTTCAGGCTGATCATGATCAAACCCTTGATTGCGAGATAGAGGTTGTACTGCGGGAAATGCATGAAAAGGTTGTATACTGTTCTCCTTCGGTATTTAAGACTCTTGCTGACACCGAAACACCGCAGGGGATAGCTGCAGCTGTTACTCGGCCTGTTATGGATATTGAGATTTCCAGAACTCAAAAACACGGGCTGTACCTTGTGCTTGACGGGATACAGGATCCGGGCAATATGGGCACAATGATCCGAACCGCGGCAGCCGCCGATGTCTTGGGGATATTTTGTCTTAAAGGCACAGTAGATCCCTATAATCCTAAATCGTTGAGGGCGACTGCCGGTAGTGTTTTCCGTACACCCATAGTGACGGGGTTAGAACCCGGGGAACTTGTGAAAACGTTAAAACGCGTGGGATGCCAAATAATAGCATCTGATCTAAGTGCAATTCACTATCACTTCGATATCATATACAGCGGTCATAATGCCATTGTTATTGGCAGTGAAGGCGCGGGAATCGGTGAACAGATGCTTCAAGCAGCTGATATTAAAGTTAAGATTCCTTTAGCCAAAGGAGTTGAGTCACTTAATGCTGGAATAGCCTGCGGTATTTTGCTCTTCGAAGCAGTGCGCTTTAGCAAAAGACTCAATACATAAAGTTCTTAGATGACGAATCATGTCACCTAGGTTTGGTCAAGATTCAAAAGTTGTTCCAAGTATATGTCAAGTTCACACATTTCAGTTTCACCTTTCCAATGGATGCAGTTTTCGCAGCTTACATCTTCTGGGTTTGTCCTTTGAGCAAACAATCCTCGCTGTAAGGGCGTGTACTCACTGCAGCTTTGACCTACAGCCATCATTTGATCTTGGTTAGGCATGGAAATTCCCTCCACTTCGGGACGCTTGAAACCATAATTAGATAAAGATAGATTGCCCCAAACCCTTATGGTCTATGCCTGTTAAAGCCATTAGCCTTTTTTTTACGTAGACCCCAGCTCCTGCCCTTGTAATGGGGCAAGCCGTGTGCTATAATTGATTCATCGAACGGGGATTAATTGGAAGGGTGGGGTCTTTTTGAAGTTGACCGCCGATTTCTTTTGGAAGCTGTTTGAGGCTACCGGTTCGATCAAGGCATACTTAATGTATAAGCAGTACCGCACCCTGGGTGCAATCATGAATTAAGAGTGTCAGCAAGTTGAAAAAGACAAAGGCGATGAAGGAGAAAAGTAGCTGGGATGTAGCGCCTTCAGGGACGAAATGCCGAAGACTGAAAGCATTTCGGGATGTTACCCCCGCGAAGTTCACTTTGGAGCTGTTGGCTGAACGTGTTCAAAGTAGGCCATACCGGACATCCACCGTTAAAGGGAAAGGGCATGAACCGTTTTTGAGTTTGTTCTTTTCTTTGCCCGTATAAGTGCATTTTCGGTATTCCCTTTTGGATCCCGAAAATAAGTAGGATGGTACCGCGCTGATTGTCTTTCGTTCCTAACGGAAGACAATTTTTTTGTTTATGCAATGATAGGAGAGGTGGTAACTATGCAGGAGCGATTGAAGACCCTTAAAGCCGATGCATGGCAAGATATAACTGCAGTAAAAGATAGTAAAGAGTTGGATGAGGTTCGGGTCCGCTACTTGGGCAGAAAAGGTGAGTTAACTGGTTTGCTGCGAGGCATGGGTCAGCTTCCGGCAGAAGAAAGGCCCACAGTAGGCCGTTTAGTCAATGAGCTTCGCAGTGAACTGGAGAGTTCATTGGAGGCAAAAAGAGAAGCACTGGAACAAGAGGAATTGGAGCAAAGCCTAAAGTCAGAGATGCTCGACATTTCTCTTCCCGGACGACAACCAGGTCGTGGTCATATACATCCGCTCAACCTGGTTTTAGATGAGATTAAACAATTGTTTATCAGCATGGGCTTCCAAGTGGTAGAAGGGCCTGAAGTGGAAACAGATTACTACAATTTTGAGGCTCTCAACCTGCCGCCGGATCACCCCACCCGCGACATGCAGGATACCTTCTTCGTTTCCAAAGATATTTTGCTTCGCTCCCAGACATCACCGGTACAAATTCGAGTTATGGAAAATCAAAAACCTCCTGTGCGCATCATTGCCCCCGGCAAAGTCTACCGTGTTGATGACCTGGATGCAACTCATACCCCAATGTTTCACCAAGTTGAGGGACTTTTGATCGATGAATCTGCCACTTTTGGCGATCTAAAAGGTTTGTTAAACGTCTTTATCGAGGCCATGTTTGGTAAGGGCCGTAAAATACGCTTTAGGCCAAGTTTCTTTCCCTTTACTGAGCCCAGTGCAGAAGTTGATGTTGAGTGCATTATGTGCAGTGGAGCAGGCTGCCGAGTCTGCTCACAAACCGGGTGGTTGGAAATTTTAGGTTCAGGCATGGTCGATCCCAGAGTACTGCAGATAGTAGGCTATGATCCCGAAAGGTACCAAGGATTGGCATTTGGTGTCGGGGTGGAAAGAATCGCCATGCTCAAGTACGGCATAGCCGATATTCGCTTATTATTTGAAAACGACCTGCGGTTTCTGGGACAGTTTAAATAAAAGACCATTCATTGAAGAGGGAGATGACCTATGCGTATTTCCTATAATTGGTTAAAGGATTATGTTGATTTGAATTTACCGCCGGTAAAGCTGGCTGAGCTTCTCACATTATCCGGCTCTGAGGTCGAAAGCATTGATAGGTTGGGCCCGAATCTAGACGAAAAAATCATTGCAGCTGAAATAAAGGCCCTGCAAGATCATGCTGATGGTCGTCTAAAGATAGCTGAAATGAATATCGGTGGCGATAAGGTCCAGGTTGTCACCGGCGCTCCCAATGCAGCCGTCGGTCAAAAAGTACCTTTGGCTCTTACGGGTGCCGCCTTGCCCGGAGGGCAGATAATCAGTGTAACTGAGTTTGAGGGGCTGCAGTCCCATGGTATGCTGTGTTCTGAGCAGGAGCTTGGCCTGGGGGATGATAGTGCCGGGCTTATGGTTTTGCCGGAAGATATCCAAGTGGGTATGCCGCTTGTCCGAGCCCTGCAGCTTGATGACACTATTATTGAGCTTGAGCTTTACCCCAACCGGCCGGATTGTATGTCTGTGATTGGCATCGCGAGGGAAGTGGCTGCAATTACCGGCCAACCTTTGAGAAGACCGCTGTTTTCACTACAGGAAAGCAAGGAATCAGCCGAACACCTAACTTCTGTGAAGGTTTTGGATACAAAGCTGTGTCCAATGTACACCGGCCGTGTGATCACTGATGTAAAGGTAGGTCCATCGCCTTTATGGCTCCAGCAGAGGATTATGGCAGGGGGCATGCGTCCGATCAACAATGTTGTGGACATTACAAATTTTGTTTTGCTTGAGATGGGGCAACCCCTGCATGCTTTTGATTTAGATAAACTGACCGAAGGGCGAGTTGTGGTGCGAAGGGCAAATGCCGGTGAAGCGATTACGACACTGGATGGTGAAAAACGCCCATTAGATCCCGATGTGTTGGTAATTGCTGATGCTAAAGAGCCTGCTTGTATAGCCGGTATCATGGGAGGGGCTGCAAGTGAAGTCACAAAACAGACAAAGGCACTCTTTTTAGAAGCAGCTATATTTGATGGAGTCGATGTGCGCCGCACATCCAGACGGTTGGGACTGCGCTCAGAGGCATCGGCACGCTTTGAGAAAGGCCTTGATCCTAAGGGAGTTATACAAGCCCTAGATCGGGCGGCCGCGCTGTTGGTAGACATTGCAGGCGCTAGTGTATGCAAAGGTGTCCTGGTACACGATCAGATTGAGAGTCGAAAAACTGTGATTGAGTTGAGGCCTAAACAGTGTGAGCGTTTGTTGGGTATTGAAATACCTGTGGATGTTATCATCCGCCTATTGAAAAGCTTGGAATTTGGAGTCACGGAAGTTGGCAGCCATTTAGAGGTACGGGTACCTTCCCACCGCCTGGACATAGAACTTGAAGCGGATCTCATCGAAGAAGTGGCGCGGCTTTATGGCTATGATCAGATACCGGTCACTTTACCTAAAGGTACCGCAAAAGGGGCAGAAGATGAAAGATTGGATACTATTGGGAATATCCGTCATTTTCTAGTCGGGGCGGGGCTCACGGAGGTGATAACGTACAGCTTCGACTCTTTTGCTGTTTTCGATGCTTTACGACTTTCACCCGATCATAACCTTAGAAAGGCAGTTCGCCTGCAAAACCCGCTTACTGAGGATATGGAGATTTTGCGGACTACCATGATCGGGCAAATGTTGGGGGTAGCCCGCCACAATGCTAGCCATCAACAACCCCACTTAGGTCTTTTCCAGCTGGGCGCTGTGTACATTCCCAGATCTGTACCTGTAGAAAAACAACCGGATGAACTGCAGACATTGGGTATACTACTTACAGGAGAACATCCCAGAAAGTGGGGGATGTCTCCAAAAGAAGTTGACTTCTTTGATCTTAAGGGTATTGTAGAGGCTGTTTTAGATGATTTGCAGCTGAAGGGCAGCTGGGAACGGACTGTGCACCCAACTTTTCATCCCGGGCGCAGTGCACTAGTGCATGTGGAAGGTGTTTTGCTCGGCATCATCGGTGAAATCCACCCTGAGGTGCAGAAAAAGTGGGAACTTCCGAATAGGGTTTATGTTGCAGAATTGAACTTGGAACCTATATTGTCTAAAATGGGTAAAGATCTACATGTAAAGACACTCCCTAGGTTTCCTTTCATAGCCCGCGATTTTGCTCTCCTAGCACCCACGACAGTCTCAGCAGAGCAAATTGTTAAAACCATCTGGACATGTGGAGGGGAATTGCTTAAAGACATCACTCTCTTTGACGTCTATGAAGGCCGACAAATCCCACAAGGTCACAGGAGTTTGGCGTATTCCATCCGGTATCAAGCGGAGGATCGCACTCTTACAGATGGGGAAGTCGAAACTGTTGAAAAGGCAATTTTAAGTGGTCTGAAAGAACTGGGCATAAAGAGGCGTTGAACAAAACCTTCGGTTCATCTGCCGCCGGACGTGGTGTTGAGAGATCAGCGGCAGATTGGATCCATCTGGAGGATTTACCGCCCCTATCGGGAATTAAATGGTATACGTTGGGCTCTTTAGACGCAGAGGAGGAATTCTCATGTCCCAGCGGCCTAAGTCCCGGGAAGTTCATAGTGTACGGGTCCGAATTGCCGACGATGAGTACAATATAAGGGGGAAGGGGAGTCCTGAGTATATCAGGCGATTAGCCCAGATTGTTAACGAGTATTTTGTTCCGGTAACCGAGCGTTTCCCCAACTTACCCCGCAATCGAGCTGGTGTTTTGGCACTGATGAACATGGCCAATGATCTAGAAAAACAAAGGCAGGAAAACCGAGAGTTGATGGAGCTGGTGGCCGAAATTGAGAAGTGAGGCTGAAAGCCGTGACCTGGGTAGACGGGATAATTGTACTGTTATTAGCAGTTATGATGCTGAAGGGCTTTGTAAAGGGGCTTGTTCGAGAAGCCTCAGAGCTTGCAGGTGTCGTATTTGCTATTTTGTATGCTTATAAACACTATCATTATTGGGGTGATGAGCTAATTTATCGGTTTGGGCTGCCGGAACTAATCGCCCGCACTCTTGCCTTTGGTGCCATTGTGATCGCAATCAGCTTGTTGGCAGGGCTTATAGGTGCTCTGCTCAGCAAGGTAATGCGGTTTACTCCTGTAGGAATTCTTGATCATGTGGCAGGGGTTGGTCTTGGCTTTGCCAAGGGATTTATATTGTCCTGTCTATTGTTGGTTTTACTGGCCCAATTGCCCTTGGATGGTGTAAACAAAGCGCTGCATCGCTCACCTTTAGCACAGCAGGTACTGGGAGTAGTGCCCCGGCTTTACGATGGCTTAGAAGGGTATCTGCCACCGGGATTTCCAAAATGGCATGTTGACGATGGGGATCTACATTTTGAAAGTCCGGCACATCCTAAACAAGATGAGTTTTCAAATTCTGTTGTGTTCCATTGTATAAGCTCCATGTCCTAAAAGAGCCAAAAACGGTGTGAATTGCCGAAAGGTTTCTCCTCCTTACAGTCAAAGTGTAAGAAGAAAGCTGTGGGGCACCAGCCCATTAGAATTATTAGTCGCAGCTTCCTCGATACTAGTGACTGTTACAGGGGGAGATTCTTTTGAGCCATGTGTGCCCCAAAGAAAAAACCTTTATACTCCAATCGAATGCTTTAGTTACTTTACTATTGCTGTTGCTGTCTTTTTTACTCGGCATAGGCGGTCCTGAAGGAGGGGCGGGATTGCCTAACCCTGAGGAATTGGGACCGGCGGCCGGTGAAAACTTGCGCTGGGATCCCGGCTCTTTAAAGGGAAAAGTGATTGTAGTTGATCCTGGCCATGGTGGCGATAACCCAGGCACCCGGGGAGTGGGTCCCCAGCCTGAAAAAGACAATGTGCTGGCTGTGGGGTGGGATCTAAAAAGTATGTTGGAATACGCCGGTGCGAAAGTTATTATGACCAGGGATGGGGATTATTCGCCAGGTGGGCCCAACGCTGATCAGCTGGAAGCCCGGGTGCGTATAGCAAATGTTTCAGCTGCCGATGCTTATGTGTCGATCCACAATGACTGGAATGACAATGCTTATTTGACAGGCAGCACCACCTATTTTTTCAGCCCCGATGGCCACAGACTTGGAGCTTCTTTGCAAAGAGGCATTACCAAGGAACTCAAAAGTAAGGATCTCGGTGTTCGGTGGGCCAACTATTACGTATTGAGAAACACGGCTATGCCGGCTGCTTTAGTGGAGTTAGGTTTCTTAAGCAACACCCAAGAAGCCCGTCTTTTGTCCACTCGTTCATACCAAACCAAAGCAGCGACAGGTATCTATCACGGATTAGTCGAATACTTTTCAAACTTGTAGCCTACTACATCCATTGAAGTATTGGAATTTGGCTCAACAGCACCCCAAGGCACGGGAGTGTTAATATGGAAGGCTTTCTGCTATAATGGACACGTGCACAAGTAACTGGCAAATGGCTTTTATCACCTAGGGGTGCTGTATCAATGGATAGAAAGACACTGCGTATCTTAGAATTTGATAAAATTCGAGAACAGCTCGCCTCTCACACGGCTTTTAGTCTGGGACGGGAGCGGGCCTTGTGGCTTGAACCTGTCCAAGATTTAGACGTGGTTATGCTCCGGCAAAAGGAAACCAAGGAAGCCCTCGACATTGTAAACCGAGATGGTGGTTTGCCTTTAGGGGGTATTAAAGATATTAAGGGGTTTTTGCAAAGAGCCCAGATGGGCTCTACACTCTTGCCTGAAGAATTATTAGATATTGCGGGAACTTTACACGGCACTGGTCGTGCCCGTCGCTTTTTATTTGATCATACTGAACATGGGACCCAATTGGCTGATCTGGCCGAGAGATTGGAACCGGCACTACAGCTGCAAAAAAACATTGAAAACGCTGTAGGTGACGATGGTGAAGTGCTTGATTCTGCAAGTGATAAGCTGCGCTCAATTAGAAGTCGTATGCGCAACCTGCAAAACAGAATCAAAGATAGGCTCAATACAATCGTTCAAAGTACTCGCTATCAAAAGGTCCTTCAAGATGCCATCGTAACCTTGCGAAACGGCAGATATGTTGTGCCAGTCAAATCGGAATATAAGGGTTCACTTCCGGGAATTGTTCACGATCAGTCAGGTTCAGGTCAGACCCTTTTCATTGAACCCCAGGCTGTCGTGGAAACAAATAATCAACTGCGGCGGTTGGAAGCCGAGGAAGATGAGGAAATCGAAAAGATTTTGCATCAGCTGACTCTGGCTGTGAGTGCAAAGGCAAGAGAGCTTGTGATTTCCGTTGAAACATTGGGTAGGTTGGACTTTATATTTGCTAAAGCCTACTTGGCTTCAGAGCAAAAGGCTATTTGTCCCAGGGTGAACACCGAAGGTTACCTCGATATCCGCGGTGCAAGACACCCCCTGCTTAAGGGGAAAATTGTGCCTATAGACGTTTGGTTGGGGCGGGATTTTGCAACGTTAGTTATTACTGGGCCCAATACCGGGGGTAAAACGGTGGCATTGAAAACCGTGGGACTTTTGACTTTGATGTGTCAAGCAGGTTTGCATATTCCTTGTGATGAAGGTACCGAAATGAACGTGTTTGAGCAGGTATTTGCTGATATTGGTGATGAACAAAGTATAGAACAATCACTCAGCACTTTTTCCTCTCACATGGCAAACATTGTAAGAATTATGGATGAAGTGAACAGGAACTCGCTGGTTTTATTAGATGAGTTGGGAGCCGGAACTGATCCAACGGAAGGTGCGGCTTTGGCCATGGCTCTGCTGCAGTGGTTCCACAATCGAGGCTGCCGCACTATTGCAACAACACATTATTCTGAGTTGAAGGCTTTTGCATTTATGACAGAAGGCTTGGAAAATGCTTCAGTGCGGTTTGATGTTGAAACACTTGAACCCACATATGAACTGGAAATTGGGTTGCCGGGCAGAAGTAACGCTTTTGCCATAGCCAAACGTTTAGGTTTGCACACACATGTAGTTGAAGCAGCTAAAGCCCATCTAACTCAAGAAGATATACGCATCGATGATATGATCCAAGACATGGAGGAAAGCCGACGAAGAGCCATCCATGAAAAGACCGTTGCAGAACGAACCAGAATCCAGGTGGAATCAGAGAAAGACGAATATGAAAAGCGACTGCTGCGGCTTGAGCGGGAAAAGGACAGTATTTTAGCAAAGGCCCGCCATGAAGCTGCTGAATTATTGAAACAAGCCAAGAGTGAAGCAGATCAGCTTCTGGGACAGCTGCGCAGTGCGGACAAACAAAAAAGGGAACAAATTGCTAAAGATGTTCGGCGTGTTTTGGAGGACGAAAGGCAGTCTTTAACCTTCCAGAAGGCGCAAAAGGAGCCTAGACCGGCAAAGACTGCTGCAAAACACCTGCGGCCGGGCAGTGCGGTTAGGCTTCATAGATTGCAGCAAAAAGGTCAAGTACTGGAACTGACGGCGGCCGGGGAAGCCTTGGTACAGGTGGGCGCTTTACGTATCACATTACCGGTGGACGAGTTGAGCTTAGTTGAAGGGCGGGGTCGTGATGAACGGCCAAGCAGCGCTCAAATCCGCCGCCAACCTCCCGAAGCCGCATCACGCTTGCAAGCTACTAAAGCAGCCGCTATATCCACAGAATTGGATTTGCGGGGGATGACTGTGGAAGAAGCAACGAATACAGTTGATAAATATCTAGATGACGCCCTGCTGGCCGGGTTGTCTCGCTGCCGTTTGATCCACGGCAAAGGCACCGGTGCTTTGCGCCAAGCCCTGCATGTGCAGTTAGAAATTCATCCTCATGTCAAAGCTATGCGGCTTGGAGGTCCTGACGAAGGTGGAGATGGAGTGACAGTAGCAGAGCTCGGTTAAAGTATGGATTCACTAAACAGCCTCACATCAAGTTAAAAAGGGGGAGTGGCAATGGCAGGGGTGTTTTCAGGACGCAAGCGCCGATTACTTGTTATATCCGTCTTTATTTTTTCCATTTTAGTCGGCGCGGGTTTCGGCATTTTGGCCGGATTCCTAAAAAGTGCTCCTTCCTTGTCTGAGGTGGAATTTGCACCTAAGTTGACAAGTTACGTTTATGATACCAATGGCGAAGTACTTACCAGGCTGTATAAGGAACATCGAGTTAAGGTAGAGTTGGAACAAATGCCGCTGTATCTGCGCCAAGCGGTGCTGGCGGCAGAAGATGATGGATTTTATCAGCACTATGGAATAGATTTCACCGCCATTGCCAGAGCGATTTTAGCCGATATCCGCGCCCGTGCAAAGGTGCAGGGGGCCAGCACTATTACCCAACAGTTGGCAAGAACCGCTTTTCTTACTCAAAAGAAGCTGTGGTCTAGGAAATTGCAGGAGGTCCTTTGGGCTATACAGATCGAGCGAAAGTATTCTAAAGATGAGATTTTCGAGACGTACCTCAACTTAGTTAATTTTGGTCACGGAACTTACGGGGTGCAGGCAGCGGCAGATCTTTATTTTGGTAAAGATGTGCAGGATCTGACTCTCCCTGAGGCGGCTTTGCTGGCAACTGTTCCCAACAGCCCCGTATATTTAAGTCCTATCTCTTATCCCGATGCTGCACTGAGGCGTCGCAACTGGATTTTAGGCCGTATGGCGTATTTGGGCTACATTTCAGAAAAAGAAGCAGAAGCCGCCAGACAAACACCGATTCAATTAGTCCAGCGGGAACCAAAAGAAAAAATAGCTTCCTATTTTATTGATTATGTCGTCCAGCAGCTTCTGGAACGATATGGTGAAGAATTGGTATTTGGTGGGGGGCTTGAGATTCATACCTCGTTAGATATGAACATGCAGCGTGTTGCTGAGGAAGAGCTGATCAAGGGGTTGCCTACTGGACCAATTGACAAAAACGGGCTGCAGCAGCCACAGGGTGCCCTTGTAGCCATTGAAACGGAAACAGGTTTGATCCGAACCATGGTGGGCGGGAGAGGCGACGATAAGTTCAACCGAGCGGTTTTGGCAAGACGACAGCCGGGCTCCGGGATGAAGCCGTTTATTTATACGGCTGCTATAGAACAGGGTTTCACACCTGCAACAGTAATCGTCGATGAGCCTGTAGAATATGTCATGGCCAGTGGCGAAAAATGGGCCCCGCAAAACTATCATAGGGATCATCGTGGCCCACTTACTTTAAGAGATGCACTTCGAGACTCCATAAATATTGTCGCTGTCAAATTGCTTGATCAGGTTGGCATTAGAAATGTAGTCGACCTGACAAAACGAATGGGGATCACCACACTAGTGGAAGAGGGACGCTATAATGATCTTGGTTTGGCACCTTTGGCATTGGGCGGTCTGACCCGGGGAACCACTGTGTTGGAAATGGCATCCGCTTATGGGGTATTCGCTAATCAGGGAGTATGGGTTGCTCCAACAGCAATCACTAAGGTAGTAGATTCCAAAGGAAATGTGCTTGAAGCTTACAAACCCGAGCACCGCCAAGTGATTGCAGAACAGACAGCCTATTTAATGAATGACATGCTGCGGGATGTAATAGAAAACGGTACTGGCAAACAAGCGAAGATTGACCGGCCGGCTGCCGGGAAAACCGGTACTGCCCAAAGCTATACCAATGGGTGGTTTGTTGGGTACACCCCTAGTTTGGTAACCGCGGTATGGATGGGTGATGATGAGCAAAATCAAGAGATGGTATATAAGGGCGTGCGGTACGGCAGTTGGGACACGGCACGAATATGGGGCAGTTTCATGCAAAGGGCCTTGGCCAACAAGCCTGTAGAAGACTTCGCCAAACCCGATGGCATAGTTGACAATATTTTGATTGACGTAAAAACGGGTCTGTTGGCCCGACAAAATGGCCTAGTGCCTGAAGAAGAGCTGCGTTACGAATCTTTTATAGAAGGAACAGAACCAAAGGAATATTCTCCGCGGGCCAAGACTCTAATCGATCACCTGAAAGATATATTTCTTGGACAACCTGACAAAGAAGACTCTAAAAGCCCAATTGATGATGGGCGCACGCCTCTTCTCGACTCTGAACCACCAAAGCTGCCTACGGACAAGAAGGATGAGCAGCAGGTGGAGCCAGAATTTGATCTAGAGAAACAACCTTCACAAGTTGAACCTGTGCCAGAGCCTGATACAGGACCGACTTTGGATGAGAAAATGGATCTTCCGAAAACGGATTACAAAGATCCGGCCGGAGCCGAGGAAGACTCTCAAAAAGCGCTTCAAGAGCTAAAAGATGCCTTCGGGTTATAACGTCGCTGCTAAAAGGGGGACAATCACTAATCATGTTAAAACAGGGCATAACAGTTGAGGAAGAATTGACTATGCTAAAAAGGGGAACAGAAGAAATCTTCCCCGAGGATGAACTGTTGGAGAAACTAAAAAAATCCCGCAAGACAGGTAAGCCTCTAAAAGTTAAGCTGGGAGTAGATCCCACCGGTGCTGACCTGCATTTGGGTCACGTTATTCCTGTATTAAAGTTAAGGCAGTTTCAGGAACTTGGCCATCAAGCAATCCTAATTATCGGAGATTACACGGCCACCGTGGGCGATCCTTCCGGTAGAGACAAAACTCGACCTCAACTTAAGCATGAGCAGGTTTTGGAGAACTGCCGCACATATGAAGAGCAGATTGCAGGAATTCTTGATCCTAACCTGACTCAGGTGGTATACAACGGGCAATGGTTTAGCAAAATGACATTCCGGGATGTAATTGGTCTTATGTCCCAAATGACACTAGCTCGGATGTTGGAGCGGGAAGATTTTTCCAATCGCTTTCACAACCAGATGCCCTTGAGTTTGCATGAAATGATCTATCCTTTGATGCAGGGGTACGATTCTGTTGCTATTGAAGCTGATGTAGAACTTGGCGGCATTGATCAAAAATTCAACATTGTTGTTGGCCGCGATATGCAAAGAAGCGAAAGCCTTGAGCCTCAGGTTGGAGTTTGCAACCCCCTTTTAATTGGACTCGACGGCACGGAGAAAATGAGCAAAAGCCTTAATAATTATATAGGTATCAAAGAACCGGCTGTTGAGATGTACGGAAAAATCATGTCACTTCCCGATGAATTGATGATGATGTACTTTGAGCTGGTTACTACGGTACCTTTGGATAAGCTAAAACAAATTGAGCGGGATCTAGCCGATGAGCAACTCCATCCCCGTGAAGCAAAAGCATATCTTGCGCGGGAAATAGTAGAACGGTTCCATGATGCTGAGGCTGCTATGGCAGCGGAGTCTGCATTTAACCGGGTGTTTCAGCAAAATCTTATGCCTGAGGATATGCCCCAAGTTGAGCTGGTTGCGGCGGACTTAGACAATGGGAAGATTTGGCTGCCAAGACTGCTGGTCCAAGCAGGTTTGGCCCAATCCAATGGGGAAGGGCGCCGGCTCATACAGCAAGGTGGGGTCAGGATTGACGGAGAAGTGATCGATGATCCCGGACTTGATTGGACGGTGGAGTCTGGGGCTGTCGTGCAGATTGGCAGAAGACGGTTTGCACGGATAATTTATAAATAGCCCTTCAAGTAAATACTTACATTCAGGTGGGAAATAGCCGCTTTCAACCCCTTGAACATGAAAACCTGCTTTAGTTGAATATACTGAAGTAATTGGGTTTTCAAGTTAGGTGGTGGATCCGGTGCGACATCGCTGGCAACCCGGGACAAATCAGCCGATATCAAGGGGGTACTGGCAGGAACTTAGGGTGATAATAAGCCTTCTGCTTTTCTTTCTGCTTGTATCTACGGTAATAGCCTCGTGGTATGTTGATTTAAGAGTTCGACCGGTGGTAGAACGTTGGGCCGAACAAAGAGGTATTAACATCGCCACCCGAGCCATTAACAATGCTATTCAATCGATTATGGTCACCGGTATTGATTCTACCCAGTTGATTCATTTTCAAAAAGATATGGCTGGACGCATTGTAGGCATTAGTTTTGAGTGGGGTAAAATCAATGGTATTGTGTCCAACTTGACAAATAGGATTCAGGGTGCGATTAACACAGCGGCCAATGAAGAGATTCCCGTTCCTTTAGGCCAATTGACGGGTGTCGAGATTTTGGCGGGTTATGGACCGCCAATTCCTGTCAAAATCGTGCCTGTCGGGGCAGTGGATACTATCCCCCGGATTGAATTTCTCGAAAAAGGAATTAATCAGACATTCTATAGAATTTATCTCGAGGTCAATACTACAGTACGCATTGTAGTGCCGCTGGTAGAGAAAGATATGCAGGTCTCCAGTGCTGTTCCCATTGTAGAGCAGTGGATTGTTGGGGATGTTCCCCAAGTTTATCTGAACTGGAAACCGGATTTAAGAGAGCTGGAAAAAGGGATGACAGGGGATTTACTTGACTAATATTTGCTGAAAAGACCCCTGCCTTTCAAGGCGGGGGCCGCCTGAAAATAACGGCAGGGTTTTGTAGGTTTGATGTCCTTGTGCAGTACTGAAGCCGATGGTAGTTTGGGACAGCTTTGCTTTGTGTTTAAAAACTTTTGGACTTGACATAGTGAAACGGCCATGTTATTATCATAAAGCCCGTTGGGGGATTAACGAAAACGTAACACCCGGGGCAAACAGGTAATTTAAAAGTGGCCCTTGACAAGAAGGGACCGAGCTA
>JAAYQZ010000096.1 GCA_012519025.1 Bacillota bacterium
GAAATTGGCGAATTGGTTGAGACAGGAGTTTGGGGCATATCCGATGATGGTGATCCTGTAATGAACAGTGAGTTGATGCGCAGAGCCCTGGAGTACAGCCGACCGTTTAATATACCTGTCATCAGCCACGCGGAAGATCCGAATCTGACTGGGAAAGGCGTCATGCACGAAGGCTTTATTTCCACCATTTTAGGCCTGCAGGGGATCCCCGCGGAGGCGGAATCTGTGATGGTTGCCCGTGACGTGCTGTTAGCTAAGGCTACGGGAGGTTGGCTTCATATTGCCCATGTTTCCACCAAAGAGAGTCTGGAACTTATTCGGGTTGCCAAAGCAGAAGGTGCAAAAATCACCTGTGAGGTCACTCCCCATCACCTGATTTTAACAGATGAAGCGCTCATGGAATTTGATACTAACACCAAGGTAAACCCGCCTTTGCGCAGTCGAGATCACGTAGATGCTTTAAGAGATGCTCTAGTTCAAGGTGTAATTGACTGCATAGCCACCGATCATGCTCCCCACACATGGGAAGAGAAAGATTGCGATTTTGATGAAGCGGAATTTGGTCTGATTGGTCTTGAGACGGCACTGCCTGCTCTTTTAACACATTTGGTTCAACCCGGACTCGTTGACCTTTTCACATTGTGGGATAGGATGTCATACAGCCCTGCACGTTTGTTAGGCCTTAAAGACCACGGGCTTAAGGTGGGGAATCGTGCCGATGTGATAGTTGTTGATTATGATTTAGAAAAGGTAGTAGATCCGGCAAAAGGCCAAAGTCTTTCTACAAATACGCCTTTTCAAGGACAAAAACTGAAAGGTTGGCCGGTTTTGACCATTGCCAACGGAGAAATTGTATTCACGGATCTTTAGCGGCACAAAGTGGAATACAGTGCCCGGAAGGGAAGGGACAAGATGACGCTTCCTATCATACATTTATGCGAAGTTTTGATCAATCGGGAGGTAAAACCGGGATTTTACGAACTGCGTTTGCATGCCCCAATGCTTGCAAAAAGTGCTGCCCCGGGCCAGTTTGCCATGCTGCAGTGTGCCGCTGGAAAATCTACCGATCCCCTGCTTAGACGGCCGTTGAGCTTTAGTAATGTGTGTAAAAAGACAGGCAGTATAGTATTCCTTTACCAAGTCAAAGGTAAAGGTACCCACCTGCTCAGCCGAATTAGCGAAGGCGACTATTTGGATGTAATGGGGCCTTTGGGAACCGGGTTCAAACTGCCCAAACCCGGTACACCAATCGCTGTTATCGGATGCGGCATCGGGGTGGCACCGCTAATATATATGGCGGATTACGGCCGAAAACACGGCCATGATGTATATGCTTTTATAGCTGCCCGCAGTAAAGATAGTCTTTTAGGTGCTGACACCTTAACTGCCTCTTGCGCATGTGTTTACACAGCCACAGATGACGGCAGTCATGGCGTGAAGGGAAATATCACCGATTTGCTGGATGAAGCAGCCGGGACATTAGCCTTATGTAAAACCACCTATATTTGTGGACCTTGGAAAGCCATGGCCGTATCGGCCGAAAAATGCCTGGGGCTTGGACTGGCTTGCCAAGTATCCTTGGAGAGCATTATGGCCTGTGGGATAGGAGCATGCCTTGGTTGCACCTGTAAAACAACCCGCCATATACACTACACCAGGGTATGTACAGAAGGCCCGGTTTTTCAAGCTGAGGAGGTGCTGTTTGATGCATGATTCATCGTTAGAGATGACTTTATCCGGGATCAGACTAAACAATCCGATTTTGAGTGCCTCAGGACCTTTCGGATACGGGCTTGAATACCTGCCTTTGATGAATAAGGGGGATCTGGGGGCCTTGGTCGTCACAGGGACTACCTTTGAACCCCGGCCGGGAAATCCGCCGCCCCGCATTCATGAAACTCCTGCCGGAATGCTGAATGCTGTGGGTCTCGAAAATTGCGGTGTGGAACAGTTTGCCAAAGAAATACTACCCAAGCTTGCGGAATACAACCTGCCGATCATTGTGAACATTGCCGGTAAAACCATTGATGAGTATATTAAGATCGTTGAATACCTGGAAAAAGTACCCAATATCGCGGGATATGAGCTTAATATTTCCTGCCCCAATGTGGAACAGGGAGGCATGGCCTTTGGAACAGACCCTGACATTGCATATACACTCACTGAACGGGTCAAGCAAATTAGTACAAAACCGGTAATAGTAAAATTATCTCCAAATGTTACGGATATAACAGTCATTGCACAAGCCGCGGAGGCCGCCGGGGCTGATTGCATTTCATTGGTCAACACATTTTTAGCGATGGCCATCGACATTGAAAAACAACGCCCTGTCCTAGGCAACGTGGTTGGAGGGCTTTCGGGGCCCGCCATCAGACCAATAGCGTTGCGAATGGTATGGCAGGCTGCAAGTGCAGTTGATATTCCCATTATAGGTATGGGCGGAATTGATTCATGGGAAAGCGCGTTGGAATTCATTTTGGCCGGTGCAACCGCTGTTGCCGTTGGTACAGCATTTTTTACAAACCCCGGCATTGCCCAAGAAATTAAGCAAGGATTGCAGGCTTATATGGAGAAAAATATGATTGACAGTCTGGAAAAACTAGTCGGGGCAGCACTGCCCCAAAAGACTGTAGGCGGCTGTATCGGCACAGACGATTAAACTGCGGTTTTGAGTTTTTATTGATCAGGAGGGGGATATTTGATGAGTAGGCCGGAGGGGATTTATAACCCTATCATAGCTGCCTTGGACGTAAATACATTTGATGAAGCACAAGCACTGTTTGAGAAACTGAATCCTTTAATAGATTTCTACAAAATTGGCATGGAGCTCTTCACTGCAGTCGGCCCTAAAATAGTTGAACACATCAAAGCAAGAGGCGGCAAAGTCTTTCTCGACCTAAAATACCACGACATTCCCAATTCAGTGGAAAAAGCAGTTGCGGCCGCAGCAGCGTTGGAGGTAGACATGCTGACTATACATGCCGGTGGAGGCAAAGCCATGTTGGAGGCTGCTGCAAAAGGCACCGGTGGCAGGAATACCCCAATATTGTTAGGTGTGACAGTCTTGACCAGCATTGATGATGCCGTACTGCGCTCTGAGCTAAGGGTCCCCACATCGGTTCAAAAGCATGTGAACCACATGGCCCAATTGACCGTAGCCAGTGGGCTTCAAGGTGTAGTTGCCTCTCCGCTCGAGATTGCCAATTTAAGAAGAGTTCTGGGAGATAAACCCGTTATTGTCACCCCCGGCATCAGGCCACTGCGTCGGGAAGAAAAAGTGCAAGCTGACGATCAAAAACGGTTTGCCACGCCAACAGAAGCGGTCGCCGCTGGTGCCGACTATCTTGTTATAGGCCGACCTATTACACAAGCGCCTGATCCAGTCGAGGCCGCCTATAAGATTACTCAAGACCTCAAAAAGAAGTAAAAATAGGAGGATATGCCTGTGGAAATTGGAGATATTTTAACTGATCGGGAAGTTTTGGCCATTTTTGAAGAGACAGGATCTTACATAAAAGGTCATTTTCTATTGACATCCGGTTTGCATAGTGATCGTTATTTTGAGAAATTCCGGATCTTGGAACATCCCCATCACGCCGAACGTATGTGCAAGGAGCTTGCCATCAGATTCGGGGATGTGCCTGTCGATGTCGTTATAGGACCTGCTATCGGCGGGATTATTATCGCTTATGAGGTGGCGCGTCAGTTTAATGCCCGTGCAATTTTCACAGAACGTGTGCAGGGTAAGATGAGTCTGCGACGTGGTTTTGAGATTCAGCCCCATGAACATGTCCTCATCGTAGAAGACCTAATCACAACTGGCGGTTCAGTCCGGGAAGTAATACGCTTGGTGGAAGACACCAAAGCTCATATTCAAGGTATAGGACTTCTTATGGATAGAAGCGGAGGAACCGTTGATCTTGGTTACCGGACCGATGCATTGGTAACAACGGAAATTTCAACATTCCCCCCGGAAGAATGCCCTTTGTGTAAACAAAACATTCCTCTGACAGAAAGAGGTTCTCGCAACATCCTAAGGACATAGATATAATATAAATAGCGGATTTAGTGTGTGGGCATTCACGGGAAGGGAGAGAGGCGGCCGGCAGACCGCCACAGTTTATGTGGAAGAAAATTACAGCAGTTTTTTTCCTTTTGTTTGTTGTTGGTGCTGTTTGGGGCATGGTTCATGAGTGGAGGCGGCCATCTTTCCAAAACCAAGACATTGCGGAACCACTGCCACAAGAGCCCCGACAGCCGGTGGGGGACCCACCGACACCGCCACCTTCAAAAAGTCCCAAAACCGTTACTGTCTATTTTGGGGACGGGGAGGCAATGTATTTGATGCCCGAGCAGCGCTATATTTATGCCGGTGAAGATGAATGGGCCCGTGAGGTGATTGCTGAACTTATCCGAGGTCCCCAGGATAATGAACACGTGAAAACCGTGCCACCCAATGCAAAGCTTCGCGATTTATGGATTGAAGATGGTATCGCTTACGTAGATTTCTCTCGGGAGTTTCAATCAGAGCACTGGGGTGGTTCAGCAGGTGATACTTTCACCCTATTTTCCATAGTAAATTCATTGACTGAACTGCCTAATATCGAGGCTGTGTACTTTTTAATTGAGGGCGAAACGGAAGATGCCATTTTAGGTCACATGGATACTACTCGTCCCATGGGGCGAAGAGATGATTTAATCAAGCGTTGAAGGTATTCATGCTATAATAAAAAAACATTTGACATTTCCCCTGCGGTATTGTAGAATAACTAACAATACATTAAAATGTTTCTGTAAGGCTGTGAAAGGGAAAAGTAGTTTTTGCCTATACGTTCTAGAGAGCCGGGTCAGGTGTAAGCCGGTACGTAAAAGCGATAATGAAGTTCTCCCCGGAGCCGTGCTGTTGAAACACGTAAGTAGACAGCACCGGAACTTCCACCGTTAAAAGGAAGCAAGCCTCGACTGTCTTTTGATACTTTAATTTCCTGCAAAAGATAAAGGTGCTTGAATGAGCGGCGTGTCACGCACACGCAAACAGGGTGGTACCGCGAGCAACCCCTCGTCCCTAAAAATGTGGATGAGGGGTTTTTAGTATTTATGAGGAGGCTGACAAATGATTATCGTCATGGAAAGGACGGCTACCCAAAAACAACTTGAGAAAATCCTGGAACGCATCGAGAAATTTGGATTGGAGCCCCATGTTATTGTTGGAGTGGCCAGGACAGTTGTTGGTATTGTAGGAGATAAAAATGGATTGGAACCCGATAGCTTTGCTGGGCTGCCCGGGGTAGAGCAGGCAGTACCCATTATGGCGCCCTACAAGCTTGCCAGCCGCGATGCCAAACAAGAAGACACGTTAGTCAAAGTAGGTGATGTGCTGATTGGTGGAGACAAACTCAGCTTTATTGCCGGACCCTGTGCCATAGAAAGCAAGGAACAAATATCGGAAACAGCGCATGCTGTTAAGGCATCCGGTGCCAACATGCTCAGAGGCGGTGCTTTTAAGCCTCGCACATCCCCTTACTCTTTCCAGGGGCTTGGAGAGAAGGGACTCGCCTACTTGGCCGAAGCCGGTAGAAAAGCGGGCTTGCCTACCGTTTCTGAAGTAATTGAGCCCAACGATGTGGATATTGTCTCTAGATATGTTGATGTTTTGCAGATTGGTGCACGCAATATGCAAAACTTCGCCTTACTGCGGAAAGTCGGGCGCCTGGAGATGCCGATCCTTCTAAAACGCGGGCTTTCAGCCACTGTGGAAGAGTGGCTTATGGCTGCAGAGTATATAATGTCCGAAGGCAACTATCAAGTGATTCTTTGCGAACGGGGAATCCGAACTTACGAAACGGCCACCCGCAACACCCTTGATGTAGCTGCTGTGGCATTGGCAAGGCAGCTGACCCATCTACCGGTAATAGCTGATCCAAGCCATGCCACAGGCAAGGCGGATTTGGTTGGCCCGGCGGGGTGTGCTGCGATTGCGGCCGGTGCCCAAGGATTAATGGTAGAGGTACACCCTGATCCGAATTTGGCCCTTTCCGATGGACCTCAATCCTTAACACCACAAGAGTTTGACAAGATGGTCAAACAGGTCCTGCGGGTAGCTGACGCTGTGAAGCAAAACAATCTGGAACATGATCACAGGCCGGACTTTAATCACAGTTAATGACGTTGTTTGAAAAAGGGAAATAAGCCCTCAAGGGGAAATACTGAAATATCAAGGTGTACTGTAATTATTTGCCCGAGGAGGGAATATAAACTCAATGGATAAAGCCTATGAACTTTTGATAAAGAGCCTTCCTGACGGAGTCGATATAGATTTTGTGCAGGATAAGTTGGCAAAGCAAAATATAGAAACACCGTCTTGGGGGTATGGGGACAGCGGCACACGTTTTCAGGTGTTCAAACAACCGGGAGCAGCACGGAATGTCTTTGAAAAACTCGAAGATGCTGCCGAAGTGCATCATATGACAGGTATTACCCCAAACGTTGCCCTGCACATACCATGGGATAAAGTCTCGGATTATAAGGAAGTGGCAGATTACGCACAAAAACTGGGCCTTGGAGTTGGAGCCATCAATCCCAATTTGTTTCAGGAGCCTGAATACAAGCTGGGGAGTATTTGTCACCCTGATCCCACCGTAAGGGAAAAAGCCGTTGGGCATATGTTGGAATGTATAGAAATTATGAATGCCACAGGCTCTAAGGTTCTCAGCCTTTGGTTGGCTGATGGCACCAACTATCCGGGCCAGGATGATTTTCGCCGCCGCAAGCGCAGGCTGGAAGAGGCAATGCACACTGTTTATGCCGCCCTCGGGGATGAGCAGCGGCTCCTTATTGAATACAAGTTTTTCGAACCCGCATTCTACCACACTGATATTGCCGATTGGGGGATGGCAACGCTGTTGGCCATGAAATTGGGCCCAAAGGCTGATACCTTAGTTGATTTAGGTCACCATGCGTTGGGCACCAATATCGAACACATTGTGGCCTATCTCATTGACGAAGGTAAGTTGGGTGGTTTTCATTTCAATTCGAAAAAATATGCCGATGATGATCTGACAACAGGGGCTATTAATCCCTATGAATTGTTCCTTATCTACAACGAGCTTGCAGCCGGTGAGGCAAATCTCGAAAGTGAGCTCGACATAGTCTACATGATTGACCAAAGTCATAATGTCAAACCCAAAGTGGCTGCCATGATCCAATCTGTCGAACAAATTCAAATAGCGTATGCCAAGGCACTTTTGGTCGACAGGAAATCTTTAAAAGAGGCGCAAGATCAGGGTGATATTATTGAGGCGGAGACAATCCTGCGGGCCGCCTATGACCGGGATGTGACGCCGCTTTTAATAAAAGTGCGGGAAAAGTTGGGGGTGCCGGCCAACCCTCTAAAAGCTCACCTTAAAAGCGGTTATCTTGCCAAAGTGGTTAAAGAACGCTCCTAGACAAAGTCTGTTTTGACCAACCGAGAAGCCCCAACCGCACGTCTTTAGGGGCTTCTTGGTATTTGTGCAACAGTTTACATCTATTGCCACTTCAGGTAAGAGCTAGAGGAATAAAGACCCAGCATGTACAATAGAGTATACATTAGCCTTAGCTAAATTCGTTTCACATAAAGGAGGAGAATAATGACAGGCAAAGACCTTTTGATGGCGCTTTCTGAAGCAAAAGGTGTATCAGGCTACGAATCTGATCTGGTACCCTCTTTGCAAAAAGCCTTCGAGCCTTTGATTGACGAAGCCCGGGTAGACAAACTGGGCAATTTGATCATGCTCAGAAAAGGCAGTGGCCAAGCGCCTCGCCCCAAGGTTATGTTGGCTGCACATATGGATGAAATTGGACTGATGATTACCGGTTATGAAGCAGGAGGCTTTCTCCGCTTCTCTAATATCGGTGGGATAGATCAAAGAGTGCTTTTGGCCCAACAGGTAATTGTCCACGGGAAACGAAATCTCATAGGTGTAATTGGTGCCAAACCGCCTCATATACAAGAGCCTGGTGAGCAGAACCGGACCGTTAAAATGGAGGACCTGTTTATTGACGTTGGTCTCAGTGATGATGAATTGAGGGACTTGGTCTCTATTGGAGACACGGTTACTTTGGCCCAAAAACCCGTGGAAATGCTCAACCAACGCTATACTGGCAAAGCCATGGATGATCGAGCCGGAGTTGTGGTTATGTACCTGTGTCTGGAGATTTTGGCGAAACTATCCCATAAGGCTGATGTTTACACGGTTGCTACTGTTCAAGAAGAAGTGGGTATTAGAGGTGCCACTGTCAGTACTTACGGCATAGTACCAGATATCGGTATTGCGCTTGATGTCGGCCATGGAGATATGCCCGGTGTGCCGGAATCCAATACGATGCCGCTTGGTAAAGGTTCGGCTATTGCCATCGGTCCCCAAGTTCATCCCAAATTATATGATCGTTTGGTGGAAATCGCCAAAGAATGGGATATACCCCATTCCATAGAACCGTGTACATCTCCCAGAGGCACAGACGCCTATGCAATCCAAATCACGCAGGGCGGTATTCCAACTGCTCTCATATCCTTGCCTCTTCGTTATATGCACACACCGGTTGAAACTTTAGAATGGCCGGATCTAGCTGCGGCTGCACGGCTTTTGGCCATGTTTATCTGTGCCGTAGATGCCGACTTTGTGGAGGGATTACAATGCTTTTAGCGCGACTGAGCAATGCTGCCGGCGTTTCCAGTCAGGAAAACGAAATCAGGGACCTGATAAAGCAAGAAGCATCTGCCAAAGACGGAGTGGAAATTAAAACCGATGCTTTAGGCAATCTATTTGCACGTAAGCGGGGCAAAGGCGAAGGACCCACAGTAATGGTTGCTGCACATATGGATGAAGTTGGTTTGATGGTCGTCGGTGTGGAGAATTCGGGGCTGCTTAGGTTTAGGCCCATGGGTGGAATAGACCTGCGGGTACTTGTTGCCAAGCAGGTATTCGTAGGCCCTGAGCGTATACCCGGTGTGATCGGTTCCAAACCAATTCACCTGCAAAAACCTGAAGAGCGCAGAACCCCCTTTCGATGGGAAGAATTGTATATTGATATCGGTGCAAAAAACAAAGAAGAGGCAAGCAGGTTGGTTCCTGTAGGCACAACAGCTATTTTCGCCACGGTTTTTCAAGCGATGTCCGATGATCTCGTTATGGGCAAAGCCTTAGATGATCGTGTGGGATGCAAAGTGCTGCTTGATCTGCTTGATGGTGACTACAACTGCAACTTGGTCGCAGCATTCACAGTCCAAGAAGAAGTGGGGCTAAGAGGCGCCGGTGTTGCGGCATACAGTGTAGATCCGGATCTTGCGTTAGTCATCGAAGGAACGACAGCATCCGATGTTCCCGGCGTAAAACCCCACGGACATGCCACAAGTGTCGGCAAAGGACCGGCTTTAACGTTCATGGATAGGGTTACAATTCCAGCCAAACCCATTGTGGAAAAACTCCAAGAGGTAGCCAAGCAAGAAGGAATCTCTACACAGTATAGGCGCGCCACCACCGGAGGCACAGATGCAGGTGTGATCCGGTTGACTAAAGGTGGAATTCCCGTAGCGGGGGTGTCGGTGCCGTGCCGCTACATCCACTCACCGGCTTCGGTGGCCAGCCTTAAAGATATCGATGCCACCATTCGTTTGGTAAAAGCTTTTTTGCGCACTTGTTAAATGAGAGGAGTGTACCTAATGAAGGATACTATTAAACAATTAGTTGAGGCTTATGGACCTTCCGGTAGTGAGGAGCAGGTTGCCCAACTTTTGACCAATATCATGGAAGAGCTGGTTGATGAAGTATACACCGATGAATTAGGCAACGTAGTTGCGGTTAAAAAAGGAAACAGCGGTGCAAAAAAAGTTATGCTGGCTGCCCATATGGACGAAATCGGTGTCATCGTGACTGATATAGACGAAAAAGGATTCCTCAGATTCTCCAATATCGGTGGTGTTTCTCCCCATACACTTATCGGTCAAAGAGTGAGGTTTGCCAACGGCACCATCGGCATCTTTGGCTTTGAAAACCTTGAACACATAAAGGACCTTAATTTCAGAAAAATGTTCATTGACATCGGTGTTTCTTCCCGGGAAGAAGCCATGGGTAAGGTTAACATTGGCGATGCTGCCGTGTACCACAGGGAACTTTGCCAAGAGGGCACAAGGCTTATTGCCAAATCTTTAGACAACCGCATCAGCTGCACCGTACTCATAGAGGTTGCTAAACGTCTAAAAGCTTCTCCCCATGAAATTTATCTGGTCTTCACATCACAAGAAGAAGTTGGCCTCAGGGGAGCACGGACAGCTGCTTACGCCCTGGATCCCGACTACGGCATAGCCGTTGATGTAACCGGCACCGGAGATACTCCCGAGGCGCGGCGCATGGCAGTGTCATTGGGTAAAGGTACAGCCATCAAAGTAAAAGACATGTCGGTAATCAGTCACCCCACAGTGAGAAACCTTTTAGTCAACACAGCTGAAGCCCAAGGAATTCCCTATCAAATGGAGGTCTTAGATTGGGGCGGTACAGATGCTGGGGCAATCCACTTGACCCGCAGTGGGGTACCCACCGGGGCAGTGTCTATTCCATGTCGCTATGTCCATACACCTTCAGAAATGGTAGATATCAATGATGTGGAACACAGTATCCAGTTATTAGTTGCTGTACTGGAAGGCCCACTTCCGTAAGGTTTCCGGTATTGCTAGAAGTAGGCATCTTATATAGGCAGGTACAGCATGCCCTGTTGTGGAATCTAGTTCTGCAAAGGGGGAATCTCTATGAAACGCAAAATGCTGCTGGCAAAGATGTTTTTGGTTTTATTGATCTTTGCAGTGGGTGGGACGTCAGTGGCTTTTGGGCAAGAGCTCCGGCAGGTGCATGTCCGTGGGCAGGGCAGCATCAAGGTTGAGCCGGATTTGGCCCATGTAAGTCTCGGCGTAACTACAGAGCATGAAGTGGCTGAAGAAGCCCAGGGTTTAAATGCACTGCATATGAGGAATATATTAGATGAACTGGAGAAATTGGGCATTGCCTCCAAAGACATTGAGACCAGCTACTTTAATGTCTTTCCGGTATACAAATATGACCAGGAAGCAGGCAATCAATTGACAGGTTACCGGGTAAGCAACACGATCCGAGTCCAATTGGAAGACCTTTCACTGGTGGGGGAAGTGATCGACAAGTCCATCGCCGCCGGTGCAACCAACGTCAATAATGTCCAATTTACAGTAAAAGATGAAGAACAGTGGATCGAGGAAGCTTTGACTTTGGCAGTCAAAGATGCCCGACGCAAAGCCGAAATTATGGCTGCCGCGGCCGATGAAAAGCTGGGTCTAGTTATGGTTATCAGGGATCCCGGCACCAGTTTTGAACCCTATCTTATTAAGGAACAAGCCATCAGCCGCATGGCCTTGATGGACAGCAGTGCACCGACCCCGATTCAACCCGGTCAGCTGGATGTTAGTGCAAGAGTAGAAATCATCTATGCACTGGAGTAATCGGATCTCGATCTTTGCTGCCGGTGTCTGTTGACTAACTTATTATACAAACCACGCAAATAATAACGTGAGTATCATAAGTATATCCAAGGGGGGCGAATACATCGCCTCCCTAGTATAATATTGTCATCTTTCTGGAAAGGTGGGAGTGGGTTGCCAAACTCAGTTGTTAAACAACTAACAGCTGTGGCAGGTGCTTTGGGATACATCGAAGCAAACGTAGATAAACCTCGCCCCAAATTGGAAAATATCATAGAGCTGTTAGACGACTTACGCAGCATGATGTTCCCGGGCTATTTTCAACCCTCGAAAAACGGTCAGGGGGTAGTTTGTCTAGTAGAACACTTAGGAGTTGTGTATTGGCGTTTAGCCGGTCAAATTCACAACTCGCTGCATGATACTTGCCCTCATACCTGTGGTACAGGCGCCCCATGCCCGGTAATGGAGAAAAGCTGTCGCTTTGCCGGGGAATTTCTGGCCATTTTACCGGATATTCAAGCCAAACTGCAAAAGGATGTTCAAGCCGCTTATGACGGCGACCCCGCGGCAACCGGGTTGGAGGAGATCATTTTATCATATCCAGGGATCTATGCCATCACGGTTCACAGAATCGCCCACGAGTTTTACCTAATGGGTTTGAATCTAATTGCCAGGATTATGAGTGAACACGCGCATAGTGTAACCGGCATTGATATTCATCCGGGGGCATCCATCGGAGACAGTTTCTTTATCGACCACGGTACCGGTGTTGTAATTGGTGAAACGTGTGTGATCGGAAACAGCGTGAAAATTTATCAAGGTGTAACCCTAGGTGCGTTGAGTTTCCCCCGCGACGAAAAAGGGGAACTGATTCGCAACAGCCGCCGCCACCCCACAATTGATGATGATGTAACGGTATATGCCGGTGCAACTATTTTAGGCGGAGATACTCACATCGGCCGAGGTTCAGTTATTGGCGGCAATGTTTGGATAACGCGAAGCTTGCCCCCATATAGTAAAGCTGTCAATCGACCCCAAGTAGAAACTCGATTAGCTGTGCAAGAAGAAAACAAGGAATGATATCTTCATGTCCACACAAAAAATGAATAAAGAAACGGCAAAGACCACTGTCGCGTTGGTCAGTTTAAATGCCAAATTCATTCACTCTAATCTTGCCATTGACTATTTGCGCGCCTCCATCAAGCAAAAGCAAGTACCTGTGGCAATAGAAGTAATGGAATTTCATATCAATCAGCCGGTAGACCATATAGTTGGCGAACTCTTGCAAAGTGACATAAATATCTTAGGATTCTCTTGCTACATTTGGAACATCACCGAAACTTTGCATGTAATTAGACGTCTAAAGTTGGCCAATCCATCTATTACAGTGATCATAGGCGGGCCTGAGGTTTCCTATGATGCTGAAAAACTACTTAACGAATACCCTGAAATCGACTATTGTATCATAGGTCAAGGGGAAGCGAGTTTCCCAAAGCTGCTTCAAAGGCTGATCATCGGTGGCGTACACCACAAAGCCCATAAGCAAGATATAAAGGAAAATATCATTATGGGGGAACCCGTTTCCCTTGGGGAAATCCCCTCCCCATACCCTGATAATTTGAAAGAAAGATATCGCAATAAACTGGTTTACCTAGAAACAACAAGGGGCTGCCCTTTCAACTGCCAATACTGTCTTTCAGCAAACACGCGGGGTGTAACTTATTTTCCTTGGGAAAGAGTAAAACAGGAGTTTCTAAAGCTGATGGATGCCGGTTTTCCTCAAATCAAACTGATCGATCGAACTTTCAACGCCAACCCTGCTTGGGCTTTAAGGATCTTTCATTTTCTGGTAGAGGAAAATAGCAGGCGGGGAGCTTTTGAGAAACTTAAGCCACCGACAATTTTCCATTTTGAAATAAGCGCTGATATCCTAACAGACAAGCTTTTAGAATATCTGGCACACGTACCCACAGGCCTGTTCCAATTTGAAATTGGGATTCAGTCTACCACACCCAAAGTGCTGGACGCCATTGCCAGAAAAAGCGATTGGCAAGTGCTGCAGTCCAATATTAAGCACTTGGTAAAACCGGGTAATATCCACCTTCACCTTGATCTGATCGCGGGCCTTCCCTACGAAACGTGGGAGAGTTTTGCCAAATCCTTCGATGATGTTTATCAACTGGGGGGCCACCGCATTCAAATGGGGTTTTTAAAGCTTCTTAAAGGTTCTGGTCTACGGGAAAACGGCGAAAAATTGGGTTTGGTGTATGACCCTTACCCTCCTTACGAGATCATCAAAACGTCAACCATGTCAGCCTTAGAGTTAGTGAAGTTGAAGGAAATAGAAAATTTACTTGAACAGTACCACAACAGCCATCGTTTTAAAATGACCTTGAAGCTTTTGACATCAACAGCCTACAACTCGCCTTTCCGTTTCTTTGAGGAGTTTGCTGCTTATTTTAGGGAATTGAAGCTGCATCAAGTGGCCCACAGCCCCTTGGCGCTGTATGACATAGTACACCAATTTATAAATATAAAGCATGCTTCACTGCTAAAGCTTGCACTGGAGGCGCTGAAGTTTGACTTTCTAAGGACAGAACCTCACCGTCCTTTGCGCAAATGGATGCCGGATGATTTGGGAAGAAATCACAGACAAATCCGGCACCGACTCTTGCAGATGCCCAAAATCCAGGAACAGCTTGATCCACGTACATTGGCACTGCCCCCAAGGCAAATGGCACAAAAAGTACGTATTGGCAGGTTTTCCAGGGATTTTATTGAAGTTTTGTGTAAAGAGGGACTTCACGGCGGTACCAAGACTTGTCATACTTGCGGTAATCAAGACATAGGATGGATTGTTTTTGACCACCACAAGCGGAATCCGTGGACCTCGGAAAGCGCCTATACCATCATGATGGAAGAGGAGTAGGTGGTTTTCGTGTTTGTGCATTTACATGGTCACACTTATTGGTCTTTACTGGACGGCGCTGCCCCTCCCAAGGAACTTTTTGAAAGGGCAGCGGCCTTAGGCATGCCGGGAATAGCAGTAACAGATCACGGCACAATGTATGGAACAGCGGAATGCTATCTTATGGCCAAGGAAATCAGCGAAAAAACTGGGAAACCCTTTCGCTTTATCCCCGGCGTGGAAGCCTACGTTGCACCACGCAGCCGCTTTGATAAAGAGAAACACCGGGGAGATGACGCCAACTGGCATTTAGTCTTATGGGCTTTAGATAACATTGGATTGTCTATGCTGTACCGTTTAGTATCCCGCACAGAGCTTTACTATCGGCCCAGGATCGACAAAACCATTCTAGCTGAAATCGTGGGGGAATGTGGGGAAGGACATATTGCAGGAAGCTCTGCGTGCCTTGCTTCGGAAATCAACCGTCACATCCTCCAAGGCAACTACGCTTCCGCAAAAGATAGTGCTTATGTTTACCAAGAAATTCTGGGCCGGGATAATTTCTTTTTGGAACTGCAGGATCACGGGCTTGAGGAACAGCGCCTTGTCAACCGCGAGCTTTTGCGGATGCATAAAGAGACAAAGATTCCTCTAATAGTCACTAATGACTATCACTACGTAGAGCCAGAACACGGTTTCTTGCATGATGTTGTAGTCTGCATACAAACAGGTAAGCAGCTTGCAGACGATGATAGAATGCAGTTTGAAAGCAGTGAGGCATATTTAAAAAGCCCCCGGGAAATGTTTGAATTGTTTCCGGATCAAAAACAAGCTTACCAAAATACCTTAGATATCGCCGAGCGCTGCCGAATCGAACTTGATTTTGATACTGTCCACCTACCACATTTTGACCTGCCGGAGGGTTACTCAACTGCCGAAGCGTACCTTAAACATTTGACATTTGAAGGCGCGCGGTGGCGGTTTGGTGAAATAACGCAAAACATTGTTGAGCGGCTGGAATATGAGCTTAATACCATCAACAATATGGGTTATGATGACTACTTTCTCATCGTATGGGACTTTGTCAGGTTCGCTAAAGACTCCGGCATACCGGTGGGACCCGGCAGGGGAAGTGCAGCTGGTTCTTTAGTTGCATACTGTCTTGGGATCACCAACATTGATCCACTGCGTTATGATCTGCTCTTTGAGCGGTTTTTGAACCCGGCAAGAGTGACCCTGCCCGATGTGGATATGGACTTTTGCTATCACCGCCGCAACGAGGTCATCGAATATGTAGTAAAGAAGTATGGGGCGGATCGCACCGCACAGATCATCACATTCGGCACCCTTAAAGCCCGGGGTGCAGTCAGAGACGTAGCCCGAGTGCTGGGTGTGCCTTTACGCAAGGCCGATACTTTAGCTAAAGCAATTCCATTTGGTAGCTCTCTCAAAGATGCATTAGCAGCCGTCCCAGAGCTGCAGAGCGCTTACAAAGAAGATTCTGAGGCAAAGCAGGTTCTTGAAACTGCCGGATTTTTAGAGGGATTCCCCCGCCATGCATCTACTCATGCTGCCGGTGTAGTAATCGCACCAAGACCTTTGGAATTGGATATACCGCTGAACAAAGCTGATAGTGATAAAGCTGTCACTCCCTATACAACGCAGTATCCCATGGACATTTTGGAAGCGATGAAATTCCTAAAAGTGGATTTTCTTGCATTGAGAAATTTATCTGTTATCCAAGAAACCGTAAATTGGGTAAACCGGCTCGCCACTGAGGAACTAGATATGGAGTCAATACCACTGGATGATCCTAAAACTTTCCAAACTGTTTTCCAAAAGGGACTTACAGGTGGAGTTTTTCAGTTTGAATCAGAGGGGATGCGCAGGCTTTTACAAGATTTTCAACCAGAGAGTCTTGAACACTTGACTTTGCTGAATGCTATGTATCGTCCCGGGCCAATGCAGTATATACCCACAATTATTCGCAGACGCAAAGGCCAGGAAGCAATCAAATGGCCCCACCCCATGCTGGAGGATCTTTTAAAAGAAACATATGGAATCATGGCCTATCAAGAACAGGTAATGGCAGTGGCCAACAGTTTCGCAGGTTTTTCCTTAGGTGAAGCCGATCTCTTAAGGCGCGCCATCGGTAGAAAAGATCAAAAAACTATGGATGCATCCCGTGAAGAATTTATCCGCGGCGCCGTCCAAAAAGGGCATTCCGAGCACTTAGCCAAGGAAATATATAAAGATATAGAAAAGTTTGCCGGTTACGGGTTTAATAAAAGCCATGCCTGTGCCTATGCACTGATTGCTTTTCAAACTGCGTACCTCAAAACTCACCATCCTACTGAGTTTATGGCCGCTTTACTTACCAGTGTCATGGGTAAAGATAAAAACACCAAACTCGGTGAATATTTGGTTGAATGCAAGGAAATGGGTATTAAAGTAGAGCATCCGAACATAAATGCAAGCCATATTACTTTCGTGCCCAAAAACGGCAATACAATCTGCTTCGGTTTATCTGCCATTAAAAATGTAGGGGAAAGCGCTGCTGCAAACATTATAGAGAACCGCAAGGTCGAACCTTACCAATCACTGATAGATCTTTGCGGCCGTGTTCATCTAAGCAGGGATGCAATACTGAGCCTGATTCGGGTGGGTGCATTAGATGATTTCAACAAATCCCGAGCTGAACTGGAGGCTTCATTGGATGGTGCATTGAAAGTAGCCGCCAACCGCCGCCGCCAATCCCACAGAGGGCAGGCCGCCCTGTTTGATTTTGGAGAATTAGACATGGCACCACTGGATCTGAGTATGGGAGATGGGCTGCCGGAATATGACGAATACCGCCGCCTGCAGTATGAAAGGGAACTCATTGGTGTTTACCTTTCCGGACATCCCCTTGATCAGCATGCCGATAGATTAAAAGACCAAGGTGTTATCACCAGTCGGGATCTTGAGCACCGCCGGCATGACGAAACAGTAGTCGTGGCGGGC
>JAAYQZ010000007.1 GCA_012519025.1 Bacillota bacterium
AGTGACAGCAGCCAACTTACTCTACAGCTTGATGAGTTGATGGCCTCTGTTGCCAAAGTTTCTTTAAATGGTATGGATATTGGACATATTGCACTTCCCCCTTATACCATGGATCTATCCCAAGCAATCAAAAAAGGGGAGAACGATTTGCGGGTAGTTGTAATCAACAGTCTGCGCAACTTACTTGATCCGCTGCATTATCAAACAAAACCACCTATCGCCGGGCCGGAGCTGTTTTCCGATCCGACAAATTGGCAAGATGGGTACAATTTGGCCGCCCAAGGAGTTCAAGACATCCGCCTCCTTAAAAGCCCCAAATAGAGAGCCATACACACCAAACCCCCCCCGACCTTAGGCCGGGGGGGGTTTATATCCTAGATCAAATGTATTTATTTCGCCCCAAGCGCTGCTTCAGCCGCTTTTTGCATTTCAAACACCTGTTGGGCATCTTTATCACCGCGGCCGGATAGGTTGATTACAATGATTTCATCTTTACCTAAAGTAGGGGCAAGTTTTAGCCCATAAGCCACTGCATGGGCACTTTCCAATGCTGGTATAATACCTTCTACGTGGGAAAGAAGTCCGAAAGCTTCCAGCGCTTCTGCATCGGTAACTGCCACATAATCTGCCCGTCCACTGGCTTTATAGAAACTGTGTTCTGGTCCAACACCGGGATAATCCAAACCGGCGGCAATAGAATGCGTCGGCAGTGCTTCACCAGTTTCATCTGCCAACACGTAACATTTAAAACCGTGTAAAAGCCCGGGCATACCTGCGGTAATGGCTGCCGCATGCTCCCCGGTTGCAAGTCCCTTTCCAGCGGGCTCGACACCAATCATTTTTACATTTTGTTCTTCATAAAAGGGATGGAAAAGTCCGATGGAATTGCTCCCTCCACCTACACAAGCCAAAAGATGGCTGGGAAGTTTCCCCTCTTGTGCCAGGATCTGTTCTTTGGCTTCTTCACCGATGACACTTTGAAAATAGCGAACGATTAAAGGAAATGGATGTGGTCCAACTGCTGAACCCAACATATAGTAGGTATTTTCGTAGTTAGCCACCAGATCCTTAAAGGCCTCATCAACGGCTTCCTTCAAAGTGCGGTGACCTGTATCAACGGATTTGACCTCAGCCCCCAAAAGCTCCATACGAAACACATTCAGAGCCTGCCGCCTGATATCTTCCGCGCCCATATAGATAGTACAGTCCATGCCAAACAGCGCACAAGCAGTGGCCGTTGCTACCCCATGCTGCCCGGCTCCGGTTTCAGCAATAACTCGCTTCACACCCATCCGCTTGGCGAGCAAAGCTTGGCCGATGACATTATTGATCTTGTGTGAACCGGTATGATTAAGATCTTCACGCTTCAGATAAATCTTGGCACCACCCAGTTTATTTGAGAGGCGCTCTGCATAATACAAGGGACTGGGACGACCGATGTAGTGCTGATGATAATATGCCAGCTCATTTTTGAAGTCTTCATCATCTTTGAAACGATTAAACTCCTCTGCCAGGTGTTTCAACACATTCTGCAGTTCGGCGGGAACAAAACTGCCTCCAAACTCCCCATAAAAACCAGTCTTTTGATCGGTTTGCATTTGACTCCTCCTCAGCTCTTCTATGCTCAGCTCCACTCGGCTAACTCCTGCATGATGCAGTCTCATTTACCGATCTATCGGCTGATATAATCTATAGTTCCCCCGCCGCTTATATTCTCCTGCCCCACCCACGGCATTTCCCGGAAATTACCATGTTCGGGTTGCCGAATTCCTAAGTTCCGTGGTAAACTAGTCCATGTACCCACTTTTCAGCCGGCTCAGAATTGGAAAAATGGGTCTTAAGGTTTTTTCTTCCGAAGCAGTCCTCCCGGATCCATCCGCGCAACTCAAGTTGAATTTCCTATGTGCATCTAATTTTCTTTGGAAAGGAGTTTTCTGTTGCAGAACAAACAAGTTACTGATTTTACCGAAGGAAGTGTCCTTCGACATTTGTTGACATTCTCCATCCCAATGCTGTTGGGTAATTTGCTCCAGGCTCTTTATAACACCGTTGACAGCATTTGGGTCGGTCGGTTTTTGGGAGCTAATGCCCTAGCAGCGGTTTCAGTAGGTTTTCCGGTCATATTCGCTTTGATTGCACTGGTAAACGGGATTACAATGGCCACAACCATCCTGGTGTCCCAATATTACGGGGCTGGGGAGGAAAAGCGGTTGGCTAAAACAGTGACCAATTCGCTGATCTTGCTCACACTCATGGGTGTAGTCGTCTCCATCATTGGAGTCGTTTTCCGCTATCCTTTATTGGGATTGGTAAACACTCCTCCTGAAATCATAGATATGGCAGCAGAATATCTGGCTATTTTCATGTCAGGTCTGATTGGAATGTTCTTGTACAACGCGGCCAGCTCAGTGCTGAGGGGTCTGGGAGATTCACGTACACCTTTGAAGTTTCTGGCTTACGCCACTGTGCTGAATATCATATTGGATCCCGTGTTCATATTTGGGCTGGGACCCATACCCCGAATGGGCGTTGCCGGTGCAGCTTTAGCCACGATCTTGGCCCAGGGAATTTCCGCTGTAATCAGTCTGCGCTACCTCTATCTTGAGTCCGGTCTCTTGCATTACCGTCCCGGTATCTTGCGCTTGGATTGGGAGCTTACTGCACTGACCTTCAAAATAGGACTGCCGGCCGGTATTCAACAGGTACTGGTTTCTCTAAGCGGCGTTGTCGTCAACTCCGTCATCAACCAATTTGGTGCAACGGTGATTGCCGGTTTTGGTGCAGCATCTCGCTTAGATCAATTCGCCTTCATGCCGTCCATGAGTATAGGTATGGCTGTTTCAGCTTTAGTGGGCCAAAACCTTGGAGCCAACAAACCAGAAAGAGTGGCTGAAACGGTGAGGTGGAGCACTTTACTTGCCAGCGGTATAACTGCCGTTGTATCGGTAGTTGCTATCTTGCGACCCGATATTCTCATGGTGCTCTTTACACAGGATGTAGGGGTGCTTACCCAAGGTTCAATTTACCTTAGATATGTCTCGATCTCCTACATTCCCATGGCGTTGATGTTCACTTTCGGTGGTGTGATCAGAGGTGCCGGCGACACTGTTGCTACTATGCTTTTAACTTTGCTTTCCCTTTGGCTAATTAGGGTGCCCTTGGCAACCTACCTATCTTCTATGCCAAGCCTGGGAGTTACCGGGGTCTGGATTGCCATCGCTTCAGGGTCATTTATGGGGCTCGTATTTAACTACGCCTATTACAAAACCGGACGCTGGCAAACTCGGGTTGTTGCCCGCAGATCAGCAGAAAGTACAGAGTAACTAACAGCTGAACACGTATATCACCCAACAAGAAGCATTTTGTTGCCGGTAGCCCATTGGGCTTACCGGTAAACTGCCTCTTGTTTTTTTATATGCATACTGCCACACCACCGACAGTTTAATTTTCCAGGTCTATGCTCATCGCCTGACTTTTTGTTGTAAGGGTATGAGCTCCCTTTCCCGCTGATCAAAAACAGCGACTTCATTTATACCAAAGCGTGCAAGCTCTTCAATCACAGTCGGATAATTGCGTCCCACCTCCGATGGCAGGTGAGAATCGGAGCCCATAGTGATCGGTACACCATAATCACGCATCAGACCCAAGAACTTTCTGTACACCTCGATTGTCCCATAATCTTCGAAATTGAAAGCCCGAGTGTTGATCTCAAGACACATATTGTTCGCTTTAGCTGCTTTCACTACATCCCCAAGTGCTTCCAATGCCTGTTTGCCCTCATTCCCCTCAGGCCAGGGCACTGTCTGCCACGGTAAATGGATATGTGCCATGGAATCAAACAGCCCTGTTTCAACAGCCTGTCTGACTAAAGTGAAATAATTACAGAGCAATTTGATGGGCTCATCACTCACCAAGCCTACGTGAGCCATGTCGTACTTGGGGATAAAGTGAATGGTACCCAACACAAAATCCAAAGGCCATTTTTCTAAGAATGCCTGTAGGGGCTTTTCAAAACCGGCAAAAAAATCAACTTCAAGGCCGCGTTTTATCGTCAATGAGGTGTGCTGCCGAACCCGGTCAAGATCGTCAAGATATTTAGGCAGTTCCTCATCTTTCATCCATTTATAGGGGAGTTTGGCCCTAAATTCCTCAGTTAAGTACTGTCTTGAGGTATGCTCTGTGAAGCAAACCTCTTTAATACCCAAGGCCTCCGCCCTTTTGATATACTCCAAGATGGTTCCTTCTGCGTGACGGGAATATACAGTATGAAGATGGTAATCTACTAACACAAAAGTCCTCCTCTTCCGATGGTAATTTATCGGTGTTGACTTATCTGTAATATTTCATCAAATCTTAGTCTATCACAGTCATGTTACCTTTCAGTGACCGCTGCACGCAAATTTAGGCATCTGCTCCCATTGACAACTATACCCCCCCGGCGTATAATTCAATTAAGCGGCTGCTTAATTGTCCGCCTTGAGGGAGTGAGACAAATGACCAAACATAATGGCTCCAGGCGAGATATTTGTGCGGAGTTCAGCCCCAACCTTGCTGAAGCAAGTGCATTGAAAGAAAAACTGCTGGAAGTTGCGGGCTTGAGTGAGCTGTTTCGAGTTCTAGCTGATGAAACCAGAACTAAAATCATCTATTTACTATCTGAACAAGAGCTGTGTGTCTGCGATTTAGCAGAGCTTTTGGAGATGAGTATGCCGGCCATCTCCCATCATTTGAGACTGCTTAGAACCATGCGTCTTGTGAGATATAGAAGAGCAGGCAAGCAAGTTTTTTATACATTGGATGATCACCACATAGTTAATCTTATCCGGCAAGCCCAGGAACACTATGCAGAAGAAAGGTAGGAAACCATGATGGCTATACTGACTGTCTCCAGCAACAAGGGCACATACCGCCTTGAAGGATTGGATTGCGCCAGCTGTGCCGGTAAGATCGAAGACCGCCTCCGGCGTGAGCTAGACCCTGAAGCAAATATTAGTTTTGCAACCTTGACCCTAACAATTGATGCTAAACATGAAACCGCTGCCAAGGAAATAATTAAATCTATCGAGCCGGGTATTGTTGTTTTAGACGCCAAAACAGGAAACTTTACAGCCAAAGCTGTTGAAGGTTGTGAACACGGCCACTGCCACGACCATGATCACAGTCACGGGCACACCCACCGCGGCACTATAGATCTTTGGCCTTTGGTTGGGGCGGGCCTTTTATTTGTTTTTGGTCTCATATTTCAAAAACGTCTAGCCCAAACAACCTACGGTATAGGTGAGTACCTGGTCTTTATCCCAGCTTACCTGCTTGTGGGGCGAGGTGTTATCGCTGCCGCCGTCAGAAATGCCCTAAGGGGACAAATCTTTGATGAAAACTTCCTGATGACAGTGGCCACCATCGGCGCTTTTGCCATAGGCAATTTTCCGGAAGCAGTAGGTGTTATGCTGTTTTACTATGTCGGAGAACTGCTGCAGGATAAGGCAGTGGCTCGCTCTCGAGGTTCCATACAGGAACTGTTGGATATCAGGCCCGACATTGCCCATTTGATGCGGGGTGCAGATAGTGTTGACGTCAATCCCAGTGAGGTGCAAATTGGAGACACCATCCTAGTCAGGCCCGGTGAGCGGATACCTTTGGATGGTAAAGTACTTGAAGGGGAAAGCTTTGTGGACACATCAGCCCTTACCGGGGAATCGGTGCCCCAAAGGACTGAACCCGGCCAAGAGGTTCTTGCCGGCATGGTCAATGGATCTGGAGTACTCCAGATCCAGGTCACAAAAGCCTATGGAGAAACAGCTTTAGCCAGGATTTTAGAACTTGTGGAAAACGCAGCCAGCCGCAAGGCTCCAACAGAGCAATTTATTACCAAATTTGCTCGCTACTACACTCCGGCAGTTGTTTTTAGTGCCGCAATGATCGCGATTGTGCCGCCGCTTGTCGTGCCGGGAGCCCTGTTTGCCGACTGGCTGCACCGGGCATTAGTACTTCTGGTCATATCATGCCCTTGTGCGCTGGTCATTTCCATTCCTTTGGGATACTTCGGCGGTATAGGTGGAGCATCCCGCCGGGGAATTTTAGTCAAAGGCGCCAACCATCTAGAGGCTT
Organism: Bacillota bacterium; assembly: GCA_012519025.1. Taxonomy (GTDB): domain Bacteria; phylum Bacillota; class Limnochordia; order DTU087; family DTU087; genus JAAZMF01. Next base: position 6,109 of record JAAYQZ010000007.1, read on the forward strand.
TGGCCGATGTGGATACGGTTGTTTTTGATAAAACGGGCACTTTGACAGAAGGCGTCTTTCAAGTTCAAGAAATAACAACAGCAGAGGGATTTGCAGAGGAAGACGTGCTGCGGCTGGCCGCACAAGCTGAGATATATTCATCTCACCCCATTGCACTTTCGATCTTACAGGCTGCCCAGGAAAGTGGAACCTACACAGCACAAGTCAGCATTCCAGAGGGTGAGTTTCAGGAAATTGCTGGAAAAGGTCTCAAAGTACTGGTAGATGATGGTGAACTATTAGTCGGCAATGACAAACTTTTGAAGGATCATGGTGTCAGTTTTAACATCTCGGCTCATAACGGCACCACCATGGTTCATGTCGCGAAAAACAGACAATATGCCGGCAGCATTGCGATCTCGGACAGTATTAAAAAAGATGCTCCCTCTGCCCTGCACAACCTGTGGCATTTGGGTGTCAAAGAAACTGCTATGCTGAGCGGCGATACCCAGGCCAGCGCGCACCGCGTCGGGAACGGGCTGGGACTCAAATCAATTTATGCAGAACTGCTGCCCCATGACAAGGTGACCCAAATGGAGCGTTTGCTTTCCGAAAA
>JAAYQZ010000097.1 GCA_012519025.1 Bacillota bacterium
GCGATGGAAAAGGAACTGGCTGGTGTTGTCAGCCATATCCAGGAAGTAGCCGACAATATAGCCGATTCCGGTGCTAGTTTATCGGCGGCAGCACAGGAAAACTCTGCTACTATTGAAGAGGGGGCCACCGCCGCCGGGGCTTTCAGTCAGAGTATTGATCAGACAGACCAAAAGGCAGAAATCATGGGAGCCGATACAGAAATCATAAATGTGCAAGCCGCAAACGGTCAAGAGCAAATGGATGCCTCTATGGACGCAATGGGGCTTATACGAAGAGATAGTGAAGCAGTATACCAGGCATTAACGGGTTTATCCAAACAAACAAAAGATATGGAGGCTGTACTTAACCTGATCTCCGATATTGCCGATCAAACTAACTTATTGGCCTTAAATGCGGCCATTGAAGCGGCTAGAGCCGGAGAGCATGGACGGGGATTTGCCGTTGTTGCCGAAGAAGTGCGGCATCTGGCCGAACAAACCCAACAATCCATTGAAGAAATTACAGGCATGATTAACAGCCTGGTCGAAAATGCCGCACATTCCGCTGAAACCATGGCAAATACCAACATGCGAGTGCAAAATGGCACAGAACTGTTATCCCGCACCCAAACAGGTCTAGCTGAGATTACCACTCGCATCACAGATGCCAGCGAGGTAATTCGCGAAATGACCATATCGATAGCGGAGATGAAAGATACCGGCGGCAGCATTGCCGCAGCGACGGAAGAACAGGCCGCCTCCATGGAGGAAATTTCCGCCACAACAGAACAATTGGCATATACCGGTGATGCTTTAAGGAATATTGCTGCAAGATTTAAGTTGTAACTTTGTCAATCAGGTGGATCAACTAGAAAGGGGGTCTGTTTATATAAAAACCAAATGGTGATCCCATCGTACAAGGCTTTAAAAAACACATCACACACTAGATGCACAAGGAGAGAAACCAATGACTTTGAAAACTAAAGGGAATATCTTTAGTCGCAGTTTGCAGTTCAAATTGACGACCTTATTTGTTCTCGGAGTATTCATCGCCGTCGGGATAGTAGGCATTACATCTGTAAAGACCCTGGAAAGAAACCTAGAGGAAGAAATCTTGGATCACCAGATGCTTTTGGCAATGTCTTTTGGTTCCCAAGTGGAACAGTACCTCGAAGGCGCCAAAGGTATTGTTAGAATTACTGCCAATTTGCCGGCGGTAAAAGATATGTCATACGTCCCCTTTATCAAAGAAGACATAAAAGGTGTCCCAGAGGAAATGGATCGACCCAAACGGCAAATTATTCAGGATATCATGGAGCATTACGGCCAATTCGGTTATATGCGGCAAGTTACCGGTGACGAAGGACTGAGTGTAGTAGTCGAACCTTTCGAGTACCAGTTAGAATTGGATAGGCTGGATTTCAGTTTCAGAGACTGGTTTCAAAATGCTGCAACTTCCAAGGACACTTATGTGTCAGAGGTCTATGTCAGCTCGTCTATAGATAAACCTGTTATCGCAATTTCCCACCCAATTATGGATGTCTTCGGCAGGGTTGAGGCAGTTTGGATGGGAGCCTTAACCCTTGATATGCTGAGCGAAATTGCCACCTCTTTAACGTTCGGTGAGACAGGGCACGCGTATCTCGTCGACCAAAGGGGAACACTTGCAGCCTACAAAGACTTCGAAATGGTTCAAAATATGCAGGATTTAGCTGAGGCACCGGCAGTGCAAAAAGTCCTGCAGGGTGAGTCCGGTACCGGTTTGTTTTTGGATCCCATTGAACGAAAAGAACTTGTGACCTCATACATGCCGGTGGGCGGCACAGGTTGGGGCATCATGGTTGTCCAAGACCCAGATGAAGCCTTTGCACCGGTGAAAGCAGCGGCTAACCGCACCCTGATCATTTGTTTGGTGTTGATGGGTGTCGCTGCTGTAATGGCATGGCTCATCGCCCATACTATCGCCCGTCCCATCAGAAACCTTGCTTCAATAGCCGGTGAAGTCGCTGCAGGAGACCTGACAGTAAACATAGCTGTGGAATCAAAAGATGAGGTCGGGGCCTTGTCATCTGCTTTCGGGCAAATGGTGGAGCAAATGCGGGTGATTGTCAGGGAAATTGCAGAACGCGCCAATATGGTGGCCAGCTCTTCACAGCAGTTGAACGCCGGTTCCGAGGAAACGGCAGCCAATGCCAATGAAGCCGCCGCGATTATGGGTGAAATGGCATCAACCGTTGAACAAGTCAATGTTAGTATCAATGAAGTTGCCAATCAATCTAGAAGAGCAACAGAATTTGCAGGACGAGGCAATGAAGGCATGGCCAGGATTATAAGCCAAATGCAGTCAATAGCCAACAGCACTAACCAAGTTTCGACCTCGATAGATGATTTAAACCACAAATCTCGGGAAATCAGTCAAATTGTCTCCCTAATCACTGATATTGCTGATCAAACTAATTTACTAGCACTTAATGCTGCCATTGAAGCAGCACGGGCTGGTGAGCAAGGTAGAGGTTTCGCAGTTGTAGCAGAAGAAGTAAGAAAACTTGCCGAGGAATCTGCCAATGCCGCACAAGAGATCCACGCTTTAATCAATGCAATACAGGCGGAATCTGAAAACGCAGTGGAGATCATGGCTGAAGGTGCAAAAGAAGTTGATGCCGGTACTGTAGTGGTTGATGAAGTCCGGGGCAATTTTCAAGAAATCACCGATTCCGTTCAGGATGTGACATCCTTGGTTGGTCAGGTAGTAGAGGCTACCGGACAGATGACCGAAGGCGTACAAAACACTGCAGCATCCACTGAAGAGCAAACAGCAGCAATGCAGGAAGTATCTGCTTCAGCTGAGGCCCTTGCCCGACTGGCGGAAGAACTCAACAATTTGGTGGGCAGATTCAAGGCTTAGCACTTAGAGCAGCAATCGCAGTAAGCCCACTTTACAAGCACTAAAACACAGGCAGCCCCAAAACCCCGGGGCTGCCTGCATTATGAACATTCATACCACTTTCATATTCCTTCCTTACCATCCATTTAGAGCAGACAAAAGGGGTTAAGGGGCTTGGCCCAAACACGTTGGTTGCCCCAACGTCTTCAAACATAGGCCGAACCACCGTATCCAGCTGTCCATCCTGATTTACCCGCTGCAGGTGAAAAATGCCGTTTAAATTCTAGGGGGATAATTGCAGGAACTGGCCTTACAAAGCCAGAAGAAGAATTCCGTTGTACACGAAAGTATTTATGCTGAAAAGGAAACTGCCGCAGTGCCGATTTAGGCAAATTCCCTCACTGTTTTTTTCCTGCCGTGGGGAGTTTTGACGAAGAAAAGCCGCGGCTGATAACAGAGGTGAACGTGGTTTTGAAAATAGGTATTTCAGGTAAGATGGGTTCAGGAAAAAGTACTCTAGCGGCCCATTTAGAGGAGACTTATGGGTTTGTCAGAGTATCTTTTGCATGGCCCATTAAAGAGCTGGAATCGATCCAAGCAGGTGTTTACGATGACCGGACTGCAGAGGCAAAATTGCAGCAAATTATCAATGGACTGGTTGCAGCAAACAAAGCCGGTCCGACCAGTGAGGCTAAAAAGCATAAAATGATGGATTGGCTTGGATCATTGTTTACTAAATACCCCCAAATGCCTGGGAAAAAGAATCGTCCTTTCTTGCAAAGCCTTGGACATGGGGCTAGAGAAAGATTTGGTGATACAATCTGGGTTGACTATGCCCTGCAGGAGGCAAAGGAACACCAAAAAGTTGTGATTGATGATGTACGTTATGAAAATGAAATTCACATCCTAAAGGGCGCCGGCTTTAGTCTGTGGAGAGTAATTGTTGATTCGAATATTCAAACTGAGAGACTTGAGAACCTATACGGTCAAGAAGCACTGGGCTATGTTGGACATCAAAGCGAATTGGGATTAGACGACAAATTACACCTGTTTGACCATATCATATGCAATAATGACAGTCTCGATGATCTGCATCGCTCAATTAGGGCCATCTTGATGCCTTCATCTTCTCCGTCATAGTACAACAGCACCCGGGGAGCCCAAAAAACGAAAATGGCGCCAATCCATTGGCGCCATTTGAACCAGTACTCTTGTGGTGAAGCAACTCCGGCTGGCTCACCTATCTAAGTAGGCGTTGAGCATCCATACAGTCTTTTCGTATCCGGCAATATAGCCCACCATTAGATCGGCACTGGCTTCATCGCCAATCTCCTGGGCGGCTTCAATACCTTTGCGAAGTCCCATAATCAAGGTAGTATAATCAGCAACAAGCTGACGCACAAGATCATCGCTTTTGGCAGGTGAGCTGTCTTCTTCTCTTAATGTAGCCTTTTTTAGATAGGCAGCTAAAGACGCAGAGGGTCGATGCCCGATCATGAGGATCCGCTCTGCCACCTCATCAATTTCCTCAGCTGCACTGTCGTAGAATTCTTCCAGTTGAGCATGAAGTACAAAGAACTTTCGCCCCACCACATTCCAATGGTAGTTGTGGAGTTTTGCATACAACACGAACAGATCCGCCAAATGTTGATCAAGACATTCCGCCACTTTTCTTGTAGCCTCTTTGGACAAACCAATTGTCATACAAACAACCTCCCGTAAACCTTATTGCAAAGCACATTCTTCCATTTAACACTTAAAACCCTGTTTTTGGCTGAAATCAATGAACACTTCGTCACTTGCACCCAGAGATTAGTTATACCCAATTTCCCGGAAAGATTTCCTCGGATTTTCCCTAGATGGCAGTACGCATCCTGCCATGGTGGAGAGGCTTTTTCATACATGACTTTAAATGTTTTGGGCAATCTGCCGATAATATTAATGGAAGGGCTTGTTGCAGATGCAGTAATCCGGATAACGGGGGTGTGTTGTGACTTATAGTATCGAGTACCATATCAGTGCTTTATTTGTGACACTCTTTATAGTCTTCGATTTTTTCCTGAGAAAAGACATGCGAAAAACGATTAACAAAGGCTTCATGTTTTTGGTACTCAGCCATCTAACGTCCACGCTTTTTGTAATCGGAACCACCATCTCCAATAACAATATAGGCGCGTACAGTCTTGGATTTAGAGACTTTGTAAACCACGGATTTTTGATATCGCACAACAGCTCTGCTTACGTTTTTGCCCTTTATACCATGTTTCTTATGGGTTATAACAAAAAAAGAACGCCCGGGTATTTCGCCGCCTTCACTGTTCCCCTTGCAGTCACGCTTTTCCTTTTGTTACTAAACCCGTGGCAGCGCTGGGTCTTCTACTATGACCAGGGGGGAATCTACTCCCATGGTAAGGCAATCTACGTGCTTTATTTGAATGCCCTCTTTTATCTCCTATATTCCGCGGCTATCACAATTCGACTTCGCAAAACGCTTTCCAAAAGTAAGTTTTTCGCTTTACTGATTTTCCTTGGTGTCAGCACTGTACCAGTGGTGATTCAAATGCTGTTTCCCCACATCAATATTGAGATTTTCCTGCAGTCCTTGGGCATTCTCGGTGTGCTGTGGACCATAGAAAATAAGGCCGAGGTTTTTAACACAATCACCCAAATCTACAACCGATTCGCCTTTGTCCAAGATGCAACCTTGTCCCTAAACAACAAAGTTCCCTTTGAGATCATCACTATAAAACTGTCTGACGTAAGCTATTTTATTTCAACCTTGGGGTTGGATCACATGCAGAGCGTGACAGTGGAGATGGCGGCCTGGTTCAACGGATTGGCCCACCAAGTCGATGCTTACGATTGTGAAAAAGGCCACTTCTGTCTAGTCAATTTTTCTAATTCCGCTGTTTCCAGTGAGGAATTGATCTCGATTATTAAAAAGCGGTTCAGCCAAGAATGGATATGTGCAGACACACACGTTACCTTCCCAGTGGAGATAAGTATGCTTGGTGTGCCGCAGCAGGTGGACAGCATTGAGCAAATCATGCTCTTAGTGGACATGCCGTACAGAAGCCGACAGTTTACAGCTGAAGTTATTTCCACAGATATCCTCAGTTTGCATCAAAGAGAAATCAAAGTTACCCAGGCTATTGAAGAAGCCTTAAAGGAACAAGCGTTCAGTGTCTATTACCAGCCTATTTGGGACAGACAGGCTAAACGGTTTACCCAGGCAGAAGCATTGATTCGCCTTTTCCATGATGATATGGGCCCCATACCTCCCGATGAGTTTATACCTATCGCGGAGCGCAATGGTTCCATTATTGGAATTGGGGATTTTGTTTTCACTCAAGTGTGCAGCCTTCTGCAGAAGAATGACTTGAAGAAACAGGGAATTTCTTCGGTCGCCATCAACCTGTCTGTAGTTCAGTGTATGAACCAAAGGTTGGTTGAAAATTTTGAGAAGGCCATTGATTACTATAAAGTGGATCCGGCTAATATCAAGTTGGAAATCACAGAATCAGTCACTGCCGACAATCCGGCAGTTTTGCTGAGCACCATGGAAAAGCTGCAGGCTTTGGGCTTCACCTTCGCATTAGATGATTACGGCACAGGGTACTCCAATGTCAGTCACATTTTGAATATGCCTTTCCAAATCATAAAATTGGACAAAAGCATTATTTGGGGTGCCGTTCAAAGCACATCCGCTGAGATCATGCTGAAAAGCACCATTGCAATGATGAGGGAGATGGGTTTGAAAACTGTTGCAGAAGGGGTTGAAACTCAGGAGCAAAAGGAGCTGCTTACCTTTTTAGAGTGTGATTACTTGCAGGGGTATTTTTTGGCACAGCCTATGAACCAAGAGGATTTCTTGGATTACTGCGGCAAATATTCCAATATTCGACTTTCCTGATACGTTATTTCTGTCGCCCGCGGGGTTGCCGGTTGATCTTTCAACTCACAACATGCCCGCATAAAAAGACCCCCACAACCGTTAGGTAATGGGGGTTCAATTTCATATGGCCCGCCCGGTAGGACTCGAACCTACGGCCTTCTGATTCGAAGTCAGACACTCTATCCAGCTGAGCTACGGGCGGAATCATTGTCGCCATTTATTGTACCATAAACATGGGGAAATGACAACTATGAGTCACATCCGTGCCGAATATCAGCTAGTCTTCATCATCAGAGTCCGGTTCATGGGCAGGAACACCAATTCCCAGCTCCCTTGCGATGCGGCTCACATCTTCTTCTGGTTCTTTAATCTCCACTTCTTCCGATTCAGAGAACACCTGCACATCTATACCAATGCTTTGCAGTTCTTTGAGTAATACCCTAAAGGACTCCGGGACACCCGGGTCAGGTATATTCTCACCTTTGACAATAGCCTCATAGGCCCTAACGCGCCCTCTGACGTCATCGGATTTAATCGTCAGCATCTCCTGTAGGGTATAAGCGGCACCATAGGCCTCAAGTGCCCAAACTTCCATTTCGCCGAAACGCTGTCCACCGAACTGGGCTTTACCACCCAATGGCTGTTGAGTCACCAACGAATAAGGTCCTGTGGAGCGGGCATGGATCTTATCGTCAATTAAATGGGTCAGCTTCAGCATATAAATATAGCCCACAGTTATCTCGTTTTGGAACGGTTCTCCGGTACGACCGTCATATACAACTGTCTTAGCATGGCTGGGCAAATCTGCTTCCTCAAGCAACCCGGTTATGTCGTCTTCCTGAGCACCATCAAAGATTGGTGAGGCAACGTTAATATTTCTTTTCGCGGCTGCCCATCCTAAATGAGTTTCAAGAATTTGGCCGATGTTCATACGTGACGGTACTCCCAAAGGATTCAACACAATGTCCACGGCTCTACCATCAGGAAGGAAGGGCATATCTTCTTCTGGTAAAATTCTGGCAATAACACCTTTGTTCCCGTGGCGCCCGGCCATTTTGTCCCCGACGGCTACTTTGCGTTTCTGGGCCAGATATACTCGCACAGATTGTACAACTCCAGGCCGCAGTTCGTCACCATTTTCCCGGGAGAAAACTTGCACATCAACTACTATGCCACCTTTACCATTGGGCACTCTCAAGGAAGTATCCCTTACTTCCCTGGCCTTCTGGCCGAATATGGCTCTGAGCAAACGCTCTTCGGCAGTTAATTCCGTTTCCCCTTTGGGCGTAACTTTGCCGACTAGAATATCACCTGGTCCTACTTCTGCTCCCACTCGAATAATACCCCTGCTGTCGAGATCCTTTAAGGCCTGTTCTCCCGCATTGGGTATATCTGCAGTGATCTCTTCAGCTCCCAGTTTGGTATCCAAAGCCTGCAGCTCATACTCATCAATATGAATCGAGGTAAGAATATCATCTTTAACCAGCCGCTCGCTGATGAGAATGGCATCTTCGTAATTGTAGCCTTCCCAGGCCATAAACGCGACCAAAAGGTTGCGTCCCAATGCCAACTCCCCCTGAGAGGTGGCCGGACCATCGGCGATTACCTCGCCGGCTTCCACCCGCATCCCGTTTCTAACAAGGGGTCTTTGGTTAACACAGGTTCCTTGGTTGGACCGTTCGAATTTGGCCAACCGATACACATCTCGTCGACCCTCATCAGTGCGTATAATGATCTCCCTGGCATTTACCGTCTCCACTACCCCGGAATTTCTAGCTATAGCCAAAACACCGGAATCACGAGCCGTGCGTTCTTCCAAGCCGGTACCGACATAAGGGGCCTCAGGCGCAAGCAAAGGAACTGCTTGACGCTGCATATTGGAGCCCATCAATGCCCTGGATGCATCATCATTTTCCAAAAATGGAATCAAGCCCGTTGTTACGCTTACCAGCTGTTTAGGTGAAACGTCCATCCAGTCAACCTGATCACGAGGCACCAAAAGGATCCGATCCATATATCGGACAGTTACCCTTTCATTGGTGAAAAACCCATTTTCATCTATAGGTTCATTAGCCTGTGCAATAGCGTAGTTGTCCTCTTCGTCGGCGGTCAGATAATCAACTTGCTCAGTGACCTGCCCATTTTCGACCTTCCGATAAGCCGTTTCGATAAAGCCATACTCGTTGACCCGAGCATAGCTGCAAAGAGAGCCGATCAGACCGATGCTGGGGCCCTCCGGTGTTTCAATGGGGCACATGCGGCCATAATGAGAGTGATGTACGTCCCTTACCTCAAATCCTGCCCGCTGTCGGGAAAGGCCACCTGGTCCTAAAGCGGACAATCTCCGCTTATGGGTCAACTCTGCCAATGGGTTGGTCTGATCCATAAATTGCGACAGCTGACTGCTGCCGAAAAATTGGTTGATGGCCGCAACTACCGGCCTGTTGTTGATCAAAGCTCTGGGTGTGATGTTGTCCACATCTTGAATACTCATGCGCTCTCGCACAACTCTGGCCATACGGGCCAGTCCGATGCGGAATTGATTTTGCAGCAGTTCTCCTACTGTTTTGACTCGTCGGTTGCCCAGATGATCTATATCGTCAGTATGACCGACACCATCCATCAAATTGAATAGACAGCCCACTACTGCAGCCACATCCTGCGGTGTCAGGATCCGTACATCCATGGAAGGCTGCCCGTTGCCTATCACTTTGACTTCTTTAATATCCTTGCCTTTGATGTAAACACCATCTGGACGTGCTTTCGCAATGCGATCCACGGTCCTTCGATCCAGCTTTGTACCGGCTTCCGCCAAGATTTCCCCTGTTTGCGGATCAATAACCGGCCTTGTCAAAGTACCGCCAACCAAACGTCTGAATATCTCCATACGTTTGTTCAGCTTATATCTACCTACAGCAGCCAGGTCATAGCGACCGTTATCACCGAAGGTGCTTTCAAACAACCCTTTTGCTGACTCCAGGGTAGGCATCTCCCCCGGGCGCAGTCTGCCGTGGATTTCCATTAGAGCTTCTTCTTCTGATTCCGTTTTATCTTTATCCAGGGTCGGTCCCAATGCAATGCTGTCATGGAGCAGTTCAATCAACTGCGCGTTAGTACCGAAACCCATTGCACGCAAAAGTACAGTTACCGGCAGTTTTCGGGTTCTGTCAATCCGAACGTATGCCGCGTCATTGGCATCAGTCTCAAATTCGAGCCATGCCCCACGATCAGGGATCAGATTTGCGGTATACAACAGTTTGCCACTGGTGTGCATGCTGCTTCCAAAGTATACACCGGGTGAGCGCACTAATTGACTGACTACTACCCGTTCAGCACCATTAATAATGAAGGTACCGCGTTCTGTCATGATTGGGAACTCACCTAGAAAAACTTCCTGTTCTTTGACCTCACCTGTTCCCCTGTTGATCAAGCGCGCCTGCAGGTTAATTGGTGCAGCGTAAGTTAAATCTCTTCTTTTGCAATCATTGGCCGAATACTCGGGTTCACCAAGAGAATGACTGACAAGCTCCAATACTAAGTTGCCAGTAAAATCTTCAATAGGTGAAATATCAGCTAAAGCCTCTGCAAGTCCTTCATTAATAAACCACATGTAAGGCTTGCGTTGAATGTCAACAAGGTTCGGGATTTCATAAACTTCCTGAATCCTGCCAAAACTTACCCTCCGCTGTTTTTCACCCGTTCGCGTTATTACAGCCAAAGCATCGACCTCTCCTTCCGGTATTACGCCCAAAATCCCCCAGAGACCTACAGCAGAAAAAAGGAGATTGAATCCATGTCAAACAACACGGATCTCTCCTTACTATGTGTCATCATTCTTTATCATTATGGAAATAAAAATAAGCACTGTCATCCGAAAATGAGATTTCAAGTTAGTTAGCACTCACTATTCAGCTTGGAAACAAATTATATCATGGCAGGTGAAACATGTCAAGAACCGCAAAAACTCCGATACGCGTTAAAATAGGGAAAGATTGCCGTTTGCCAGACCATTTTTCATCTCAGACGATGAGCACTCCGAGCCTTGTTGAGCAGGTATACATACTTTCTTTCAGCGGCCTCCATGGAGTAAACCGCATAATCGACCAACTCTGGATCTATCACATTATCAAAAAATGCTTTGGCATCCACCCAGTCCCGATGGGCCTGCTCCACAACTTCATCTAAACTGGTTTTAGCCGGATTTGGAACCATATCTTCCCGGTCCTGAAAAGAAAACTGGCCTTTTGCCGTATTCCATAAATCCCGCATAAATTCCATGGTCACAATAACACTCCCCCGAGGCATGTGATTATGATCATTACTATGATCAGTCTATCCTGGAGGGTGCCCTTTTATTCCATAATTAGGAATTATTGTGCCGCAGTCGAGCATTTATCTACATCTCACGGCGTCCTTCCAAAGCCTTTGCCAGTGTAACTTCATCCACATACTCCAAATCGCCTCCCACAGGCATACCATGTGCCATGCGGGTAACTTTCACTCCCAAGGGCTTGAGCAAGCGGGCCAAATACATAGCAGTCGCTTCACCTTCCACGTTGGGATCTGTGGCCAAAATCACTTCTTGGACCGTGTCGTCTCTTAGTCTTTCTAAGAGTTCTTTGACTCTTATGTCTCCGGGACCAATTCCATCCAAAGGAGAGATGGCACCGTGAAGGACATGGTAAAGACCCTTAAACTCCCGGGTACGTTCAAGGGCAATAACGTCTTTCGGCTCTTCTACAACACATATCATGCCTTGATCCCGTGTCCCGGAACTGCATAAAAGACAAGGATCTTCTTCAGTAAGATTGCTGCAGATCGAGCAGTAAATAATCTTTTCTTTCGCGCCAACAATGGCATTGGCCAGATTTCGAGCACTGCCCATACTTCCACTAATGATATGAAATGCCAATCTTTGTGCCGTCTTTGGCCCGATACCCGGCAGTTTAGCCAGCTCTTCTACTAAGCGGGCCATAGGTTTTGCATATAGGGACATGTTCTGTCAGGCTCCTTTGCATGCGCTCGCAGTCACTCGCAGTTACTTAGAGCAGCCCACCGGGCAAACCGGGTATATTCAACCCACCGGCCACTTTTTCCATCTCGGTGGTAGTCATTTCTTGGGCTGTGCGAATGGCTTCGTTAACAGCGGCCATAACCAAATCCTGCAGCATCTCCATGTCATCCGGGTCAATTACTTCCGGTGCAATGGTAATTTCCCGAATTTCCAAATGGCCGGTTATAACTACCTTAACAGCCCCGCCGCCTGCAGTTGCCTCGACAGTTTTCGCGCCCAGTTCTTCTTGTACACGAGCCATATCTGCCTGCATTTTTTGCACTTGCTTCATCATCTTCTGCATATTTCTCATGACAAAAACTCCTCTCCATTATCTATGGAAACTTCTTTGATCGTCCCACCAAACAACCGGTGGGCCGCATCCAAAGTTGGGTTGCCTGTGCTCCCATCAGAACTTTCCTGTGGTTCATCGATAGACTTCCGTCCTGGCCGCCGGTCTGTTTCCTGCTGAATGCCCCGGCTGACATGCTTGGAAATTTCGTCTTCAAAGCAGCAAACCACTCCCATTGCTGCACCCATGACCCGGGCAAGGCATCGTTCCAATGCTTCCGTGTTTTGTGACTGTTCCAGACTTACTTTATGAAATTCTTTATCTTGAGGAAACGCAAGTACCAACCGACCCTCGCTGTCTATACCGGCAGGCGCCCCTTCTCTCAAAAATGCTTCCACCGGCGCATTGCGTTCCTGTCTGAGTGTTTCGGCAACCTGGTCCCAACGGGCCAGTAGTGCAGAAAATCCATCACTGCTGTCTACACCTGCTGCTGCAGCATCTTTTTGTGGCTTTCTTTCCTCGGTAGGCAGTCCACCATGGTCTTTTGCAGGCTTTTCCTGCTTCTTTGATTGGGCCTCCGGTATCGAGGATATTTCCAAATCCATCCGGTTGGCGGCCTGCACCTGCTTCTCAGTCTGCTGACCTGCAGCTTCATTTTGAGAGACATCACGTTGCAAAGGAGCTGCTGTCTTTGGGGTGTCCTCTAATATGTCCGTATCCTGCTTAACACCTCGTTCTGTCATTCTTATGATTGCCATCTCCAAGGGCAACCAAGGTGGAGACATCCACCGCATAGTGGCAACAGCCTCAGCGAAACCATCAATAAGGGTCAAAGTTTCACTAAGCGTTATATCGGATAAGTAAGAGAATTTCCGCCACTCCGGCGACTGGGTTCCGGTATTATCTGAAGTACTGACCCCTTGAGTCTCTTGGGCCTTGGACAACATCAAATCCCGCAAAAAGCTTATACAGTCTTTTGCCAATTGGGCAGGATCGGCACCTTCTTCAAGTAGTCGATGAATTTGGGCGACGGCTGCCACTCCACCATCTACAGCCAAATTATCTAGAAGCTGCCAGATCTGTTCAGCCGGCACAACCCCAAGCAGCTGGGCAACATGGGTTTCCTCAATATGACCGGACTGAAAAGAAAGCACTTGATCTAAAAACCCTAAGGCGTCTCTCATGCCGCCCCGAGCGTGTCTTGCAATAAGCCGTAAAGCTTCAAGTGATACTTTGACACCTTCGCTTTCCACAACCTGCCCAAGCCTTGCGAGCAGTTGTTCTTCAGTGAAATTACGGAATTCAAATCGTTGACACCGAGAAGCGATAGTCTCGGGGACCTTATGTGCTTCGGTTGTAGCCAATACAAACACTACATGCTGTGGGGGTTCTTCCAAGGTTTTTAAAAGGGCATTAAACGCATCTGTAGTGAGCATATGAACCTCATCAATAATGTATACCTTGTACCCACCTTCGGTAGAACCGGTACGTACATTTTCTCTTAAGTAGCGAATCTCATCTATACCCCTATTTGAGGCACCATCGATCTCAATTACATCCATAGCCGCACCATCATTTATACGCCCGCAGTTTACGCATTCGTTGCACGGCTCCCTGGCCGGCCCATTTTCACAATTTAGGCCTTTGGCCAACAAGCGAGCCAATGTAGTCTTGCCGGTGCCCCTTGGACCGGAAAACATGTAGGCATGTGCAACACGGCCCCGTTCGAGCGCATTTTGCAGTGTGCGAACCACCGGAGTTTGACCTGTAACATCAGCAAATCGCTGGGGTCTGTATTTACGATATAAGGAAAGGTAAGCCATATTACCGCCTCCCCTATCGGCAGTTTTCCCTAGGTTGTTTTCCATTAGTACTTTCCTATCGAACCGTTAATGTCCTGCAACTATTCCCAATAGAAAAACCGGACCCAAAGGATCCGGTTAAAAATGCCGTGCACCCATCCTCGAGTCGAAACCCCCAGGCGGCACCCAGGCAGTTAGCTCGGACTAGGCACCCTCGCGGCACATGAGGTGATTCACTTACCGCTGCTTCCTCCCGGACCTGACGGGGTTCATGAAGCCTCATTGCGCAAGACCCAATCTTCAACACCACTTACCCAGACCAGACCCTACAGGTTCAACCCTCAAATGGGAATTCGATCCCGCTGTAGCGGATTGCGGGTACAGGGCGCCGCTACCTCCCCATCTAGCACGGCAAACTTCTAATACAATGGCGGAGAGGGTGGGATTCGAACCCACGGTAGAGTCACCCCTACACTGCATTTCCAGTGCAGCCTGTTCGTCCACTCCAGCACCTCTCCGTAAATGAGCAAATATTAAGCTGTTTCCTTTGGCGCCTCTTCAGACCCGTGATATGGCGGAGAGGGTGGGA
>JAAYQZ010000098.1 GCA_012519025.1 Bacillota bacterium
ACTTGCAACCAAGCCAATAGCCGAGGCCAAATACACCGGTTTCTATAGGAACCAGATCAACACGACCCACAAGCTCGTTACCCCGCCAAATACCCATGCGAATATTGTCATCGGTTGGGGCAGTAAGATAAGCCTCAACATCCTGCAAGCCCCAACTGACTAGATCATGGTAATCGCCAAATTGAGTGAGGTGATCTTTGTTCTCCTGTATCAGTTCATATAAAGCTAGGGCATCAGAAACAGTAAGTGCTCGCAAATAAACATTTGGGATATCTGTTGGTAGGGAAATATCTGCATCATATGTTTGTGTCACTGTTTTTACCTCCATATACATAAACTCTTTATGGGCTATATATCCCATTTTATCACATGCTGTCATTTTCAGACTAGCTTACAAGGCACTTCCACGATCTCCGCATAGAGCCACTGCAGGACCTTTCCCCAGGTTGTAGAAGATTCCTATGTCCTGCAAAATTCGGAAAGATGGTGGTTATGACAGTGACATTAGTGACACTTGGCAGCACGGGGATTCAAACCAACCGCAACGCTTTTGGGGCACTGCCCATTCAAAGGACTCCCATTGAGACAGCGGTGAAGATCCTAAGAAAGGCCTTTGATGGAGGGATCCGTTTTTTTGATACCGCCCGAGCTTATACAGACAGTGAGGAAAAGCTGGGAGTAGCTTTTAAAGAACATCGTGATGAAATCGTCATTGCGACAAAGACCCAAGCAAAAACTCCCGATGCTTTTTGGCGGGATCTGGAGGAATCCCTTAAATGGTTAAAAACAGACTATATCGATATTTATCAGTTTCACAACCCTGGTGTTTGCTACAAACCCCATGACGGAACAGGCATGTATGAATGTATGATCGAGGCAAAAAAACAAGGTAAAATCAAACATATCGGCATGACTAATCACAGGATGAGTGCAGCTCACGCATGTATAGATTCTAAACTGTACGACACTCTGCAGTTTCCTTTAAGCTACTTATCCAGCAATGAGGAAGTCGAGCTGGCCTTAAAATGCACTGATGCCGGGATGGGATTCATCGCCATGAAAGCACTGGCCGGCGGCTTGATTACTGATTCTCGGACAGCTTATGCTTTTATGGCAGAACTTGAAGGTGTACTTCCCATTTGGGGGATTCAGCGAGAAAGAGAGCTTGATGAATTTCTAAGCTACATGGATAACCCTCCCAAACTTACAAAACAGCGAAAAGCATTCATTGCCAATGAAAATCAGGAATTAGCCACAGAGTTTTGCCGTGCTTGTGGTTATTGTATGCCCTGCCCGGAAGGTATTGAGATCAATACCTGTGCCCGTATGTCTCTTTTGCTCAGGCGTTCCCCTGCTGAACGATGGCTTAAGCCTGACATACAAGCTAAAATGGAAAAGATCAAACATTGTACGGAATGCTGGGAATGTGCGGCCAAATGCCCCTATGATCTCGATACACCGGATCTTTTAAAGAGAAATTATGAGGATTACCAAAAGGTTTTGAAGTCAGCCGGGCATTAGAATTATAAAATCTACTAAGCACCCGTGACAGATCTTGTCACGGGTTGTTTCTTTAGGGTGCTGTTTATAAATCTCAGTAGATGAGCGGCGTAGTTGTCAGGATAATGTCTTCTCCCTGCCGCGGGATTAAGATGTCTGCAAACACAGCCTGCTTCTCTCTGCCAATGGGGAGATAAAACTCTGCAGTAAGTCCGGATTCCGCAACTGCAGCCTTCGCCCACTTTGTGTTGGTAAAGTCGCCGTCACTGCTCACCCCATGCCACAATCTGACTATTCTGCTTCCGGGGGCCTCCAGTTTAAGTCTGATCAGTTCTTTATCGACATCGGTATAAGTCCAATTGGGTTTCGACAGCTTGACACTGCCTTCTACGTGTTGAATAAATGCTGTAAGGGTTGGAAAAATCTGTTCTACATTACCGAGGTCGTGACCGACATTGGGTACGACCTGCAGGAAATTTTCACCGGGGAGTTCGTGGAAATATAAGTTGATTGAACCCAGGGGCCAGTAAGGATCATTTGTGCCGATGATGATCAACTTCGGCATAGAAAGTCTATCCAAATATGCATAAGGATCAACTATCTCTACCAGTTC
>JAAYQZ010000164.1 GCA_012519025.1 Bacillota bacterium
AACGCTCATTTAGATATTCGGCAAATAGTTTGGCCATGGCAGTTGGCCTTTGTCCTTCTTTGTATTCGTCAAAAGCATCGTAGTAGGCAATGCGATCAGTGAACTTAATATTAATCGGAGGAAACCCGGCTTTCATTAACTCGAAATTAACTAGTAAACGTCCGGTTCTTCCATTACCGTCAATAAAAGGATGAATTCTCTCAAATTCAACATGAAAACGGGCCAGCTTTGTTACAATATGCTCCTTGTTTTCAGTAAAATCCGCCAGCAACTGTTCCATCTTGGGCTTAATAAGATATGGTTGTACAGGTTCACGTTTAGCTCCCATAATGCGGACCGGCACCCTGCGGTATACGCCGCGATCTTCTTGCTTATCCGCCAGTACTAAATAATGAACTCGCTTGATCATGTCCTCGCTTATGGGCTTTTTCTTTTTTACAAGCCTGCTGATAAACTCAAATGCTTCTTTCTGGCCTACTGCCTCTAAATGATCTTTCAAAGGTTTTCCGCCTATAGTCAGGCCTTTAAGAACCAAGTCTGTTTCACGCAATGTCAGGGTATTACCTTCGATTGCGTTCGAGTTATACGTGTATTCTACAATGAATTCTTACCTCAGTCTTTCGGTTTCGCCTTCGGTTAAAGACCGCTTATTATCTAGTTCATGCTTCTTACGGTCGATCATCTCCAGCAAGCTTTCCGTAGACTTATATCTTGCATCGGCAGGTTTTACCGCATCAACCGGAATCAGCCAGCTTCGTCCTGCCTTGTGGGCTCCGTGAATTCTATTTTCGGAACATAAGGCCCGAACTCTTCTCTCAGAGATGTTCCATTTTTCTGCCGCTTGCTTTACGGTTATAAACATGCAGTGTCCCTCCCGTCCTAAATATTATACCACATTATCGGAAGGATATGATCACAGGCGGAATAAAGTAATGCATAATATCGGAACAATGTCTTTGTAAGCAGCACAATTGCTGCTTGTCTGCGACTTCCACTTCCATCAATTAATATAGCTAACTCTAGGGTTTCACCACTAAGGCCGCTTTCGTTCCGCTTTGCGCTTAAATAAGAAAAGGTTTATGCAAGGCACAAAAAGCTTTGAGAGAAAATGGCGGTAACTTCCGAGCCCGGGCATATCATGAGCAGCTTTTAAGGAGACTTTACCAGTGTCAAGGCAGGGAGGTTTTCTGCAATTAAACACGGAGCAAAGCCTGATAGAGCAGTGCTGGCGAGATTACTGTGCCCAATTTAGACCTATAGTGAAGAGCGATTTCGAAACGTGGTTGATAAAATCGTGGCGGCTTATTATCCCGCCCTCACACAAGTTTTGGAATATCTAGGGGAAAAGTTATGACGTTTGGTCTTTCCCCCAAAAGCACAGAATTAATTTTGGCCGCTTTGCGAGAATGGGAGCAAATAGAGAAGGCGTATATTTTCGGAAGCCGGGCAATGGGCAGCTATAAGAACGGTTCAGACATAGATTTAGCCCTTTGCGGCCCTCAAATTACTGGTGATATTCTTTCGCGACTCGGTGCCCGGCTTAATGAGGAACTCCCTCTGCCGTGCCGTTTTGATTTGGTTCATTATGAAGCCATTGATAACGGGGGCTTAAAGCACACATCGACCAGAAAGGGAAAGTGTTTTACGTGAGGCCATCTTCCGCTGCGGATTAAGCCTTGCAGTGAAGCGGTATTAGCAGTGCTCAAAAAAGGCCCCGGTTTTCTCAGGACTTACAGAAACGGTGGGGGAAGGAGAAACAGTAGTAGGTCGATGCGGGCGCCAACGATTCCGCGGAAGATTTTGGCCCTGCAAAGGATTGTGAGGGGTGTTTATGGAGCGCCGATCGGCCGCATTCTGCTTGTGGGGGTGCTATGTCAACACCGGCAAGTTGTCTTGGAGCGGAAAGTCGCTTAATCTATTTCGGCTTCCGGTGAAAAAGAAATTGCGAGCCAAACTTGACGTTAACGCTAAACCTCTTGGGGTAAAATCAGGAGGTTTCTTAGCCGGTCAAAGTTTTTCAACTGTGGAGCACGAAAAAATTACCGGATCACTCTCGGCCTTTTTTCCCAATCTTCCAATTCAGGAGTCCAAATTCCTACCCAATCTTTCAGCTCTTCGTGTTCAGGGTGATCTGGATCTTTGTAAGCTTCTAAAAAGTAAATAAAGCCGGGTATTCCACCCACATCCTCCGGAGGTGTTTTTCCTTCTGCATGCAATAGATAGGGAGACTCGCCGTCATATTTTTCATACACCTTAACCAATTTGATCTTGTGTTCCCAATTATCCCCGTAATCATAAGTGTAGAGAATTTCTTTATATTTAAGGAGATAATCTTCCAATCTTTGGTCTTTAAGTAAAGTCGCCGTAGGATCATGGTTTACATCCTCCTCATAAGGAACCAGCCTATGAATGGGCTGCAGGCTGTGTTCTGCATAGATGCTAAAATCATACAAATGGGAGCTTCCCCAGCTAAATACCGATTGAATAACATTGTGAAGAGCAAAGAAGTCAATTGCAGCGGGTACGATCAGGCTTCGTTTTACTTCATAAATCTCGAGATCTAACGTAACTAAAAGTTCAAAAGCCCGATAAGCGAAGATTTGCTCGGAAGTTAATTCGCTTAAAGCCTTGGCAAATTCCTCAAAGGGTACACAGTAATCCTTACTGCCCGGAAGGGTTACCAGCATATGGTTAACACCAGCGGTGAGGGTTTCTAGTGGTATGTGATCCCCCTGTTCGAGGTTACTGCTGATATGGATGGCGCATTCTAATCCCGCCTTGCCAACTCGGGAGGCAGCAGATCTATCCCTGTTTTGAGTAAACTTTAGATCTCCCGCTAAGCGGAAGTATTTGTCGATCGCAGCCGAACTAAAATTAAAGCTTTGCAAAGTCTTTCGGATTGCGTTCATACATATTTCTTCAAACTTATTGAAGTCTTCTTTTTCAAAAGGGTAGATTGCAACAATAAATCGGGTAGCGTTGTTTACAAGGACCAACAAATTATCGGAATCCCGATCATACACATTAGTCCAATTTGCAGTCCACAAAAACAGAGGATTTAAATCTTTCTCAGTGGGATGTAGATTTAGCTTAACTTGATCTGCGAGTCTCTTGGTCAAAGCAATTTCCATAAACTTTCTCCTTCCTGAAAGCACGTTTGTAATGTTATTCCAAACAAGATCTCTTTTGATAATTTTCATAGCAAGTTAGTTCTAGCTACGCATACAAAAGCCTTTACTTCTCTACCGGACAGCGACTTCCGCCCAAATGGGGTTTAAACCATAAGTCGGATGCTTTTGATGCACTTTCTTAATCCGGTTCAAAATCCCGGCCTGTCTTTTGTCCTGTCTTGACGGAGGTCGACCCAGCCAGTCGTAATACCCGCTCCGGGATACTTCCAAAACATCGCACATTTTCACCGCAGACCACCCGGAGGGGGCGTGAGCCTTGATAAATTCGTACTTATCACTTGCTCGAACCGAATCTATGGTTTTATGAAAATGGCTGCGGACTTTTTTAAAATGTCAACTGTCTCCTTTGTGTTCGCCAGTTGTTTCTTTAGTTTCTTGTTCTCTGCTCAGCAATTCTTTTATCCTTAGAACTTTCGGGTTTAGCGGCTTGTCTGACCCACCTTCTTACTGAAAAGCGCGGATACGCCTAAATCGCTTGCCACCTTAGACTTTCGTGAACTAATTATATGATCGCGGCCTAGTGTCCGTCTAAGTGGGCATGACTCGGATCTTAGATAAGCGGATGTAGTACCTTTTTCGTGTTCCCTGGCAGTCCACGATTTCGCCTTATCATCGTATTCAGCCTATTCCGCGAAAAAACGAGCTAAAATCTTAAATTCTTGTTGTTCTCGGAGTTTCTCGCGGGGGCTAACAATTGTAATCAGCTCTGCACAAAACCGGAGAACACCTTCTAAACGGCCGGCCACCTCCCGAGATTTAACTTTGCAAAGCAGACTTTTCTTAAACTCCGGTTCGAGCACTGCCAGCAGTTCCGGTGTAAGGAGTGCCTGCGGGCATGCTTTAACCGCTTGCTTTAAGACATCATAGGACAAGGCCGGGCGGCCCGCCCGCCTGATGTTGCTCATAATCTGGGTAAAGTCCATGCGCATCTCTTCCCGGGTAATGCCGATGTAATTCATAAGATGATCCGTAATCTTTTGAAACTGCTGACAGATTAGGCTTTCCCTGCCGGAGTTGATCGGTGCGTGCTAATAGAGACGTTTCCGAAACTCATACATGGTCCGCTCGGATAAGGGATGATCCCACAGCCCGCGCACACCTACTGCCCAGCGCACTTGGATGTTAAAGTTAAATTGCTCTCATGTTTGTTCCACCGTATAGCCGTGCATGGCCGCCGATATTTCCAGGCCAACCAGGATATTCACAGGGAAATTGGGCCTGCCCGTATCTTCGGAATAGAAAATCGAGAAAGGCCGTTTCAATTTGGCAAAAACGTGTTCGTGGAATACAGGAGCCCAAGAATTCTTCAATCTACGTGCTACAGCGGGTTGTAGATCGTTGGAGGCAGTGAAAAGCTCTATTTGTTTGTGGTCATTGTTTAATCTAAACATTGAAAACCCCTCCAGGCAGAATAGCTGTTGATATGTCCGTATTGCTTAAATTACCTACAGATTACTTCGACATTCGCATGGAAAAAGCTTGGTTAAAATCAATAAAATTCCGTTTTAATGGGGTTTTCGCAGTGGAATCAAGAAAGTCCTTGACTATAACGTTGCGTTATAGCTTAATATGAATATCGAAAGGAGGGAAAAACAATGACAATGAAGGTTAAAGAACTTGCTGATTTAGTTGGTATTAGTGTACGAACATTACATTATTATGATGAAATCGGATTGTTGTCACCACAAAAGACAACTGATACTGGTTATCGCTTATATTCAAATGATGACCTTGAGATTTTGCAACAAATTTTGTTTTTCAGGGAACTGGGTTTTCCATTAAAAGAAATAAAACAAATTATTAGTAGCTCTTCATTTGATAAACAAGAAGCATTAATACAACATCAAAAAATGTTAGTAGAAAAACGTAGTCAACTTGATAAATTAATTAATACTGTTAATAAGACAATTAGACATATGAAAGGAGAAATCCAAATGACAAATAAAGAAAAATTTGAGGGATTTGACTTTAGTCATAATCCATACGAACAAGAAGCACGAAAACTTTGGGGAGATAAAGCTGTTGATGTATCGAATACTAAAGTAGCAGGCATGTCCAAGGAGGCACAAAAAGCTGTATCGGAAATCTATATAAAACTTGCATCAGTTCGGGATACCCCACCTAATTCTGAGGAAGTGCAAAAAGCGATTGAAGAATGGTTTAATTGTTTGAACAATCACTTTGGAGATTATTCACTTGATGATTTCAAAGGATTAGGGCAAGCATATGTAGATGATGAACGATTTACAAAAAACATTGATCAATTTGGTGAAGGATTAGCAAAATTCATGTGTGCTGCAATGAGATACTATGCAGAAACAAAAAGTATCTAGAATGATTTCCTTTGTGTTTGGCAATATTCCTAGATCATGTATAATTAAGTTCGCAATTTGAAAAAGGAAAAGCCATCGGGACTCCCAAATGGTTAGTCGTCAGACAAAACCGAAAAGGAGTTGTTACCGATGGCCTACCATAAGAATACCCTA
>JAAYQZ010000099.1 GCA_012519025.1 Bacillota bacterium
CTATTCGGGAAATAACTGCCGCCGTAAAAATCCCCGTCATTGTAGGAGGGGGCATCAGCAGTGTGGAAGATATTGAGACATTAATCCACGCCGGTGCCGGTAAGATTTCTATTGGAACCGCAGCTGTAGAAAATCCGGAGTTGGTAAAAGCCGCCGCTTCGGCCTTTGGTCAAACCAAGGTCATTGTGGCAGTAGACTGCAAAAGGACAAAGGAAAGCGCTGTCGACTCCCGAGGCACGGTTTGGGAGGTTTATACCCAAGGCGGACGAACGGCAACTGGAATCAATGCCTTAGACTGGATAGAGCAACTGCACCATTTAGGTGCCGGTGAAATTCTTCTGACCAGTATGGATGGTGATGGAACCCGAGACGGGTATGACAATGAGCTGTATCGGACAGTGACAGACAAAGTGCCGGTGTCCATCATCGCCTCCGGAGGAGCCGGCAGGTTGGAGCATTTTAGAGATGCGTTTCTTGTAGGGCAAGTTAATGCTGTTTTAGCTGCATCGGTTTTTCACCGACGCATCTACTCTGTGGGTGAGGTAAAAAAATATCTTAAAGAGCAAGGTATACCCGTTAAACCTTGACTTTTGAGTCAACAAGGGGGAAGAACAGCAGTGGATATGTCGGATTTAAAATTCCGGGAAAATGGACTTATTCCCGCGATTATTCAAGATCATACAGATGGGGAAGTCCTTATGATGGCATTTATGAATAGGGAAGCCCTTGATAAAACACTGCAAACCGGTAGAACATGGTTTTGGAGCCGCAGTAGACAGCAGCTTTGGGAAAAGGGAAAGACTTCAGGTCATTACCAACTGGTAAAAAATGTTACTACAGATTGTGATTATGACGCGCTGTTGATTCAAGTTGAACAGTTGGGTCCCGGTGCTTGTCATGAAGGATACAGATCTTGTTTTCACAATCCTATTGCATATGAAAGCGAGTCTGAAACTTTAGAATCACCTGAGGAAATTGAGCCCAGTTTCGATCCTGAAGCCGTCTACGGAAGCAGTTCACCAGGTATTCTCAATGAGCTTTTCGAGGTTGTAGAGGAAAGATTTAATCGCCCCACAGAGGATTCATATACAAGTTATCTCTTTGCAGAGGGTCTGGATAAAATCCTTAAAAAAATCGGTGAAGAAGCCACGGAAGTGGTAATAGCCGCCAAAAATCCAAACATGGATGAATTGGTGTTTGAGTTGGCTGACTTATATTACCACACACTGGTGCTGATGGTGGAAAAAGGAACCGACCCGGGAACAGTATTTCGGGAGCTAAAGTCCCGCAGAAGCAAATAGTGTGCATTAGAAGTATCAACGACAGATAGGTGGAGCCGGACCCCGGCACGACCGGGAGGGAGTTTTGGTTTGGATATACTAGAATCTCTTAATGACAGACAAAAAGCTGCAGTACTGCACGGTGATGGTCCTTTATTAGTTGTGGCCGGGGCCGGAAGCGGAAAAACAAGGGTCTTGACATACAGAGTTGCCCATTTAATTGCACATAAAAACGTGTCTCCATATCATATTCTGGCAGTGACTTTCACTAACAAAGCTGCAAAGGAGATGCGGGATCGAGTGGCAAGACTGGTAGGGCCTTCAGGTGAGAAAATCTGGGTGGCCACTTTCCATTCCACTTGTGTGCAGATTTTAAGACGTGGGGCAGACAAAGTCGGGTATGAGCGTAATTTTCTTATTTTCGATACAGCTGATCAGTTGATGGTAGTCAGGGATGCTGTCAGAGAGCTGAACATCGATCCAAAACGTATAGAACCCCGCACAGCGTTAAATGCCATTAGTGCTGCCAAAAATGAACTCATGGGACCGGAGGAATATCGAAAAAAGGCCGGCGATTTTTGGGAAGAGACTATTGCCCGCATTTACGGGAGATACCAAAGCAAGTTGGTCGCTGCCAATGCCATGGATTTCGATGATTTGATCATGGTCACAGTCAAGCTGTTTCAAAAGGAACCTGAGGTATTGGATTACTATCAACAGCGTTTCCGCTATATTCTCGTGGATGAATATCAAGATACAAACCACGCTCAGTATGTATTAATTAGACTTTTGGCAGGCAAATATCGCAATTTATGTGTAGTTGGGGATGCTGATCAAAGTATCTACCGGTTTCGGGGTGCAGATATCCGCAACATATTGGAATTTGAGAAAGACTACCCCGATGCCGAGACGATTAAACTTGAGCAAAATTACAGATCCACGGAGAGAATCCTGGGCTCCGCTAACGCTGTAATTGCCAACAATTTGGGTCGCAAGGACAAGGAGCTGTGGACAGATCGGGCCGGCGGTGATCCGATATTTCTGTATAAAGCCGGGGACGAAAAGCAGGAAGCCCGGTTTGTAGCCAACGAGATCCAGCGGCTTGTTAAGGAAGGCAGGAGTTATCAGGATTTCGCGATCTTGTACAGGACCCATTCCCAGTCCCGCACGTTTGAAGAAGAGTTTATCGCGCGGGGGATTCCATATGGGATTGTGGCAGGCCTTAGATTCTATGAACGCAAAGAAGTTAAGGATCTCATTGCATATATGCGTCTGTTGGAGAACCCAACTGATTCTTACAGCCTCAGGCGGGTAATTAACGTTCCCAGGCGGGGTATTGGAGATGTCAGTGCAGGGCGTTTGGAAGATTATGCTGCATCCCAGGGGATAAGCCTTTTTGAAGCATTGGAGTATATTGATATCATTCCAGGACTTACAGGTCGGGCAGTAGGTGCTTTGGGGCGATTTCGAGAAATGATTTTGGGTCTGCAAGCAAAAGTTGATAAAGTCACCCTGACGCGCTTGGCGGAAATGGTACTTGAGGACAGCAAATACCTCCAGTCCCTTGAACAGGAAGGCACAACTGAAGCTGATACCCGAATAGAAAATTTAAAGGAATTTCTATCTGTTACCAAACAGTATGAGCAAGAAACACCCGACGCTGATCTAGCGGGCTTTTTGGAGCATGTGGCTTTGGTTGCTGATGTAGATTTGTATGATGATGATGCAGAAATCATCGTGATGATGTCCCTACATGCAGCCAAAGGACTGGAGTTTCCCGTTGTGTTCTTAGTTGGGATGGAAGAGGGTGTCTTTCCACACAGTCGTTCTTTGTGGGAACCGGCAGAGCTTGAGGAGGAAAGGCGGCTTTGCTATGTCGGCATCACCAGAGCTATGCGGACTTTGTACTTGACATGTGCTCACTTGCGCACTTTGTACGGCCAAACAAACCGCAACTTTATGTCCCGGTTTATTGAGGAAATTCCCGAAGATAATCTTTCGGAGCTGGAAGAGCATGATGTATCCCCCATCACGCAAACAAGAGCAGGCAAAAGAATTCAAAGTGCCCGCGTTCCCCCAAAGGCCGGCAGTACTAAAAAAACCTTAAGCGCCGACTTAAGTGGTTCAAACGGGGAAACCACCACTGCAGGGACACCGCTGGCCGATCTTGCTGTAGGCATAAAGGTCAAACATGCCCATTTCGGTGAGGGTACCATCATCCAGGTAGATGGCCGAGGCATGGATACCACTGTTACAGTGGCATTCCCCGATCAGGGCATCAAAAAATTTATGGCGGGTTATACTCCTTTGGAGAAATTATGAAAAACTTGCGGATGCTGTCCAGCAGTTTGTTGAATAAGGTGAATCTGTACACATTGTTGGCTGCTGTTAAAGGAATCTGAGCGATTAACTCACCATGAAGCGTATACCTTATTTCGCCAATTTTCTGTCCCCGCCGGATGGGGGCAGTTATTTTTGAGATGATAATTTGAGAGCGGATGTCGTCTACATCGGCATCCCGCACCACTTTATGATGGGTTTCACCTGCTAGGGCTTGAATAGTTTGGTGAACCCCTCCTTTAACGGTAACGATGGCAAAATCCTGCCCCTTTTGGGCAAGGGGCATCAGGTGGAATTCTTTGAACCCATATTCTAACAGACTTGCAGATTCGTACCAGCGGTTGGGGCTTGCTAAAACTACACTGATTAGGAGTCGACCGTCTCTGGCAGCGGCGGCGACTAAGCAGTGACCAGCGCCGCCGGTTGTACCGGTTTTCACCCCCAACGCCCCCTCAAAGGAGAACAGCAGTTGATTTGTGGTGCTCCACTGCCATTTAGAACCGTCAAATTCGGTGCTGTGTTGGGTTTGGCCTACTGTTTCGACAAAAGTAGGATAAAGCAGTGCTACTTTCGTGATCATGGCAAGATCAAAGGCAGTTGAATAGTGATTCGGGTGGTCCAACCCATGGGCATTTACAAAATGGGTGTTGAGTGCACCGAGTTCCCTTGCCCTGGCATTCATTTTCTCGGTAAAATCGGCTTCTGTGCCGGATAAATGCTCAGCAATGGCCACTGCCGCGTCATTGCCGGAGGGCAGAAGCAGGCCGTACATGAGTTCACCTAGGGGGATGCGCTGTTTGGAAGATATGCGGGCTGTGGAGCCTCTAGTACCGGCGGCTTGCCGGCTTATGGATACGATATCCTCCAGCCTCCCGCCTTCAAAAGCCATCAGGGCGGTGAGAATTTTGGTTGTGCTGGTGGGCGGACGGCGCACATGCTCATTTTTTGCATATAAGATCGTGCCGGTGGTGGCTTCTAGTAAAACGGCGCTTTGTGCTTTGATCACCGGGCCTTTGGTATAATCAGGTAGATAATCAAACTCCGGCTCCCAATAAGTGGCGATCCAAGCAGGGCGATTTTGAGGAAAGCGGAAAATCAGTAATATAGCTAATACTATAAACAAGATGGTGGATATTTGTATCAACCGCCCTCTGGGAATATACATGGTAGGTTTGCCCCTTTTTCTTCGGAATATTATTTCCAAGAACTAAAGCAGCCTATCACAATCATAGTACAGTAGATAAATCACTATGACTTAATCCTGCCTCCAACGGCAAGAAAAAGGAGGGATCGCTTTTGTTAAAAGAAGAAGCCAGACAAGATATAGCTAATTTAATAGACAAGATACGGTATCACGATTATCGCTATTACGTATTGGACAGCCCAGAAATTACCGATGCTGAGTATGATGGGCTTATGGCCGAACTCAAAGCCTTGGAAGAAGCTCATCCGGATTTAGTGGACGATTCATCCCCCACTCAGCGTGTAAGCGGCAGCCCATCGGAGGCGTTTGGGCAGGTGGAGCACCGCACCCCTCTGCTCAGTTTGGACAATGCCACCACAAAAGAGGAATTGGTGGATTTTGACCAGCGGATCAAAAGATTGTTGGCAAACCCGGTGTCATACGTGGTGGAGCCGAAAATTGACGGGTTAGCTGTTTCTTTAACATACGAAAATGGGGTGCTTGTTAGAGGTGCGACCCGGGGTGATGGTGAACGGGGCGAAGACATAACTACAAATTTGCGTACAATCAACAGTATTCCTCTCAAACTCCGGGGAGACGTACCGCCAATTGTTGAAGTGCGAGGTGAGGCCTATATGGATCGAGTGGCGTTTGCTGAGTTGAATCGACACCGAGGAGAAAGTGGTGCTCCTTTGTTTGCCAACCCACGCAACGCTGCAGCAGGTTCACTGCGCCAATTGGATCCGGCTGTGACGGCGTCACGACGCTTGAATGTTTTCATGTATGCAATTGGATATTACGAAGGATTGGAGATTGCCACCCAGTGGCAGGTGCTTAGGCATTTGACTGATTGGGGTTTTCGGGTGAACCCGCTGATAGAGCGCTCCGAGGATATTGATGCCGTTTGGGGTTATTGTGTGGTGATGGAATCTAAAAGGAATGAACTGATTTACGATATCGACGGCGTGGTGGTTAAAGTCGATGATCTAGCGGCCCATGCGAAGCTGGGGGCCACAGGCAGAAGCCCTCGCTGGGCCATAGCCTTTAAGTATCCCGCAGAAGAGGCCACAACCATTGTACGAGATATTATCGTGCAGGTGGGGCGCACCGGTGCCTTGACGCCATTGGCAATTCTAGAACCTGTGGTCGTAGCCGGTTCCACTGTAAGTAGGGCAACACTGCACAATGCCGATGTGCTGGCAGAAAAGGATGTAAGAATCGGAGACACTGTAATCATTCGCAAAGCCGGGGATGTAATCCCCGAGATAGTCAAACCGGTGGAATCCAAGCGTACTACTGCAGAGCGGATTTTTAGCATGCCTACCCACTGCCCAGTCTGCGGTGCAGAGGTTCGGCGTATACCCGGTGAAGCTGTTACCCGATGTGTCGGAGGTGCTTGTCCCGCCCAGTTGGTGGAAGGTGTGGTGCATTTTGCATCCCGGGGTGCGATGGACATAGAGGGTCTGGGGCCTCGCCTTGCTGCCCAGTTGGTTGACGCGGGGCTTGTAGGTGATGTCAGTGACTTATATTATCTATCTGAAGACCAACTCAGCAGTTTGCCCCGTATGGGTGACAAATCGGTGAGGAATCTATTAAATGCCCTAAGTGAGAGCAAAGCTCGGCCCCTGTCTAGGGTGATCTTCGCTTTAGGTATTGAGCTGGTAGGTGAAGCCGCCGGAAGAGAACTGGCTGCTCATTTCCAAACAATGGACAACCTCATGGAGGCATCTGAAGACACGCTTAGACGCGTCAATCTAATAGGAGATAAGATTACAGACAGCATTACGGCCTTTATGGCAGAGCCCCAAAACCGGAAAATTATTCAGCGCTTGGCAGAAGCAGGCGTAAATTTGTCAGAACCGACGGTGGGTTCGGCCAACAAAGAGGGCGATATCTCGGAAGAAACGTTTTTCAACGGCAAAACAGTAGTTTTAACAGGCACTCTAACCGAGTTTACCCGGCAGGAAGCAGCACAATTGCTGCGGGGCTTGGGTGCAAGGGTGACAAGTTCAGTGAGCCGCAACACAGATTATGTCGTGGCCGGTACGGATCCCGGTTCAAAATTTCAGCGGGCTGAAGAGCTCGGTGTTAATATATTGTCTGAAGCTGACTTGCTAAAATTTGCGAAGGGGGAATCTAAGTGAAACAAACAATGACATTGAAAGATATACAAGCATTGGCGGAAACTGCACGTATAGAGTTGACTTCTGCAGAAAAAGCGGTTTTTCCCGAAGAAATATCTGTGATCATGGCTTTGGCGGAAGTTTTTGATGAAGTAGATGTTGGAAGTGTTTCACCAACTGTCTATCCTTTAGAGCAATCCATATCCATGCGGGCAGATGAAGTCGAAAAATCTTTGCCCCACGAAGATGCCGTTGCCAACGGTCCTGATGTAGTGGATGGCTATTTTCGTGTTCCCCGCATTATAGAAGAAGATGATTAAAGATAGGAGGCGACAAACAGGATGCAGTTGACGGAAAAGCCCATTCATTACTTACGAGAACTGCTGCACAGTGGTGAAATAACTGCAAAACAGCTGGTAACATCGGTGTTTGAGCGAATCGATGAAGTAGACGCCCAAGTGGGGGCGTATATCACCTTAAATAAAGAAGAGGCTTTCAAAGCAGCCGAACGTGCCGACGAGATGTTAAAACAGGGCGATGCCCGAGATCTTTTGGGTATTCCCATTGCAGTTAAGGATAATATCTCTACTAAAGGGCTTCGGACCACTTGTGCATCTAAAGTTTTGGAAAACTATGTTCCTGCTTTTGATGCAACTGCTGTGGCCAAGCTTAAAGAGGCAGGGGCTATCATCATTGGTAAGACCAATCTCGATGAGTTCGGATTGGGCTCATCGACAGAGAACTCCATGTATAAAGCCACCCGGAATCCGTGGGACCTGTCGCGGGTGCCCGGAGGTTCCAGCGGTGGCTCTGCCGCGGCTGTTGCTGCAGGTGCAGCTTGCGGTGCTTTGGGCTCTGATACCGGTGGGTCAGTGCGACAGCCGGCGGCATTTTGCGGTATTGTTGGGCTTAAGCCTACATACGGCCTTGTATCCCGTTACGGCTTGATCCCGGCAGCACCTTCCATGGATCACATTGGCCCCATGACCCATGATGTCAGGGATGCAGCTATACTTTTGCAGACCATCGCCGGGCCCGACGGCCAGGATCCAACATCCGGGCGAATGCAGCCGGAAAACTATGAAGCAGCACTGACAGAAGATATTAAAAGTCTGGTTGTGGGAATGCCCGCGGAGCTGATCGAGGAAGTTGAAGATGCTGAGGTTAAGGAAGCACTGTTTGGCATGGCCAATGTACTGGAATCTTTGGGTGCCACAGTTCGGAAAGTATCACTACCACACAGCAAATTTGCTGTTGCTTGCTTTTATTTATTGGCGGCCTGTGAGGTTAGTTCCAGCCTCGCCTCTTTGGATGGGGTGCGGCTGGGCAGCAGGGTGTTTGAAGCTGAAGATACAGTAACTATGTTCAGCAAGACCCGAGGACTTATGGGTAAAGAAGCAAAACGGCGTATTTTAGTGGGTACTGCCGCTTTATCCGGACAATATCGGAAAACACATTATGAAAGAGCCCAAAAACTGCGCACATTGATTAAAACTGATTTGGCTGAGGCCTTAGATGAGTGCTGTGTTCTTTTGCTGCCAACTGCACCATCCGCGGCCTTTCCTTTAGGGCATAAGGTCGATGATCCTGTGGCAATGTATCAATCGGACGTTTTCACCAGTGTTGCGAATTTGGCAGGTATACCGGCACTCAGCCTACCTTGTGGATACACTAAAGAGGGGTTGCCGCTGGGTGTGCAGATTTTAGGCAGGCCATTTGATGAAGTTTCTGTTCTAAAAGTAGGCCATGCCTTTGAACAGGGCTGCTCAATGGCAGCTAGACGGCCCAAGCTGGAGGTGGGTACTAGTGATTGATTGGGATGTAGTCATAGGATTGGAGATCCACGCGGAGCTGTTGACGGATTCAAAGATTTTTTGTGGATGTAGTACTGTCTTTGGCGGTGTTCCCAACAGTCAGGTATGCCCGGTGTGTATGGGCCTACCGGGTGCTTTGCCTGTATTAAACAGCCGCGCGGTGGATCTGGCAATCAAAGCGGGATTGGCGCTTAAGTGCACTATTAACGAGTTTTCCAAATTCGATCGGAAGCATTATTTCTATCCTGATTTACCCAAAGCCTATCAGGTATCACAAGATGATTTACCTATCTGTGGTAACGGAGTTGTGGAAATTTCATTTGAAGGCAGTCCGCGTTCCATCGGTATCGAACGGGTGCATATGGAGGAAGAAGCGGGTAAGTCCATCCATGCCGGTGAAAGTATCATGAGTTCGGCTTATTCCCTTTTGGATTATAACCGGGCCGGCATTCCGTTGATTGAAATTGTGACTAAACCTGATATACGTTCACCCGAGGAGGCACGATTGTTTTTAGAAAAACTGAAGACACTGCTTGAATACACGGAGGTATCTGACTGCAAAATGGAAGAGGGATCACTGCGCTGTGATGCAAACATTTCCCTCAAACCGAAAGGTACCGATGCCTTCGGCGTAAAAGCAGAGATTAAGAATCTCAATTCTTTTCGGGCAGTGCAGAGGGCTTTGGAGTTTGAAGTGCGTCGGCAAAAAGAAATCCTTGAAAATCAAGGAACGATAGTTCCTGAAACACGGCATTGGGATGAAGCGAAAGGCATGACTTTTTCCATGCGCACTAAAGTGGATGCGGCAGATTACAGATATATGCCTGACCCAAATCTGTACCCCGTCAGATTGGATGCTGCAAAAATCGAAACCATTAAAAATTCACTGCCGGAACTACCTGACGCAAAGTGTAAACGCTTCATTGATGAGTATGGGCTTCCGGCTTATGATGGGGAAGTTTTAACCGGCAGCCGTGCACTAGCCGATTACTTCGAAAAATGCGTCCAAGAGGTTGGCGATGCAAAGCTCGTCAGCAACTGGGTTATGGGTGAAATCCTTCGCTGGCTGAATGCCCATAACATGCAGATCGAAGATTCACCGGTGGGCCCTGCAGACTTGGCAAAGCTTGTGAAGCTTGTTCAAGGAGCGGAAGTAAGCAACATTATAGCCAAGGATGTTTTGGAGGAGATGTTCGTTTCCGGTAAGTCGGCCGAGCAAATCATTGATGAGCAAGGCTTAAGGCAGGTCAGTGATGCCGGTGAGTTGGAGAAAATGATTGACAAAGTCCTTGAAGATCATCCTGATCCCGTCAATGACGTAAAAAGCGGAAAACTGCAGGCTGTTGGGTTTTTAGTGGGTCAGGTGATGAAGGCATCGAAAGGTACAGCAAATCCCAAGAAAGTTAATGAGATAATCCGAGCAAGGCTGCTTGACTAGATTGTTTCAGGGGGCAGCTGACCCATTACTAATACGCGGCGGCATTGACAGAAGCAGCATCGTGGAGTATAGTTAAAAAAATGACAACATAGGCTTTAAATGTTGCCCAGGAGGTGATTACAAATGCCTAAATCTAGGTTTTTGTATTCCAATGATCAAGGAACTGTACAAATTGTCGATACTACTTTGCGAGACGGTGAACAAACCGCTGGTGTGGTTTTTGCCAATGATGAGAAAATTCGAATCGCAAAGTTCCTGGATGCCATGGGAGTCCACCAGATAGAAGCCGGTATCCCTGTCATGGGTGGAGATGAAAAGGCGGCCATTAAGGCCATTGTTAAAGCCGATTTGAAGGCCAGTATAATGGCTTGGAATCGGGCAGTAGTTAAAGATGTGGAAGCATCTTTGGACTGCGGAGTGGATGCTGTAGCAATTTCAATCTCGACTTCTGATATTCACATCAAGCATAAACTGCAAACTAGTCGGGATTGGGTCCTGCAGCATATGACAGAGGCCTGTGAGTTTGCCAAAAAGCACGACTTATATGTATCTGTCAATGCAGAGGATGCCTCCCGTTCAGACATGGATTTCCTCATTAAGTTTGCCCAAGAAGCAAAAAACGCCGGTGCAGATCGCCTGCGTTATTGTGACACTGTTGGCATCATGGATCCATTTACCATATGCGAACGCGTGAAAGCCATCAAAGACGCCGCGGGGCTCGAGATAGAGATGCACACCCATAACGACTTTGGAATGGCGACCGCAAATGCTCTAGCCGGGGTGCGGGGAGGAGCCCAGTTTGTTGGGGTTACCATCAATGGTCTCGGTGAGCGGGCCGGCAACGCTGCTTTAGAGGAAGTGGTCATGGCCTTAAAGCATCTCATGGATATAGATTTGGAGTTTAAGACTGATATGTTCCGTGAAGCCAGTGAGTATGTCGCACGGGCCTCAGGGCGGGAACTGCCGGTCTGGAAGGCCATTGTTGGGAGCAATATGTTTGCTCATGAATCCGGTATTCATGCAGACGGTGTTTTGAAAGATGCTTCTACCTACGAAGTGTTTGCCCCTGAGGAAGTAGGACTGCAAAGGCAGATCGTAATTGGTAAACACTCGGGTTCAAGGGCCTTGATTGCCAAGTTTTTGGAGTATGGCATCGCTCTAGACGGCAAAGAGGCTGAAGCGGTATTGGCCAAGGTCAGAGAGGTATCAGTGAATTTAAAGCGAGCCTTGTTTGATAAAGAATTGGTATATATTTATGAGGATTATCGCCAGGAAGTTGACGCCGGGTAGGCGAACTTATATAGAAGTGCAGAAGGAGATCGGCACGGGACTCTTACAGAGCCCTGCCGATTTTCCGCGCTAAGGTGATGTCTACACAATTCGGCAGGATATACCGGTATACAAAAATCCGGCCGCATCGGGTTACAGAATGAGGGAGAGAGGGTTGGGATTATGGCATTGACATTGGCGGAGAAAATCCTCAGCCAGCGCACAGGACGGGAAGTCAGAGCCGGTGATACAATCATAGCACCGGTGGATGTTGCTTTAGGGCAAGATGGTACAAGCCCATTGGCGGTAAAACAGCTGGAAAGCATAGGATTGGAAAAGGTAGCAAATCCCGAAAACACGGTTTTTTTCATTGACCACGCTGCTCCCAGTCCCAGGAAAGAATTATCAAACGATCATAAGATGCTGAGAGAATTTGCCGAGAAAACCGGCAGTGTGCTTTCCGATGTGGGAGCCGGAGTGTGCCATCAGCTCATCGCGGAGGATTTCGGAGCACCGGGGCAAGTGATAATCGGTGCCGATTCTCATACCTGCATGGCAGGCGCCTTGGGTGCGTTTGCCACCGGAATGGGTTCCACTGATGTAGCTATTGGGATGGCCTTAGGTAAGACCTGGCTGAGGGTGCCGGAAACTATTCGAATAAATATTACCGGGAAGCTGCCGGCAGGTGTTTTTGCAAAAGATATTGTTTTACATGTGATTGGGATATTGGGTGCAGACGGCGCCACATATAAGGCGCTTGAATTTACCGGTGAGACAGTGGCAGAAATGCCCATGGATGATAGGCTCACACTTTCAAACATGGCAGTTGAAGCCGGAGCAAAGGCCGGTCTTATAGAAAGCGACAGTGTGACAAAAAGCTATTTGGAGCAAAACGGACGGGGACAGGCTTTCAAGCCTTTGAAGGCCGATGAAGGTGCAGATTACGAGCGAATTATAGATATAGATGTCAGCAACCTAGAACCCACTTTGGCGGCTCCCCATACTGTAGATAATGTGCGTACAGTGGGTGATTTGCAGGGCACTGCTGTTGATCAGGTTTTCATCGGTTCATGTACCAACGGGCGCTTATCGGATATAGCGATTGCCGCATCGATTTTGAAAGGCAAGCAGGTGGCGGCAAGCGTCCGCTGTAGAGTGGTTCCATCCTCCCGCAAGATTTTCCTTGAGGCTATCCAGGCAGGATATATTGAACAGTTGGTTGAGGCGGGTGCGGTTATACTGGCACCGGGCTGTGGTCCGTGTGTAGGCGTCCATGAGGGGATTTTGGGTGATGGCGAGGTTTCATTGAACACGTCTAATCGCAATTTCCAGGGTCGTTTGGGTAATCCTCTGGGCTGCATTTATTTGGGCTCACCTGCGGTGGCTGCAGCTGCGGCTTTGACAGGAGTAATCACTGATCCAAGGGAGGTTTTAACAAATGCGCATGGAAGGTAAAGCCTGGAAGTTTGGAGATAACATCTCCACTGATCACATCGCACCGGGAAGACTATTTCATTTGCGTTCAAATCTACCGGAATTGGCAAAACATGTGCTTGAAGATGCTGACCCCGAATTTGCCGATAAAGTCGCCCCAGGGGATTTCGTAGTGGGAGGTAAAAATTTCGGCCTTGGCTCAAGTCGAGAACATGCGCCCACTATAATTAAATTGGCTGGGGTAAGTGCAGTGCTTGCCAAGTCTTTTGCACGTATATTTTTCCGCAATGCTGTCAACGTAGGTTTACCAGTAATAATTTGCGATACAGACCAGATCGATGCCTATGATGAACTGGCGATTGATTTATCGAAAGGCATTATTTACAATAAGACCAAAAGCCTGGAATTGAGAACATCGCCGCTGCCCAAAGCAATGATCCGGCTTCTGGATGATGGCGGGTTGGCTGCACATGTGTCAAAACACGGAGATCTAGTCGTAGATGAGGGAGAGTAAGCCATTGAAGAAACACCATATCAGCCCCCTGCGGGCTGATATCGCACTACTTTTGGTGACTGTAATTTGGGGAGGCACTTTCCCTGTTCTCAAACTATTGGTCGCCGCTTTGCCGCCGGATTACCTGGTTGGCTTTAGATTTTTGCTGGCCTTTCTTGTTCTGACTCCATTTGTGAAACTTGGCCAGAGGAAACTGGATGTCCGGACAGGGTTTGTCGGTGTTGGGCTGGGTCTTTTGCTTTGGGGTGGATTTCTCTCCCAGACAATAGGCATCCAATATACGACCGCGTCCAAAGCAGCCTTTATTACAGCTTTGTCGGTGGTTATAACGCCGATACTTTCTACGCTGCTGCTTAGAAAACGGCCGGGGAACGCAGCTATTTTAGGTGTTGTAATGGCGACCATGGGGTTGGGCCTTCTTACCTTGGACTTCCAAGAACCTTGGGTCCTGCACAAAGGGGATCTTTGGGTTTTGGTGTGTGCACTGTTGTATGCGATGCAGATCATTGCTGTGGATTATTACGGCGGTTCTTTAGACGCAGTCAGTTTAACTTGGGTGGAGTTGGGGACTGTGGCGGTTGTCGGGCTCGGGACT
This sequence comes from Bacillota bacterium, assembly GCA_012519025.1. Taxonomy (GTDB): domain Bacteria; phylum Bacillota; class Limnochordia; order DTU087; family DTU087; genus JAAZMF01. The sequence goes on from JAAYQZ010000099.1 coordinate 13,991, forward strand.
GCTGCAGTCCGCACACCAATGCCAAATCTCAACAGCCCCGGACTTTGGGGCGGTCTTTTGTATTTGGCCATCTTTGCCACAGCTGTTGCCCAATACCTCCAGATTAGAGTGCAGCCCTACACTACACCGACCAGAGTGAGCCTTGTTTTTTCTTTAGAACCGGTGTTTGCCTCAATTTTGGCCTTTCTTATGTTGGGGGAACGTTTACCCTGGATAAACCAAATAGGGGCAGGGTTTATGCTGGCAGGAGTCGTAGTTAGTGAGCTGGGAGGCAGGAGGCTTACGTAGATGGATACTGTACTTTTTACGCTCGGGCCGGTACATATTTATGCCTACGGTACAATGCTTGCTCTGGGCTATGGGGCAGCTGTGATCCTGGTGCTTCGGGAGGCCCGCCGCCGGGATTGGTCACTTGAAGTGATGTTGGATTATTTAATATGTGTTTTTTTAGCCGGCCTGCTGATGGCCAGGGTAGTGTTTGTGTTGTATGAACTGCCATATTTTATCGCTTTCCCCGAAGAGATGCTCTCACTGAACACCGGTCTTTCCGGTTTGGGAGCATTTTTGGGATTTGTGGGGGTAACCGTTTGGTTCCTGCATAAAACAGATTGGTATTACCGAGATTTGGCAGATGTGTTGGCACCGCCTATGGCACTGGCCTGGGCCATAACTTCAGTGGGCACCAGTACCGTCGGCAGGACAACAGTGCTGGCGCTTGCGGTAGTAGCCGATGGCCAGCGTCTGCATCCACTGGGCGCATACCAGGCTATTGGAAATTATCTAACTTTCGTCATGGGATGGAATTTAAGGCGGCGAATAAAGTTTCCCGGACAGTTGGCACTAGTAACAGCATTTGGGTTGGGATTAACGCAGCTGTTCGTAGGAGTTTTTCAAGAACGGCTGTTTGCCACAGGCAGGCAGCTTTTGGGTTTGTTGACCATGGTTGCTGTCTTCTCGATTGTAAAATACACCGATATACCTCAACAGGAACATGAAGAAATGGCACATTACAGAGCCCTAGGTCCTTCCAGGGCTCCGTGGTATCGGCGCATCAGTTGGGTCTGGGGACTGGTTTTGCTTTTGTCTATCTACTACTTGAGAGCAGCCTCCAGCTAGGCGCAGCTGAAATCACTGCTATTTGTTGTTAAATAGCGGCTTTTTTCTCTACAGCTTCAGTTTCCGGGGAATCCTCGGCCCTTGGCAAAGCAACTGTAAACACGGTACCCTCTCCGTACTCGCTTTCTATTGTTATAGTTCCACCATGCTTTTCTACGATGTGTTTAACGATGGCTAACCCCAACCCGGTGCCGCCCCGCTGCCTACATCGTCCTTTATCTACCCGGTAGAAACGCTCGAAAATACGATCCAAATGTCTGGATGGGATACCTATACCCGTATCCTGTACTTCCACCGTGACTCCAGTTTCCCCGTTAAACAAAGACAACCATACCTGTCCTTCGGCATCAGTGTATTTCAAGGCGTTGTCCAGTAAGTTTGCTATTACTTGCCGCAGCAAAGTGGCATCACCCTTAACCAAAGGCAAATCAGCTTCAGTGCTGATGTTGAGACTGATATCAAGTTCCTCCGCCCTTTGGTAATACGCATCTGCCATGTTTCGCACAGTCTCCGAAAGATTCACGGGTACAAGATCCCATGAGCGATCCGGGGCCTCCAGGCGCGAAAGCTCCAAGAGGTTTTTCACAAGATCCACCATACGATCGCTCTCAGTTTCCATGATGCTGAGGAATCGCCTTGATGCCTCAGCATCATCGATGGCCCCATCTTTTAAAGTTTCCACAAAACCTTTGATAGAGGTTAGGGGAGTGCGCAGTTCGTGGGATACATTTGCCACAAAATCTGTACGCATCTGCTCCAGCCGCTTTTGCTCTGTGATATCATGCAAAATAGCCACAACTCCGACTAAGCGACCGGTTCTTTGAGAGCGAATCGGGCTTACAATGGCGCGGAATATGTGGTGCTGCGGCACAAACACTTGAATTTCCTGTACGATAGTTGCTTCTTCCTGCAGTACTTGCTGGAAAAGCTGGCTTAAGTCGTAATTGCGGATCGACTCTAAAAGGTATCGACCCCGGCTGTCCGGGGTAATATCCAGCAGGTTGCAGGCAGCAGGATTAATCATTGTGATTCTCAGATCCTTGTCAACCGCAACTAAAGCATCCACAAGACTGGATAATATGGCATTCAGGTGGTTGCGGTGGCGTGTGGCCTCCTCTACCAGCAGGGCATAGTGTTCTGCCATGGCGTTTATGGCTTCACTCAACTCCACAAACTCCGGATCGCCGGTAAAGCGCAGCACCACCCGTTCTTCCAATTCTCCTTGGGCAACGCGGTTGATGGCTACTTGAATACTGCGAATGGGATCAAAGAAGTGTCTGCGATAGTACAAATAAGCAAGGTAAACTACTATTCCCAACACAAGAGCAACCCATACTGGCCACCAAAAAGACAGACCCAGAAGCCAAAGTCCGATGACTGAGGCCATGATGGCTGCAAGAAGCAGTTGCCCCTGAAATACTAAGGTCTTATGGCTGAGGCGCTTGGATTGGGACTTTTCCATGGCTTACTTCGGCTCCTCCACTTTATAGCCTACACCGTGTACTGTGTGAATGTATCGAGGCCTTGTTGGATCCTCGTTCATCTTTTGGCGCAAACGTCTAATATGCACGTCAACGGTGCGGGTTTCTCCACCATAGTCATAACCCCAAACAGTTTCCAAAAGCATGTCTCGGCTCAAAACACGCCCTTTGTTCCGGGCCAAAAGCAGCAGCAGATCAAATTCCTTTGGTGTCAAAACTAAAGGCTCATCGTCTAAAGTGACCATATGCCGATCTATATCGATCCTCAAACCTTCCAATGTGACTACATGCTCACTGGGCGGCCCGGCTTGAGCTGCCCGGCGGAGATTGGCCCTCACCCGGGCAATCAATTCTTTGGGGCTGAAAGGTTTTGTTATATAGTCATCGGCACCCATCTCCAGGCCCTTGATCTTGTCTGCTTCTGCCTCTTTGGCAGTAAGCATTATGATGGGAACAGTTGACACTTCCCGGATTTCCCGGCAAACCGCCCACCCATCTTTCAAAGGCATCATGATGTCTAAGATAACAAGGTCAGGTTTCTCCAGCTTAAATAGCCGCATTGCCTCATCACCGTCCAATGCAGTGACGACTTGCCAATCTTCCCGTTTCAGGTTAAACTTGATCAGCTCAAGAATTGCTTGTTCATCATCGACAACCAAGATTTTCTCAGGCATTATATCTTCCCTTCCGTACTAACATTCCAAATACTATTATACCATATAGAATGTTACGAAGGTGTTGCATTGCTGAGTCTCCCTTAGAAAGTAGGATTAAAGCCGTTTCTGCAAGTTGACATTTACTTTTCTTTCAGGTAATATTAAAGCAAAATTAGACTGTGAAGGGGAGGAGTAGGCACTTTACCCCGCCAGAGAGGGAGTCCCTTGGCTGAAAAGGCTCCCCGGACAGGAAGTGTCGAAGTCGCCTCGGAGTCACCCTCATCGAACCCAAAGGCAAAATATCACGCCGTGCAGTAGATGGGGTCGGGTCTGCCCGTTACAGCAGTTTGAGTGCCCCCAGGGCTTTGCCGTATGGGTGGAACAAAGGTGGTAACGCGGAAGTTAAGGCTTTCGTCCTTCGGACGATGGCTTTTTTGTTTTTGTAGAGAAATTTCGGGTAAGGAGGTATCAGCGATGGCGGAATCAACGATCACGAAAACTCAAGGGGGCATCCCCACTGTTTATGATCCCCACGCTGTGGAGACCAAGTGGTACAAGATTTGGGAAAATAGCGGATATTTCCACGCTGAAATAGATCCGAATAAAGAACCCTTTTGCATTGTAATACCGCCTCCAAATGTGACAGGAGAGCTGCATTTGGGCCATGCCATGGATACAACCATGCAGGATGTCATCATCAGATGGCGCCGTATGCAGGGTTATGATGCAGTATGGATACCGGGAACCGATCATGCCGGTATTGCCACCCAAGCCCGGGTGGAGGCTCATTTGCGAGAAACTGAAGGCAAAAGTCGCCATGATCTGGGCAGGGAAGCGTTTCTTGAAAGAGTCTGGGAGTGGAAAGAAAAATATGGGGGGCGCATATTAACTCAACTGCGACGTCTTGGAGCCTCATGTGACTGGGAACGTGAGCGTTTTACTATGGATGAAGGTTGTTCCCGGGCCGTGCGAGAGGTCTTTGTAGAGCTTTATGAGAAAGGCTTAATTTACCAAGGGGATTACATTATCAATTGGTGCCCCCGATGTTCAACAGCCCTTTCTGACATTGAGGTTGAACATGAGGACACAGAAGGCAAACTATGGCATATACGCTATCCTTTAGCCGATGACAGCGGTGAATACATGGTTGTTGCCACAACGCGGCCGGAAACCATGCTCGGTGACACTGCTTTGGCTGTCAACCCCAAAGATGAACGATATCAGCATCTTGTAGGTAAAAGCTGTATTTTACCCTTAATGGGTCGGAAAATTCCCATCGTAGCCGATGATTACGTGGACCAAGAGTTTGGCACAGGAGTTGTAAAAATTACTCCGGCCCATGATCCCAATGACTTTGAAGTAGCCCAAAGGCACAATCTACCGGCGATTTTAGTATTGGACGGTGATGCAAAAGTCACTGAAGCCGGTGGAAAATACCATGGCCAAGATCGCTACGATGCCAGGAAAAACGTGATTAAGGACCTGGAAGATGAGGGCCTTATAGATCAGATTGAGCACCACGATC
>JAAYQZ010000100.1 GCA_012519025.1 Bacillota bacterium
GAATCTTGACCCCTGCCAAATCTATGATAATGCCGGTGGACATTACATCTGTGATGCGTCCATGGGCCAATTCATCACCGGCTTTGAACCACTTTTGGGTCCCATTTACAGAAAGTAAAGCATGGTTTTCCCGGGCTGTGGATACAATGCCCAAGACTTTATATTGATCACTATAAAACTCTTTTACAGCAGCAAAAGGCACCCCAAACCCTGTATATGTTGCCTTTGGTGGGCTATTCGGTACTATCCCCTGCCAGCTGTAACCATCGGCTGCTTCGTCCGGTGCAACATAGAGATCAGCCAACATGGAAATCCGCAAACGGTTTTCACCAATTCCTCCGATTTCTAGGTTTTGTACCGCCAGAGTCGGCAGGGCTTGCCCCAGGAAGCTGACCAAAGTTAAAACCCCATGATCACCTTCAGCTACTAAACTGAAGCTGAATTTATTTGGTTCCTGGGTGTGTCCTACCGGTCGGTAGTCCAACTCCAAAAGCTCCATTCCTAAACCGGTGACCAAATCCCCTAAAGCTTTAACAACGAGGGGAATGTCCGATTTGACTGGGATTTCCCGGCGATTTGCCCATAGTTCGGCTGCTAATTGAGTTTGTTCCTGCTCCAAAAGCGGCCTTTTTTCTAAGGCACGCAAAAACGTCTGTTCCAGTTTTTCGTCTTGGACGATTGCCGCCATGGTCTTTTGTTTTTCCATATGAAATGAAAGTCCATAAAACACGAGAGAGCCCACTATAACAACATACAAAACAACAGCGAGGGCAATTTGCCAAGACAGTTTTTCCCTTAAGTTGTTGAAGATAGGCACTCTAAACACCCGCTTCTATCTCAATTAGAAATTGTGTAAATCCACTGGGGGTGTGGGGCAGCAGGCTTGCCACACTTACATCTAAAGATGACTCTTTGAGTTTTTGCATATACCGGGTCAAATGACCAAGGTCTTGTGTGTATCCCTCGATCTGCATTTTACCGTTTGAGATCACTGCGCGCTCTACGAAAAGACCGAAAGGTATCTCCTGCATCGCATTGATCACAAACTCCGGCAGTCTTCGATCCTTGGCAGCTTCAAGCAAACTGTGGAAGTGTTGATGTGCGTGCTGTAATTCCGCTACACTCTTTTGCAAGATGTCAAGCTGTACCCTTTGCCTTTCAAGGATATCCAGGTTGCGCGCGGTGTTTTGCTGCTGGATATGAAGCTGCTTAAGTTGCATATTGCCAAACACAGCTGCACCTAGGGCCAGGGACAAAATGAGAATGCCGACAACCGAAACTATAAATCCGCTTCGAACGGCACTTGCCTTTAGCGGTCTTTCATCTATTGGTAAGAGATTGACTTTCATTCGCCAAGCCCCCTTAACGCAAGCCCTAAGGCAGAGCCGTAGATGCTGTAATTATCCGGCAAAGTTAATTCCGGTGCTAGGTTATGTTTTGAAAACGGGTTTACCACATGGGCTTGTACACCCAGTTCCTGACTCAGCATGCCATCCAATCCGCGAATGTGACTGACGCCTCCCAGTAGAATTAACTCATCTAGAACTTCCCTGATAGAGCTTGCCCTTTCTTCTGCTCTGAGAA
>JAAYQZ010000008.1 GCA_012519025.1 Bacillota bacterium
AAGAATGCTTACCTTGAAGCACAAAAGACTACAGAAACAGCTAAAATCGGTGTGGAGATGGCAGTAATGTCACTTTTACAGACCATCGGCCAAGATACCCGCGGCAGTATTACAAGGGATGATGCCCTTGACTGGGCTAAAGTATTGGCAGACGGCTATCACGTAAAGGTAGAACCTTGGCAGATAGATTTTGATCAAGCATATGACCATATGCTCTTACATCGGCCGGAAATTAACCAATTGAAATATCAAGAAACACTGGCCCAAATTGCCCTTGATGAAGTAAGAAATGATCGGGATTGGAGTATTAAACTGAGCGGTCAGTATGTGCTTGACGAAACTGTACTGCAGTCTTCTATCGACTCAGACAAAACTTGGATATCCACAGCTGCCAGAAGCAAGATGTCGGATATGCCTGATTTCTTGGGTGCAGATCCTGCTGGAGGAGTCGGCTCCGGAACGGGGAACACGGATGCTTCCTCAGGTTTGGAGATCGATGACCCTTGGCAGGTGGAACTCAGTGCATCATATAGCTTCGGCGATGGTGGCAGGAAAAAGGCGGATCTGCTTGCCAAGGAAGCAGCTTTAGAGAAAGCCTCTTTGCGAAGAGCTGTGGCTGAAGATGGATTTTATCTCGAACTAAATGGTGCAGTAAAGGAACTGAAGCAGCTTTGGCAGGCATACCTGCTAGCACAAGAAGGAAAGCGGGCTGCTGATGAAACACTAAAACAGCTTGAATTAATGCATGAACTCGGCTCTTTAACAAGCAAAGAAGTCCGGGAAGGACAATTGATGGTGGCTCAGGCGGAAAACCTTGTTTTGGATGCCGGATTGAACTACAATGGGCAAAAGACCAAGATTTGGGCCATGGTCGGCATAGACAGTGAAATCATGCTGCATGCCGTTGCCGGTGAGAACTGGGATATTTTAAAACAAGGAGCAGATAGTTAGTGAGCAACCATGGTGCGATCCAAGATAAGCGCATCGAAATACTGGAAGCCGCCGCCCTGATTTTTGCCGGTCGAGGCTATGCTGCTGCCCGTATGGATGATATCGCGGAAGCTGCCGGTGTAGCCAAAGGCACACTCTATCTCTATTTTCAAAGCAAACAGGAATTGTTTGTCTCACTGCTTGAAAGTCGGTCAGAGGAGTATGTGCAAACTGTGACAGCTTGGCTGGCCGACTGCAAAACTGTGACAGAGTGTATACATGTCTTAGTAACACTTAGGGGACAATTTTTCGTCAAAAATCAGAGGCTGGCTGAGTCTGTGTCACATTCAGTGCCCGGCTTTCCAAAGGATCTGCAGATTCGTGTCTGGAATATACGCCGGGGACTGGAAAAACCCACCATCAAACTCATGCAGCGAATTCTTCCGGAAAATTACCCCGTTGAGCCCGCCCTTGTGGCCGCGGTAGTAAATGGAGCAATAGACTACTCTGTAGGCTCTTATCTTTTAGATGATCGCCGAGTAAACTTAGAAAAAGTAGCCCGTGATCTGGAGTTTGTTTTGGGTCCCGGTCTGCAGGAAAAATAATAAGCACAAAATCCTAAGCATAGATATAATAGCAATATAGGGTTATAAAATTTGGGCGGGGGAGTGGATGAGTAGATGTTGGAGGAGTTGCTGGAACAGGGCTTTGGCAATGCAGAGGATCTAAACTGTGCAGAGAAGATCCTATATGGTGCCAATGAAGCATATGGCCTTGGACTTGATAAAGAAGCCTTGAAGATGGCGGCGGGCTTTGGCGGCGGTATGACCATAGAAAGCGTATGTGGGGCCCTAACCGCGGCCATTATGGTGTTGGGCAAACTTTTTATAGAAGATAGGGCCCATGAAAGCACCTACATTAAAGAATTGACTGTGGAACTTTTTAATAAGTATACAAACGCAATGGGCGATATTTACTGCGCTCCATTGAAAGAAAAACACCGCACAGAAGAGCTTCTGTGCCACAACGTCATTGTGGAAGCGGCGAAAGTACTCGATGAGATCGTTGCCAGGGAAAGAAACTAAAATAGGTTTAAAACCCTCCCTAAAAGGGTAATCGTTATTAACTAGTTATTACTACGGGCCGCTACGGCCCAGGGGGAGGCAATGATTCAATGACCAAAATGAATGAGGTCTATCTTTGTAAGAAGTGCGGCAATATCGTTGAAGTGCTGCACACCGGAGCCGGTACTTTAGTCTGCTGCAACGAGCCTATGGAGCTTCAGCAAGAAAACACCGTTGATGCATCGAGAGAAAAGCATGTACCGGTAATTACAAAAACCGCCAACGGTTACAAAGTCACTGTAGGCAGTGAACCCCATCCTATGCTCGATGTTCACTATATTGAGTGGATTGAGCTTATCGCCGATGGAATCGTCTACCGTAAACACCTCAAACCGGGGGATGTACCGGAAGCTGAATTCTGCATAGAAGCCGATGAAGTCTATGCCAGAGAGTACTGCAACCTGCACTTCCTTTGGAAAGGCACTTTAGAAGATTAATTCATAGCAATAACACAAAACGGGATCACCTGCACATGCAGGTGATCCCGTTTTCTATGTTCATATATTCCATTTTCGCCTGTGTCAAAGCCTAAAAGGCCATCTACAGACTGTGGACTTGCCAGGAGTAGAGCCTCAGGCTCTTAAGCTAGTTTTTTAAAACGCCCCAAAAGCCAAAAAGACTTTTTCTTATCGTTTTTACTGCTGCCGGGACCTTTTAAAGCCTTTCTAGCCCCACATCGCGGACAATAATCATCCCAAGCTGCCATCCGTTCGCCACAATCAATACATCTAGCCATAATTTAACCTCCTCAGCATAGTCCCTACGCTGACGAGGTTAGCTAATGGTTAGGGCCGGGCAGCCCTTCTGCCTGAGCAGATTCACCCGAGGGGTCCCCCGTTCCACCTATATGGATTAAGCTAATAACATTATACCTTGAACGAACTTCAATTGCAAGGGAATGAAAAGTGAATTTAGCGAATAATGGTAAACTGAAGGCCCGCAGCAATCTCGAATCCTAAATCTGATTTTTTCACAAAAGGGCAGGAATGTCTGTACTTATCCAGTAAATCATCCACGTAATAGACCAATTGGTCGAAGAAGCTTTCAAAAGGAGGTAATTTGCGGTGAAAACAGCCATCAGCCATCTGGGTGAAGCTGCAATTCGCCAAGTATTGGGTTATGTCTCTAAATCACCGGAAAAAAACATCAGCAAGATCCTGGCTTGGTCAAAAAAAGTTGCCCGGGATCCGTACCACAAGGAATTGATTGATCGTGCCGGCAAGCTGCTTACCGATGTTGAAAGCCCTTGGTATGGCTTTACAGTGAGTGCATTTCGGGATCTTCATCCCCATATTCGGGACACTATTTTAGTCAACTACTTTTTACACAGTATGTTTTTAGGCGTACCGAAGCAAACCGCTGCTGCCGAGAAACTCGGTGTATCAGTACCTTTTGCCGTTTTAATGGATCCTACCTCCCGGTGTAATTTAAACTGTACAGGCTGCTGGGCCGGGGAATACACAGGCGAGGATTTGCCTTTGGAAACAATGGACAGAATCCTAGCTGAAGCAGAAGAACTCGGCATTTACTTTATCGTACTTTCCGGCGGTGAGCCGACCCTTCGTAAAAGGGACATATTCACCCTTGCCAAGCGCCACCCAGAACAAGTATTTCACATATTCACCAACGGCACTTTAATAAATGATGAGTTTGCCCGGGATATGGTGGAAGCAGGCAATGTGACTCTTGCCATCAGTTTGGAAGGGATGGGGGACTACACCGATGCCCGCCGAGGTCCGGGAGTTTTTAACAGTGTGATGCAGGCCATGGACATACTCAAAAAGCACCGCTGTCTATTTGGTGCATCAGTTACTTACTCCCGGGACAACACCGAGCACGTTGGTTCAGAAGAATTTATCGATCTGCTCATAGAAAAAGGCACCCGTTTTGTCTGGTATTTTACCTACATTCCCGTCGGCGTTAATGCCGATGTCAATCTGATGGCAACACCAAAACAAAGGGCATTTATGCACAAACAAACCTCAAAATTTAGGCTGGAGAAACCCATTTTTCTGATGGATTTTTGGAACGACGGCATCATATCCGGCGGATGTATTGCCGGAGGCCGGCGCTACCTGCACATCAACGCTTCCGGTGAAGTGGAACCCTGTGCATTTGTCCATTATGCCACCGACAATATCAAAGACGTGTCTTTATTGGGTGCACTCCAATCACCGCTGTTTAAAGCCTACCAAAAAAGGCAGCCCTTCAACCAAAATCATCTCAGGCCCTGTCCTTTAATCGACAACCCCGATGCAATGGTAGAAATGGTCAAAGAATCAAATGCCCATTCAACAGAAAGTAAAAGCGGAGAAACGGCAGGGGAGTTTGCGGAAAAACTCACTGACTATGCCGCCGCCTGGGGTGTGCTGGCAGATGCCGCGGCCCAAGCAGAAGGAACCTTCAAAACCAACACAGCCGGTTGAAAAACCACAGGATCTTTTCATAAATTTAACCCAGCTTTCGCAGAGGAATAATGCAACAATTAGGGAATTCGAAAAATGTAAAGGGATCATCCACACGCCGGTGAAGAAAAGGGTGATCAGACTCCGGTGCAAAGGAGAATCACAGTGACTCGCAAGGTATCCGTTTTAACCATCTCAGTGTTAATTGTGGGAGGCATACTGTTTTACCTTGCCGGCAGCGGCAATCTGTTTGGCCCATCGGATAAAACCCAAGTGGGGGCCACAGCAGAAGAGATGTTTGCCGCAATCCTGCAGGGTGATGAAGCTGTTTTGCAGGCTGTACTGCACAAAGACTTTGTTTTTGATGCCATGGACATGCTGGTTGGCCGTCGAGAATTTATCTCCAACATAGTGTCCGGAGATCTTTGGGCAAAGGTGGCAGATGAAAGAGAACTTGAGATGACGGGTACATCAGCAGCAATGATCACGCCCTTTGAAGCCAATGCAGTTATATATGATGAGTTTTTCCAGTTTTCCGGCACAATGCGGGTAGATTTCGTTAAAGAAGAAGCAGGTTGGTTGGTGAGAACCATTCGGGTGATGCCGGTGCTTTAGAACCCAAAATATTGGTAAAAACGCCCGGGGCGAAGCAGCGTGCTTTTCAGCTTTCCCCGGGTATCTTGTTAGCTGGTCTTTGCTTTTACCGGCCAGCGCCGCCTGTTTTTCTCAAGTTTATCCTGAACAGCGGCTGCCACATCAATATCCAGTGCATTGGCAAATGACATGCAGTAAATTAAAACATCAGCCAACTCTTCCCTCACATGCTCGGCTTCATCAGATCTTGCCACATCCCAGGCTGCTTCTGTTGTGACAAACTGAAAGATCTCCATAATCTCCGCCGCTTCAACGGCAATGGACATGGCCAAATTTTTAGGGGAGTGCTGCGCGATCCAGCCTCTTTCCGCCTGAAACTGCTTTACCTTATCTTTAATTTCCTGTATGCAGGTTTTAGTATCGGTCATAAAATCGGCCCCAAGCCCACGGTCCGGGGCACGCCTCCTTCCGGCCTTACCTAAGATGAGATCCTAAATTCCTAGTTCCATTATGGAGTGTCTACTCAAACGGACTGTTATTATCAACAACATGCCAGTAATCGGCGGCAGGCTCATTTTTACCTGAAATGGGACCTTTTAAGAGCGGATCATTTGTCTGCTCCAGCCAATCAGTCAGGCGGCTTTGTAAGGACTTTGCAATATCTTGGTATTTGGGTTCATCAATGATATTGTGCAGTTCTTTGGGATCAGATTTCAAATCATACAGCTCTTCCGCAGGTCTTACAGTCTTGTAATACTCCTCCCGCACCGCTTTACCCGAAGGGCTGTCATAAATATCCGCGGGGATATAGACTAAAGGGCGTTTGCCAAAATTGCGCAGGTATTTATACCTATCGGTGCGTATACCCCGCATGGGATTATAGCGATCATGCCACGTCATTTCCACAAAAATATGTTCACGCCTGTGGTATGGCTTACCTTTTAACAAAGGCAAAAATGAATACCCATCTATATCATCCAAAGGCGGTAAACCCCCATACTCTAAAATGGTGGGAAGCAGGTCCACATTGCTTAAAAGACTGCTTTCAACCACACCTTGAGGTAAATCGGGACCCTGCATAATCAAAGCAGTTCCGATGCCCGGATCATACAAAGTACCTTTGGCTCTGGGCATGGCGATTCCGTGATCGGTTGTGAAGATCACCAAGGTGCTGTCTTGTTTGCCCGCCTCATCCAGTGCCTTAAGTATTTGACCGACAGCTTCATCCATTGCCCTGACCATGCCCTGCAGCTGGCTGATCTCAAGCCTTACACCGGGTGTGTCGGGAAGATAGGGGGGTACATCCACATCATTGGGCGGATCAGGAGTATATTCCGGTGAGTCGTACGGTCTGTGGGGTTCCCAAAAACCCACTGACGCAAAGAAAGGGTTTGGTGCCTGCCGCTTCATTATAAAATCCGAAACAGCCTCCGCCACCTTGGAAGCGCTGCCACCTGCCCCTATATGCCGGTATCCAAGCTCCTTTTCACCGCCGTTGGCTGTTTCATGCTGAAGACCAAATAGATGTGTATCATATCCATGTTCATCTAAATACTTGGGTAGTGTCATAACTTCCTCATGGAGCTCCCATCCCAGATGTGCTAAACCCATTAACCCATTGTTGTGGGGCAGTTGACCTGTAATAATGCTGCCTCGGCTGGGGCTGCACTGGGCCGCAGTACAAAAATAATTGTCGAACAGAATTCCATCCCGGGCAAATTCGTCAATATTGGGTGTGTCAATGCCTTTAACACCAAAGCATCCCAGATGCCTACCTAAATCATGGCAGATCATCAAGATGATATTGTGAGGTGCTGTCACTTCAGCTTCCCTCCTTGTGTTATATCCTAAAGGTTTCAACTGCTTGCTTAAGTTCCTCGGCACTGCGGGTTAAAGCATCGGTAACTTCGGAAAGGTTCAATATAGAAGCAGACTGTTCTTCTGTGGCACCGGCGATCTGCTGGCTGCCGCTGCCGATGGCAAGGGCTGCTTTGGCAACCTCCCTGATTCTGGTCCCCATATTCTCAATTGCTGCTTTGATCCCGGTAAAGGCTTCATCAGTGGCCCCCATTGCCGCTGTACCGCTTTCAACCTCTTCCACCATTCGCTCATTTTGCCGCACAGTTTCTAAAGTCTCTGTTTGAATCTGCTGGACCAATTCGCTGATGCGGGCCGCGGCAGAATCCGTTTGGTTGGCAAGACTGCGTACCTCTTCAGCCACTACAGCAAATCCCCGGCCGAAATCTCCCGCCCTTGCCGCCTCAATAGCAGCATTCAAAGCTAAAAGATTGGTCTGTTCAGCAATATCCAAAATTAAGACCACAATATCTTCAATTTCCTGGGAGCGGACCTGCAGTTCAGCAATGGATTTAGTCACTGCCTGTGTTTGGCGCTCAATGGACTGCATGCGGTTTGTTGTTTCAGTGAGTCTGTCTGTACCGGTATCGGCCATGGCGGCAACGTCTTGGGACTCCTGCTCCATAATCCCCATATGTTCACTGACCTCTTGGGCATTAGAGGCGAACTCGTTGGCAGTGGCTGCCACTTCTTCTATGGAAGCCCCGATCTCTGCCATACCGGCCGCCGTTTCATTGGTACCTTCTTCTATATTCTCTGCGGCGGTTAAAATGCCCCCCACGGTTTTTTGCAGTGAACCGCACATTTCCTGCAGCTGCATGAGCAAATGCCCCATCTCATCCCGGCGGACAGTTTCGGGAAGCTCCACACATAAATTGCCGGAAGTGATCTGATCAAGCCCTTCCACAACTATATCCAAAGGACGGGCAACACTGACAGCAACCCAATAACTGAGCAGCAGACCGAAGGCTACACCGACTCCGATCAAAAGCGCTAAAAGCCTGTAAGCAGTAGATTGGACTTTCTGCATATCTGCCTGCAAAGCCGCGGCATCTGCCATAGACTCATCGGAAATCTGCCCAAGAACTCCGATGGCTGCATCTACTGTGCTGGATGCTTCTTTGGCCATCTCCATGGCCAAAACCACACTACCGTTGATCACCTCATCACTGAGCTCGTCATATTCATCTAAATGAGAGGCAAATTCCCCATACAGTTTCTGCATGATCTGTGAATGGCCATCCGCTTTTTCTATGTATTCCATCCAGGTTTGGCGTATATCTGCAAAATGGGTAAGGAAATTATCTGTTGCCTCCTGCATCTCACTGTGGGAGCCGGCCATTGTCACTGCCTGCAGATTGCGATCCAGGCGGTACAGCTGACTTTCCAAGGCCCCCAAAAACTTCTCTTGAGCCAAAGTGGTATCATAGATAGTATCCATACTGGTGATCACACGACTGATCCCTTGGTAACCGGTGAGACCTATAAGGGCACCGATTACTGTCAAAATGAGGGTCACGAATAAGATCTTATTTTGTACCGACCAGTTCACCCCGAACATTTTTGACCAACTCCTTGCGTATATTTTGTTATAGTACATAGAAAAGGGCTACATCACTGAACTACTCCCTTTTGTATGAAAAACCTTTGTTTTTATGACAATGTGTGCGATGTCACATAACGAACTGCGGGAAATGATATAATGATTATCAAGAGGCCGAATCGGCCGGGCAAAAGAACCATCATGGAGGGTTGATCTATTGGAAAACTACAGTTTCTTTATGCCGACTAAAGTAATACACGGGGAAAAAGCACTATTTGACAAAACCGAGGAAATAGCGGCCCTTGGTCAAAGGTGTCTTATCATCACCGGCAGGAGTTCAGCCCGTCTAAGCGGGGCACTTGATGATGTTGTAAAGATTTTAAATGCCGGGAAAATCACATATAAACATTTTGATGGTGTGGAAAACAACCCTTCCCTTACAAACGTTGGCCGGGGCGGGGAAATGGCAAGGGAGTTTCAACCGGACTTCATTATCGCTATCGGTGGAGGCTCTCCTTTGGATGCGGCCAAAGCTGTGGCGGTGCTTGCGACTAATGACATAGAACCAAAACAGCTGTATACAAATAAATTTGATCATTTACCTCTATCTATAATTGCTGTTCCCACCACCGCCGGTACAGGCAGTGAGGTTACACCATATTCCATACTGACCGATCCTAAACTGGAAACCAAAAAATCATTTACAGTGCCGGAGTTATTTCCGAAAATCGCCATCTTAGATTGGCGCTACACCGAAAGCCTGCCCATCAATATCACAAGGGATACTGCGGTAGATGCCCTATCTCACCTTGTGGAAGGATATTTATCCAAACGGGCCACAGGTATGAGTGATGTATTTGCCAAATCCGGTATCGAACTTTGGGGTGCATGCAAAAAAGCACTGACAACCGGCACACTTACTTCCACCGAGCGGGACAACCTGCTGGTGTCTTCTGCCTTAGGTGGAATGACTATTTCCCATACTGGGACAACTTTGGTTCATGCCTTGGGATACAGCCTCACATACTACCACGATATGCCCCACGGCAGGGCCAACGGTGTCTTAATGGCAGAATACCTGCGTTTTACGGAGAAAGATGCACCCGGGCGAGTGAAAGCAGTGCTTGATCTTTTGAATTTGCCCAATATCGATGCTTTCCAAGTGCTTATGGATGACTTGGTTGGGAAAACACCTCACTTGTCGCAAGGAGAAGTGAGTGCTTATGCCGAAAGAGCTATGCAAACCCGTAATGTGGAGTATTCCCGAGGTGATGTAACTAAAGCCGTACTGGAGAATATTTTAAAAGAAAGCCAAGGCTGAGCACCAATAGATAGGTGATTTACATGCAGTTATCACAGCGATTTATCATGGCATACAACAAAATTGATCGGCAGCTGCAAAAAAGAGCGGGCATCGAAGGGTATATGGGCTTTTCTCAGCTGGTCAGACGGGTGGCTCGCAAAGACACTATGATTGCCCAGTTTGAAGACGACCTTTTGGAATATGCTGAGCTTAGAAATGCCATTGTCCATGAACTTGTAGAACCGGCCCGAGTGATTGCCGAACCCCACGCAAGTGTTGTAGAACATATTGAACAAATAGCCAAAATCCTGGAACAGCCGCCTTTAATCATTCCTCGCTTTCAAGGAGAAGTAACAGTTGTAAAAGACTGTGATCCCATCCTGCATGTGATGGATCTAATTAGAGAACACGGCTACACCCAATTTCCCGTATACGATGAAACCGGCAGATTCAAAGGCCTTTTAACAGATCGGTGTCTAGCCCGCTGGCTGACTTTTGAATTTGAAAAACTGGTTACCGGTGCTGAGCATACTTCTGTTGCCGAAGTCATGCAGTACGACAAGGCTCAAGGCGCCAATGTTGCCTTCTTATCTCCCCATGCCACCGTATTTGATGCATACCGGGAATTTGAACGGCACATGACCCAGGACTACCACCGTTTGGAAGCCATTTTAATTACACCCAAAGGCAGAAAAGATGAACCACTGCTCGGCATCATTACCCCGTGGGACATGTTCCATGTTGAACTGCCCTAAGTGATGTACACCCCTTTAAGGAGGCGAATACCGTGACTAAGGAGAGAGTGATACGAGAACAGCTCTATCTTTTGCCATCCCACGACAGGCTGCTTAAGAAAGATGCTGATTGTGTCAGTGAACGGGAATTTATGAAAAGGCCCCAGGTATGCCTTCAAAATATCCCACCCACCGAAAAGATCACAGACTCTTGTTTGGATGCCGCCATATGGGAAGAGGAACGGAAGTACATCATGGAAAGATGGGCAGAAGCCAAAGATACGAAAGACAGGCGCGGACGGCCCATAAAAGATCCCATCTTTTGGGAGCGGGATGAACTCTACGACGAGTAATCGGTACTTGAGATTTGTGTGACCAAATGCCTCCTCCATGGGAAGTCCCAAAGGCTCTGTGGGGGAGGCTTATTTATCCGTGTAGGTCCTCGGCGGGAAAAGACCGCGCGGTGAAGAACATTAAAGTGGTGTATTATGTCCTTCCCACAGCTTCATCGCCTGGGATGAGCAGGGAAGGGTGTGGATAGTCTAACAGTAGGATGTGACTAATATTGAAAAGAAGCCAAGCACGAGTTAGTTTACCAAAGGATCTTTACTTCCACCCAACATTCGGAGAAGCGGAAGTTGAGGCAGTAAGTGAAGTAATCCGCTCGGGCAGAACAACCCAATTCAGCAGCAGTAAAATTGAGGAGTTTGAAAAAGCCTTTGCCGAATATGTCGGAGCCAAAGAAGCTGTTGCCGTCAACTCCGGCACTGCAGCTTTGCACACGCTGCTGGCCGCCTGTGGAGTCGGACCCGGCGATGAAGTGATAGTCCCGGCATTTACCTTCATCGGCACAGTGGGCCCCGTCCTGCAGCAGGGTGCCCGCCCAGTATTTGCCGATATTGATCCCGCATCATTTTGCATGACAGCAGCAGATGCTGCAAAAAAGATCACCCCCCGGACAAAAGCCATTATGCCGGTGGATATTTTCGGCCATCCGGCTGATCTCGATCCATTACGGGAGCTTGCAAAAAAACACGACATTTATTTTCTGGAAGACGGCTGCCAAGCCCACGGCAGTGAATACAAAGGTATGAAAGTCGGCGGCCTTGCCGATGCAACATGCTACAGTTTCCAAGAATCCAAAAGCCTTGCCACGGCAGAGGGCGGCATGATCACAACCAATGATCCGAAACTTGCAGCTTTGTGCCGGGAAGTCCGTCATCAAGGAGAAACAGAGTGGGGGCAGATCGATCGTTTAGGGTACAACTACCGCATGACAGCACTGCAGGCAGCTTTAGGTATTGTGCAGCTTGGGAAACTCGATCAAGCCATACAGCAAAGGCGCAAGATCGCCGGCATCTACGAAAAGGCTTTAGGCGATCTTAAAGGGCTTGCGCTTCCCAAGGAAAAGCCGTATGCAAAAAGTATTTTCCATGTTTATTCCATGCTTTTGCCCAACGAACTGTCACCAAAAAGGGATGCCATTGTCCAAGCCCTAAGAAGAGAACTGGTGCCTGCCGGTATATATTATCCCAACCCTTTATATACAAGCCCCTTATTTAAAGATGATCCCGGGCCTTTTAATTGTCCCACAACAGAAGATGTCACGAGCCGCATCTTTGGTCTGCAGACTTATCAATCGATGCCTTTAGATATTGCAGAAAAGATCGGCATCATCACCCGGGATATACTGGCTCAATACTTATAAAAACTCCCTACATGAAAAAGGAGGCAGATCGATGCAAGACAAA
This sequence comes from Bacillota bacterium, assembly GCA_012519025.1. GTDB lineage: Bacteria > Bacillota > Limnochordia > DTU087 > DTU087 > JAAZMF01. Next base: position 12,242 of record JAAYQZ010000008.1, read on the forward strand.
CGAGTTTTTGTCACAAGGAAAATTCCTCAAATAGGCCTAGATATGCTTCATGAGCACTTTTCCGTCACAGTCAATCCCCATGATAGGCCTTTAACTAAAGATGAACTTATAGACGGTGTTAAAGATGCCCATGGGCTGCTTTGCCTGCTTAACGATGAAATCACTTATGATGTAATGCAGGCCGCACCTAATCTTAAAGTAATCACAAATTATGCTGTCGGATACAACAATATAGACGTATCGGCAGCCAATGAAAAAGGTATTTATGTCACCAACACCCCCGGTGTTTTAACTGATGCCACTGCAGATCTTGCCTGGGCACTGCTTTTATCTGTCAGTCGCCGGGTTGTGGAAGGGGATATATATACCCGTGCAGGACGCTTTACAGGTTGGGGCCCTATGCTGCTGCTCGGCGGTGCTGTCGCCGGTAAAACTTTAGGTATTGTCGGTATGGGCCGCATCGGACAAGCCGTCGCCCAAAGGGCCACAGGTTTCAACATGAATATTCTTTACCACGATATAGAGCCTGTGGAAAGTGCGGAAAAAGCCTATAGTGCCAAATATACTGATCTTCATGATCTGCTGAATCAATCGGATTATGTCAGCTTGCATGCACCTTTGACCGATGAAACCCACCATATGATCGGTGCCGAGCAGCTGGGCATGATGAAACAGACCGCGTATTTGATCAACTCCGCTCGGGGGCCTTTAGTCGATGAGAAAGCCTTAGTGGAAGCTTTGAAAAACGGCACCATCGCCGGAGCCGGTCTTGATGTATATGAAGATGAACCTGAGCTTGCCCCCGGCCTGATCGAGCTTCCCAATGTGGTATTGCTGCCCCATCTTGGCAGCGCGACCTCAGAGACCAGAAATCAGATGGCAAAAATGGTGGCAGAAAATATCACAGCAGCATTAAAAGGCGACACTCCTGCCAACTTAGTGCCGGAATAAAGTATCTAAAGAAAAGCTGTCCCCACCTGGATTTGTCCAGGACGGGGACAGTTTTTAACTATTTTAGACGGCCGTTCAATGTACGGATAAACACTCCCGCGATGATGGGATCAAACTGAGTACCGGCGTTTTTCTTCAGCTCTTGAACGGCTTCTCGCTTTGTGAGTGCCCTTTTATATGGCCTGTAGCTTGTCATGGCATCAAAAGCATCAACAACCCCAATAATCCTGGCTTCCAAAGGGATTGCATCTTGCTTCAAACCTTTGGGGTACCCGGTGCCATCCCATCTTTCATGATGGGCCAACACAGATTGGGCAATATCAGACATTGAGTGTACCGCGTTTAACAACCTGTAGCCGACTTCCGGATGCCGGCGGATCTCTTCCCATTCATGATCTGCCAAAGGCCCGGGTTTATTTAAGATGCGCTCATCAACTGCAATTTTGCCGATATCATGGAAAAGGCCGATCAGTCTCAGTTTATTGAGCTTGGCATCGTTTAACCCCAAGGCCAACCCGATATTTTGAGCAAGCTCGCTTACCCTTTGAGAATGCTGTTCCTCACGGGGATTTTTCTCAAACAAAGCACCCATTAAAGCATTGATTGTCTCACCCCGTAAACCGGGGCTCTGCAGGAGCTTGGCTCGATACATATTATTTTCCGCCGCTTTAAATACTTCAGACATCTTTTCCTGTGGTGATGTTTTTGAAGCCAGACCGAAAGACATAGATACAAGCATAGACTCCACTTTTTCCATGGTCAGTGCCGTTTTCATCTTGGCCACAAGTGCTTCAGCTTCTGCTGCAGTGGTATTGGGCAGTGCCATGAGAAACTCATCTCCACCCCAACGGGCTGCCGTACCCAACCCATGGCAGTGAATTTGGATCACTTGAGCTGCTTTTCTTAAAAGCCTGTCACCGACGGCATGTCCTAAAGTATCGTTGACCAACCTCAAACCATCTAAATCGGCCATAACAATCGACAGGGGCAGGTGTTTTGATGTTTCGAAATTCCGCAAAGCATTTTCCAAAAAACGACGATTGTAAAGCCCTGTCAGCTGATCATGATAGCTTAAATATTCGATTTCCCGTGTTCGAATTCTCTCTTGGGTAATATCTCGGAAGACCAAAACACCGCCGCTTCTTTGACCTGTTTCATCTCTGACAGGGGCATAGCTGTCGGCGACATGCTTTATCTTGCCGTCTTTTGCTAAAAGTACGGCGCGGTCAGCCTGATCCCCATTGGTACTTTGATGAAAAGCTGCTTGAACAGGGTCATGGGCTTCGGCTAAAGCACTTTCTTCAACTGTGCGATACACATCATCCAAAGGAACCCCTAAGGCATCTTTTTCCGACCAGCCTGTGAGTCTTTGGGCCGCTTCATTGATAAACTCGATCTGCTCCTTTTCATTAGTGGCGATCACTCCATCGCCTACAGAAAGTAAAATGGCTTGGAGACGCTCTTTTTCCTGCTTTAAAGCAAGTTCGCCTCGCTTCCTTTCCATCATGCCCCAAATATTGCTGGCGCCCAGTTCCACCCGCTTAACATCCATCTCATTGTAGTTGTCCGGTTTGTTCCCAAGGGCGATCAGCCCGGCAATCTCACCCCGATCAAAAACGGGGAGTGCCATGAGGTTGTCAAAGGTCCTATCAAAGATCTCGCTTCTTACAGGCTGGTTTTTAACAACCGGACTTTCAAGATGAATAGGCTCCTGCCAAATATCAGCTTTTTCCAAAGGATAGGTCCTTTGTTCTTCAAAACCATCTTCAGATGAAGTCCTTAAGGTCAGCAATCTGTGCTTACCATCATAAGAGAACACATAACCTGAAGCGCTTTGGGTGAGTGTCATTGATTCGTGCAGAGCCCGCTTCATCAATTCCTCCACTGTGTCGGGATTATACTGAAGCAGTCTCAGCAGACCGGCATTGTGCGTGAGGTTGCGCTGAAGTTCCATTTCACTTCTTTTTCTCCTGCGGACATTGGCCCAAAGCAGTAAGATAACAATTAACTGAGCCAGGCCAAAACCGGTAAAAAGCTGCATATTCCGCCTTTTGGCAGCTTTAAGTTCCGCTTCCGCCATTTTCCATTCGGTGATATCTAAGATGGTGCCGAAGACAGTTTCTGAAGCCGGATCGTATTCTGCCATAGAGTGGAGGTAGACGATTTCTCCATCAGGCAGCCTTTGAATGGGAAATTCAATATCATAAGGCTTGCCATCGCGCACCAGTTCGTTGAGTGCCTGCTCCCGCAGTGCCCGGTATTCGGGGGAAATGAGTGCACCGGATTCCCCAAAAGTGTAGCCTGTACCGGGCCAACCGAGGATGCGCATTGCACCTTCAGATACAGTAAAAGTTCCTGCAGGTAGATAAAGTTCCCAAGAACCCAAGCCTGTGATCTTTTCCGCCCGGCGCATCCTGGCATTTTGCCGGATCAGTTCATCTTCAATACTGCCGGAAAAGTCTAAGTCCAATGTTGCCGCAGAAACCAGCAGGTCCTGCTCGGTATAGGCGGCATGGGCTGCCTTGGAATGGGCAAGCAGCGTAAAGGACAGAAAAATCCCAGCCAACAGCGACTTTCTGGTAAACATAAACTTTGAAACTCCTCATATTAGATTGATGCAGATGCCGTGGATCTTCACACTTCCATAAAATGGTTAGTTAATTGATAAAGTAATATTCCCCGGAACTAAGCCAAATTAAACTTAGATTTCAACGGCAAAAAGCCCAGCAGTGTGCCGGGCTTAGTCAAATCGTTGGTCTTAGGCTTTAAACGCGAAAACGCCCCACTAAGTTATCCAGCTCTTCAGACAGTTGAGCCAGTGAGCCTGCTGCTGCGGAAACTTCTTGCATAGCAGCAGTCTGCTCCTCGGTGGAGGCAGCAATATTTTGTACACCATCGGTCATCTGTTCTGTGGCAAGTACTACTTCACCAACACGGGTTGTTACATCGTGGATGGAGTTCATGATCTCTTGGAAATTATCTCTGACTTCATCTACGACTACAGTGCCTGCTTCAACTTCTTCACTGCCTTCAGCCATAATGCCTACGGCTTTTTCGGATTCTGATTGAATATCGTTGATCAATGCATGAATTTCCTGGGCTGCATTGGCTGATTGTTCAGCAAGCTTGCGGACTTCTTCCGCTACAACGGCAAAACCGCGACCTTGTTCACCGGCCCGGGCAGCTTCAATAGCAGCGTTCAAAGCCAGCAAATTCGTTTGATCCGCGATATCTGTAATTAGTGAAACAATTTGGCTGATCTGATTGGATTTTTTGTTTAGATCATCTATAGATGTCGATACAGCTGTAGTGCTGTCGGCGATGGCCTGCATTTGCCCGATGATTCTGTTCATACCTTCACTGCCTTGACGGGCAAACTCATTGGCTCTGTCTGATTGGGTCTCAACCTCCTGGATACTGGTATCCACCTGTTCAACAGTAGCCGACATCTCATTCATGGTGGCAGCGGCTTCGTTGGCATTGGCTGCTGTTTCTTCTGAACTTGCATTCAGCTGTTGGGAAGATGCTGCCACTAAATTGGCCCTTTCCATTATATCCTGTACAACAGAGCGGGTACTATCCACCATTACACCGAAGGCTCGGGCCAAGACACCGACCTCATCATGGGAATTAACGGTGATTTCAACAGTCAGATCGCCTTCTGCTACTTGCTCTGCCAAACGGGCAAGATTGCCTACAGGTCGGGAGATGGTTTGAGCTAATACCCAAGCTACCACAGCGGCAATCAAAAGCAGGACAACACAAAAGACAATAATACGCCACATAGCTGCCTGCACCGGGGCAAATGCCTCTTCCGGATCTTGAACTACAATAATGCCCCAACCTGTTTTACCGACAGGAGTATAAGAAGTCAAAAGCTCTTTTTTGGCAAAGGGATCTTGCAGGAGTTCTGTACCGGCTTCTCCTTTGAGTGCTTTCTGCACGGCCGGTGCATTGTAAATATCCTGCATATCCCGGACCATTGCAAAATCTCTATAGGCAGCTAAAGTGCCCCTTTGGTCAACTAAATAGGCATGTCCTGTTTCACCATAGGTCAAAGAAAGGGCAAGTCGCTCAACTGATCGAGTGTCAAAGCGCCCATCCACACAGCTTCAATCCTGCCGGCGCCGCTGATGATGGGGTGTGAGATGGCTACTACAGGCTTGCCTAAAGAAGAACTAACATAAACCTCAGAAATGTATGTATCTCGGGTGGCTGCGGCATTTTGAAACCAATCTCTAAAACCAAAATCCAGCCGTTCTAGATCCAGCTGGTATTCCCAAGGTTCTATTACAATGTTGTTGCCGACATCGCCAGTGACTTGCTCCATATAACCGAACTGACCGTAATGATCTAAAACATAGTTGATTACATCCCGCTTGGGCCGATCCATTTCCCGGGGAACTCCTTTGATATCATCCCGGATGAAAGGAACTGCAGCAAGATCTCTTACAGCCGGCAGCTGTGCCGTCATACGCACAACACCTTTGGCATTGTTTAAATACTGTTCAACTTGGGAGCCAAAAGAAGTCGCAAGCAGCATTTGGCTGTTTTCCACTTCATCCTGCAAATTTGTCCGCAGGGTAGAAATAGAGGTAAATCCAATCACCCCAACGGAGATCAGTACCCCCAATACAAAAAAGAAAGTCAGCTTAAACTGCAAGCTGCGGTTAAATATATTCCCTTCGGCTTTTGCCATTTCAGATTCTCCTCTTCTGTCTGATTTGTTTGATGTAAGGCGTGGTTAATGCTGTGAATGGTATATTTGTAAGGGTGTTACCCAGGTTGGCTCAATCTTATGCAAAAGAGATCACCTCCTTGACACATTCGATTGCTGGATGTTGCAGTTAAAATCTACTTCTAACAGCTTTGCACTGTGCCGATTCAATGCGATTTGCACACCACAAAACAGAGGCCGTGGAGAAACCCTATGCATGTCACAGCTCTCGAAGATATTCTCGCTCGTGATTTTACCCGCTGCCCAAGGCCAGCTTACCGAAATGGGGGCTGCACATCGATCTGTGCAGTTTGCAGAAAACTCCGGATAGGCTGATCATTTTGATCTGCCTGGGCAATCGCGTACTTTTCTATATTATAACATGGGAATATGTGGAAGTATATAGGACCTGGGGCTTCTGGTGGAGAAAGTGGAGGCGGGATAGGACTTAGGACCGCCATCTGCCTTAGCCCTTCGCTTATTTTCTGTCCGGGGGTGCCTCAATCCGGCTGACACATAAGCACATCTACAAAAGCAGACACTATGTAGGGATCAAACTGTGTACCGGCATTATTCTTAAGTTCCTCTATGGCTTCAACTTTCGTTAAAGCCCGTTTATATGGTCGGTAGCTGACCATGGCATCATATGCATCAGCAATACCTACAATGCGGGATTCCAGGGGTATTTCTGCACCTTTGAGGCCTTTGGGATATCCCGTTCCATCCCATCTTTCGTGGTGGGCGAGTACCGACTCAGCAATATCTTCCATACCCTGTACGGCACTGAGCAGTCGGTAGCCTACCTCAGGGTGTCTGAGCAGTTCCTGCCATTCATCTTCAGTTAAAGGTGTAGCCTTGTTTAAGATGCTTTCATCGACTGCGATCTTCCCAATATCATGGAAGAGCCCGATCAGCCCAAGTTCCTTCACCTCGACATCACTCAACCCCAGTGCAAGCCCGATCAGCTGAGATAACTCACTCACCCTTTGGGAGTGGGCTTCCTCCCGTCGGTTCTTTTCAAATAAAGCTGCCATTAAAGCATCGATGGTCTCTTCATGAATACCGGGGCCCTGCAGGATCTTGGCCCTGTACATCCTGTTTTCTGCTTCTTTGAATACCTCAGATACAGCTTTATCTTGAGAGTATTTACACGCATGCCCAAAAGCCATGGAAACCAATACAGATTCCACCGGTCGTTCTTTTAGGGTTTCCTCAATCTTGGTAATGATGGCTTCCGCTTTTTTGCATCCCGCCTTGGGCAAAAGCACGATAAATTCATCTCCACCCCAGCGGGCGATAATATCCAGATCATCTTGGCAGTGTTCCTTAATTACAGACGCGGCCGTTTTGAGCATTTGATCACCTGTGGCATGGCCTAAAGTATCGTTGATCAGCTTCAAGTTGTTAAGATCAGCCATAATAATGGAAAGGGGTAAATTACTTTCTTGATCAAGTGTTTCCAAGGCTCTTTCCACAAACCGCCTGTTGTAAAGTGCTGTCAGCTGATCATGGAAACTCAAATACTCAATTTCCTTGGTCCGGGCCAGCTCTTCAGTGACATCTCTAAAGACCAGTACAGCTCCATTCACCCTACCGGTATCATCTTTAATAGGGGCGGCAGAATCGGCAATATGCCTGGTTTTACCGTCTTTTGTCATCAGTATGGTGTGATTCATCAGATCCCTGGCAATACCGGATCTAAGCACCCGGTGCACAGAATCAATTTGCTTCTCCAAAGTCTCTTCATTTACTGTATAATACACATCTTCAAAAGGCCGCCCAATGGCTTCAGCTTTTGCCCAACCTGTGAGCTCTTCTGCCACTTGGTTGATAAATTCAATCTTCCCGGTATCATCAGTGGTGATCACTCCATCTCCCACAGAAAGCAGTATAGCCTCCAAACGCTTCCTTTCTGTCCTTAAGGCGATCTCACCTCGCCTGCGCTCCAGCATGCTCCACACACTGCTCATCAGCATGGTAATCTGCCATACATCCATTTGAGTATACGGCCCTGCTTTATTGGCCAGTCCGATAGTGGCCACGATTTTGCCCCGATCCACAATCGGCAGTGCCATATAGCTTTTAATGGGCACATGGCCCTCCGGATAGCCTTTTTTCAGTGGATGGTCTTTGGTAAAGTCATCAACGATGACCGGTCTGCCGGTGCGAATGGGCTCACCCCATATACCGGTTTTATGCAAATCATAGACGGTTTCCTTATCTTTGATGTGGCAATCTCCTAAAACACCTTCAGACCAGGCATTTAAGGTGAGTTTATGTGTATCATCATCATAAAAGTATATGTAGCCGATGCCGCTTTCCGTAAGTTTGATGGATTCATGTAAGGCATAGTCAATGAATTCCTGCACACTATCGGCTTCATACTGTAGGATGCGCAGCAGACTCTCATTGCGGTTCAGATTCTGCTTCAGCTCACTTTCACTTTGCCTTCTTCCCACAACATTGGCTACAAGCAGCAGGATCACGATCAGCTGGGTAAAAGCCAAAGCAGCATACCAGAAGTTGTTTCTGCGTTTGCTGGCTTGCAAAACAGCCTGGGAATTTTTCCAGGCGGTAATATCCAAAAGTGTACCGAAAACAGTCTTTGTCTCGGCATCATATTCAGCTATGGAGTGGATATAGACGACTTCACCATCAGCGGGCCGTTTGGCCTGAAATTGAATATCGTACGGTTTGCCGGAATATATAAGATCATCTAAGGCCTGTTTCCGCAGTTCTCTGTACTCCGGCATAACCACTTCATCGGCATCTGCCACTGCATGGGTCCTGTCTTTCCTTCCCAAAACTTCCATACCACCATCGGAAAGTGTGAAGGTGCCCAGGGGCAAATAAAGTTCCCAAGAGCCAAGTCCTGTGATCATTTCCGCCCGGCGCAGCTGCGCATTTTGCCTCAACAGCCTTTCCTCAGTCTCTGTGCTTTCAGTTACATCCCTGACAATGGAAAGTACCAGGTTTGTGTCATGTCCTACAGGGGAGGCAG
>JAAYQZ010000101.1 GCA_012519025.1 Bacillota bacterium
GTTTTCCAGGAGAAACCGAAGCGGATTTCTTGGACACCATGGCGTTGGTTCGGGAAGTAGAGTATGATGCGGCCTTTACTTTTATTTATTCAAAGCGTAAAGGTACTCCTGCTACCCGCATGGCAGAGCATATATCGGAAGAAGTGAAAAAAGAGCGGATCTATCGTTTGATTGAGCTTCAAAACGCTATCAGCCTTAAAGGCAACCAGGCCTTGGTGGGCAGCACGGAAGAGGTTTTGCTGGAAAGCGTCAGCAAAGGCAATCTAGAAATGCTGACGGGGAAAACACGAACTGCAAAAAATGTGCTTGTGAAAGGTGATAAGAATCTCATCGGTCAACTAGTACCTGTCACAATAGATGAAGCAGGCACCTGGAGTTTGACAGGGACAGTTTCGTCATGATGCTTTCGAAAGGGGCGGCCCAATGCCAACCGACAAAAACAAACCCGATACTGCAACCGCAGACAGCAGTGTCAGACTGCTTGAGGTCGCAAATAGGGATCTATGGCAAACACCATTGATCAGCAGCGACGGTTGTGCTTGTGGGCACGTTATTAGACAGCTGGTTGAACCCAGCATGTGCACCATAAGATACATCATCGTATATGATCATGCCCATGATCGGCACATTCCGGTTCCAGCTACCACTATTCGGGATATCACTAGTGATGGAGTTTTTTGCCAAGCACAGGCCGATTCTTTGAGAGCCCTGCCGAGCTTAACTTACCCGTTTCCGCGTATTATTGAAGAGGAAGTACACCGATTGTTAGCCATACCTCCCTATTGGTTGGAAGAGGCGAACACCAGGCCTACGCAATAACCCCAATATCAACTGTCAATTTGTTAGCCGACTGCCGCCGGTCTCCAGGCAAACCTTGATTGTTTTTTAATCAAGGTTTTTGTGTTGTTGGAACGGGTTAGGCAGGATGTAGTTTGATGGTTATAGAACCTGTATTTTGGAAGGGAAGAGAAGCAAGTGAAAGACAACCTAACCCCAATGCTACAACAATATTATTCGATCAAAAACGATTATGAGGATGCTATCCTCTTTTTTAGATTGGGAGATTTTTATGAAATGTTTGGCAGTGATGCCGAAACAGCCTCCCGAGTGCTTGATATTGCTTTAACGGGAAGGGATATGGGCCAAGGACGGAGATTGCCAATGTGTGGGGTGCCTCATCACGCCGCAGACGGATATTTGGCAAAGCTGATTAAAAGCGGGTTTAAAGTAGCTATCTGCGACCAAGTTGGCGATCCCAAAACATCAAAAGGGATTGTTGAGCGGAAGGTAACGAGGGTTATTACTCCGGGAACTGTGATCGAACCGGAAATACTCGATGACAAGTCCAACAACTTCCTTGTGGCAGTTTCAAGACAAAATCGGAATTTCGGCCTTGCTGTAGCTGATATTTCGACTGGGTATTTCGGTATGACGGAGTTTAGGGGCGAAAAGGCCTTTACAAGCTTGATCGATGAATTGAATCGTTTACAGCCGGCAGAATGTTTGCTTGAACCGGGGTTGGAAAAAGAACCACATTGGCAAAATAATGACTTAGCTGCTTACTCGCTTTCCCCATTCGAAAATAGGGCTTGGCGTTGGGAAAATGCTCGAACCTTATTAAAGGCACATTTTGGTGTACAGTCCCTAGATTCTTTTGGAATCGATGCTCAAATGATCGCTATTAAGGCGGGCGGCGCACTGCTTGCCTACCTGGAAAAAACGCAGAAACGATCGATTTCCCACATTTCTAAAGTTGTGGTTTATTCCACTGATAACTACATGCTTTTGGAGACTACAACTCGGCGCAACTTAGAGCTAACTCAGACAATGCGAGATGGAGAACATAAAGGTTCCCTGCTTTGGCTTTTGGATGAAACAGTAACTGCTATGGGGGCCAGGTTGTTGAAACAGTGGCTTCTGCAGCCTGGCTTAGATAAATTGGAAATTCAAAGCCGACTGGATGCAGTAGAGGAATTTGTGGAGAAGGGGCAGCTTCGAGATCGATTGAGGGAGCAGCTTGCAGGTATATATGATATCGAAAGGCTTGTGGGGCGTGTTACGTTCGGCAGTGCCAACCCAAGGGAGTTGGTCGCTTTACGGGAATCGCTGAAACGGATGCCAACAATATTTGAGCTGGTGGGAGGTGCAAGCTGCCGCAGGCTCAAAAACCTCCTCAAAAATATTGACATACTGCCCGACATCACTGATCTTCTAGAACAGAGCCTGGTAGATGAGCCCCCGGTGTCCAGTCGAGAAGGCGGTATTATTGCTCAAGGCTATTTTGGTGAGCTTGATGACGTTCGCTTGGCCGCCGATGAGGGAAAAACTTGGATCACAGATTTTGAAGCAAAAGAGCGCCAAAAAACCGGTATCAGAAGTTTAAAAGTAGGATTTAACCGCATCTTTGGCTATTACATTGAAGTGACAAGGGCCAATCTGGATCATGTACCATCGGAATATGAGCGCAAACAAACTTTGGCAAATTCAGAAAGATACATTACAGTCGAGTTGAAGGAAAAAGAAAGTCAAGTTATTGGGGCTGAAGAACGGGCTGTGGAACTTGAGTACGAGCTTTTTGTGGATATTCGGGACCAGGTGGCCGCGGCTTCAGCACGATTGTTGGAACTTGCCCAAACCATAGGGGAATTGGATGTTCTTCTCAACCTTGCTGAGATAGCAGTTGCACGCAACTATAGTCGCCCCACTATTGTGGATGAGCCGATTGTA
>JAAYQZ010000102.1 GCA_012519025.1 Bacillota bacterium
ACTCCAGCCCCCCGTCCATCGCCGGTACCATCCAGACCTACCACCAGCCCCAACCCGGAAAGCTGGTTATCCCTAATGCCCTCAAACCGGGCAATATCTTTAATCCGCACACTCGGGTTGACCACAAGGTTACCGGAATTTGGCTGCCCTAAAACTGTTGGGGTATTTTGATCCGATTCTTTACCGTAAACTGCACTGAAACAGCCAAAACTCAACAAGGCTGCCAGCAGCAATATCATTGAAATCCTGCGACTTTTCAAACTCTTACATCGCATACCTTTTCCACCTTCCCTGAGCATAGGCGGTTGTTAGAAAATCCAGTTCAAGATTTGGGTCAAGATACCGGGTTTTGCTTGGCCGCCTAAGGAGCCGGAGCCCTGATAGGAAATACTTGCATCGGAAACATAGGTAGATAAAATAGTGTTGTCCGGCGAAATGTCTGCTGAACGGATCATTCCCCGTATGACAATCTCCTGATCTTCCCGATTGACTGTTATTGTCTGCCTTCCTTCAATTACCAAGTTGCCGTTGGGCAGTACTTCTACAACTTTACCGGTCATCTTAGCAGATAAACTGCCTCCTTGGCTGCTTTGGCCGCCGCTTTGCCTGCCATCTTTGGCACTGGCTTTGGCTAGAGGTATAAAGTCTAAGATGCCCACCCCGGGGCCAAGCTCCACTGAACTGTCCTTCCCGGTGGACATTTGGGTGGATTGGCTCGCCTCCGTGCGTTCAACAATTATAACGGTAACTAAATCACCGACATTCCTGGCTTTTAAATCAGCAAACACTGATGATTGGCTATCTTGCCAAAGTGATGCTCCACTGGCACTGGCTGCGGCAAGGGCCAATACGAAAACTGCAGTTAAAATGAGTCTTTGACTCCACTTCCAAGACATGTTTCTACCGATTACCCTCATCATGACGACTCCTCTCTGCGTCATCACCGAGAATCGTTTATCTAATCGAGGTGTCTGTATGCCTCGTTCAAAATTCCGGCATTACAATCCCTTTATCCACAATCCGGGCAAGTATTTCTTCCCGGGATTCGGTGTTTTCCACCCGAATGAAATCCCCCAACCGTCCGGCTTCTAATGCTGTGCCCTGCACTTTTACTGTAATACCGCCGTGACGGGCTTCAATAATAATGCGCTCGCCTCTTCTAACCAGCAAAGGCTCTGTGCTTTGCTGGGGCATCACTACAGCTGTTGGGCTTTGTGCATCTTTGAGCTCTACCCGAGTTTGAACGGTCCGATACCTATGTCCGTCAATGTTGATGTCCACACCCACGCGATAACTACCAATATCTGCAGGCACATCATTTGCCTTCAACTCCAACTCACCCCATGGGACAGCTAAAGGCACTGCATCCCTCACCTCTACACCTACGATCAAATCATCGCTGAGCCTTTCCAGGACTGCCGCCTTGACAGCTTCAACAATCATGCCGCTGCTCACTGTTTGAGTGCGGGTCATGACTTTCACAAAGCCTTTTGCCGGCGGCACCAGCAAAACGAAGTTGGGATGAATCCCGGCTTGGCGAAGGCGAATTTCTATTTGTCCTATGGTAATCTGTCTGGAGTTGCCGGGCAAAGGAGCCGTCCCCACATACACGTTGGCAAAATCAATACCGCCATCTTCCGAGGGATCTCCTTCATGGGCCGACGCGATCTCAGCAATATCTCCCAGCAAAATAGATACCCCGCTTACCTGTGCTTCCGGCAGCAATTGTATAGTGGCCAGCGGCTCAGGGTTTGCAAAAAGTGACGACATCCCACCGAAGCAGATAGTGGCTGCAATCATTAAAACAGCTAGGCCTCTTATATGTCTGGACAGGATTCTGTCTGGATTAGTCAGCATCATTGCTGCTGTTTTGTTGTTTACTGGTGTTATCTGCAAGGGCCTCACCTCCTGACCGCTTTTCACATCAGCCAATTGTCAAGCTAGTATTAACGTCGTAAGTTGTTGGCAGTCTGCAGCATATCATCGGAAGCCTGAATGGCTTTGGAGTTGGTTTCATAAGCCCTTTGGGCCACGATCATGTTCACCATTTCTTCCACCACTTGCACGTTGGACATTTCCAAGTAGCCTTGAGCTACCGCACCCAGGCCGTCAAGACCGGGTGTACCTTCAATAGGTTCTCCGGAAGCAGCTGTTTGTGCCAGCAGATTTCTGCCCATGCTCTGCAGCCCCGCGGGGTTGACAAACCTTGCCAATTCAATTTGACCAACTGAGATTTGCTCACTGGCACCGGCATTTAATACTGATACTGTTCCATCTGTGCCAATGTTAATACTGACAGCATTCTCTGGAATAATGATCTCCGGTTCCAAACTGAATCCATCACTCGTGGACAAACGTCCTTCACCATCTCTTTTGAATGAACCATCACGGGTGTAGGCAATAGTACCATCAGGCATTAGAACTTGGAAAAACCCATCACCTTCTATGGCGACATCAAGGGGGTTATCGGTCTGTCGAAATCCCACTTGGATAAAAACTTTCTGGGTTGCTACAGGCCGAACACCGTGGCCTAATTCTATACCGGTGGGGATTTGGGCACCGGCGGTGACAGGAGTACCGGCATAGCGTACTGTCTGATAAAGTAGATCCTGAAAATCCACCCTGCTTTTTTTAAATCCTGCCGTATTGACGTTAGCCAAGTTATTGGCGATTGTGTCAATGTTAAATTGTTGCCCTACCATCCCGGACGCAGCGGTCCATAAAGAACGCATCATAGGGTTGTCCTCCTTGATTGAACGCCGGATGTGGTTGGGGTTAACTTTGGGTCGCGTCCATCGCTCGGCGACCTAGGCCTCTGTACACCAGTCCAGCCCGCGTTCTCCCAACCTCGGCGTATATTTTGGTTTTTAGATAGTCAGTTCATTTACCAGTTTACCCAACGTTTCATCGGCGGCTTTAACCGACCGTTGGTTGGCTTCATAGGCTCTGTGTAAATTAATCATCTTCACTAGTTCCTGCACCACATTTACATTAGAACGCTCCAGATGTCCCTGCAAAACAGTGAACCCGTTGGCTAAAACAGCTCCTGCTTCCGGCGCAGCAGCGAAATATTGTGCGGCATCCCGCTCCAAGCGCTCGGGATCATTGAAAGTTGTGACCAACAGTCTATCTACCGCCTGATCATCTACATAAACAACCCCATCATCGTCAATGACCAGGCTGTTGCCTTGAATGCGGATGGGACCTCTTTGTCCCAATACATGATCCCCATTAGAAGTCACTACTGTACCATTGGGATTCAGTGCAAAAGCACCACTGCGTGTATATCTTACCCCTTGGTCGGTATCAATGGTGAAAAACATATTTGGTTCCAAAAGCGCAAGATCAAGTGGGTTGTCCGTTGTTCTCAAGCTGCCTGCCGAAAAATCTGTGTAAGTACCATCAATTGTAGCACCCAACCCCAGCCCGCCGATGGGTACAGCACTGACGCTTGTACCGGGACCGGAACTTTGTTTTTCAATGCGGTGCATTAGCAGCTCGGGAAAAGCCCGCTGCACAGTATCTGCCCGGCGATAGCCGGCAGTATCGGCATTTGCTAGATTGTTGGCCGCAACATCAATTTGATGCAAACCTATCATCATCCCGGATGCTCCGGTGTATAATCCCCTTAACAGTCCCGCCACCCCCTTTCATTAGTCGTGATCATCACTACTATACTGCAGTGGTAACCCTGCCCAATTGGGCATGCACCCGGCTTGTCCACCGGTGCAGCTGGAGAAATCCCCGCAGTTTGGCGTAAATTCCTGCCAATTTGCACTATCCTTCTATACAGCACTGGGAATTCCTTCTAAATAATATATGAAATAATAAGGGGGTGAGTCGGGAGAACCCAAATTTGATCAAGACAACCGTTTTTCCCTAAGATATTTTTTCTTAGTGGCCTCTCCTCCTCTAATGTGGCGCTCTGCCTTATTCTGCTCCAAAACCAATTTCACCTTGGCAGCCAACTCAAGATTGATGCGGGGCAGCCGCTCTGTGACATCTTTATGAACTGTACTCTTAGAGACCCCAAACACCGAAGCGGCTTGACGTACAGTGGCTTGGGTATCAATTATGTAAGTGCTTA
>JAAYQZ010000009.1 GCA_012519025.1 Bacillota bacterium
CCCAGATCCGTTAGACTGACAAGACCGCCACCCCGGGTGGGAATTTTGATGGAGTTGATTTGTCCCACATCCACAAGTTCACCCGGGGTGGCGGTCTTGTCAGTCTAACGGATCTGGGCGAGATTGAAGACGGGTACAAAAAAGCTACCAGCATGAGCCGCTTTAACGGCCAATCAAGCGTAATGCTATCGGTGCAAAAAGAAGCAAGTTCCAACAGTGTTCAGGTAGCGGAAAAAGTAAGAACAGAAGTGGAAAATCTCAGTCATCAGCTGGGCTCCGATGTTTCACTGATCATTGCCCAAGATACATCAGTTTTTATCAAAGAATCTATCAAAGGTGTAACCAACAATGCCGTTGTTGGCGGACTTTTGGCTATGCTGGTGCTTTTGGTTTTCTTGAGAAGTTTTCGGCCCACAATTGTCATCGGGCTGTCAATCCCCATATCCATCGTGGCTGCTTTTACCATGATCTATTTCAGCAAAACCACCATCAACATGATGACCCTTGGCGGTCTGGCCCTGGGTGTCGGTATGTTGGTGGACAATGCCATCGTTGTTTTGGAAAATATCTTTCGCCAGCGGGAACTGGGCAAAAACGCGATGGAGGCAGCTCAGTTTGGAACTGAGGAAGTGGGTATGGCCATCACCGCCTCTACACTAACGACAGTTTCGGTATTTTTGCCGGTAGTATTTGTATCCGGCATCGCGGCAGAGATATTTCGCGATATGGCTTTAACAGTAACCTTTTCACTTATGGCATCGCTGTTAGTCGCCTTAACCTTGGTACCCATGCTTGCTTCACAAATCATGGGCAACAGCCGTATGAACACCCAAGGCAGTGTGCGTGGTTTACGATTTATGGGTAAAGCCAGCGACACGATGCAGGAGCTTTACGGCAAGATGGTGGCCTGGGTGCTCAAACACAGAGCCTTAACCATCGGCATCGCAGTGCTCAGCTTAATCATTTCCCTATTCCTGGCCCCCAAGGTCGGTATGGAATTTATGCCCGGTATGGACCAAGGTGAAATTCAAATATCTGTTTCTATGCCCAAAGGCACAAAACTCGAAGAAACCAACGAGATTATTACCCTCATTGAAGAGCACGTAAGTTCCATCCCTGAGGTACAGGCAGTCTATGCCAGTGTCGGAGGTGGAGTCGGTATCTCATCCATGGGTATCAGTGTCAGCAGCGGTGAGGGCGGTTCTGTCGGACTTAACTTAGTGCCTGTCAGTGAAAGAGACCGTGATGTGCAGGCAGTTTTAGCAGAAGTGCGGGAGTTTGCCTCAAGTATTCCCGGTGCCACCATTAATGTATCAGGTGGAGATATGATGATGGGTTCATTTGGGCAGCTGATTCAGCTGGAATTAAGAGGCGATGACATGGATCTTCTGCGCCTTGCCACAGATGAACTTATCGGGGCTTTGGAGGAAATACCGGGTACACAGCAATTATCAAGCAGTCTTGATGACAGCACCCGGGAGATATTTGTGGAGATCAATCGCGATAAAGCCGCCGCATACGGCCTCAGTGTAGCCCAAATCGCCCAAACTCTCCGCACGGCAGTCAGCGGTACCACCGTAACCAAACTGCGCAGCGAAGGCAAAGAAACAGACGTAGTCGTGCAGCTTGGTGAAATGTGGCGGGACAACGTTGATTCGGTAGGCAGTATTCCCATTCAAACTGCCCGGGGTACACTTGTACCTCTCCAGGATGTGGCTTCTTTGGGATATGGAGAAAGCCCCGTTCAAATAGTGCGAAGTGATCAAAGCCGCACCGCGACAATCACCGGGGATATTGCCGGAAGGCCGTTAAACCTTGTGATGTCCGATATCCGCGATCTGTTGGATGAGTTTCATTTGCCGGAAGGTATGTCTATCACCTATGCCGGCCAAGACCAGCTGATGACGGAATCGTTTATGGAGCTCGGTCAAGCAATGATGCTCGGAATTCTATTGGTCTTCATGATCTTAGCATCACAATTTGAATCCCTACTTCAACCTTTAATCATCATGGTGACACTGCCTTTGGCTGTTATCGGGGTGATTCTCGGCCTGTTAATCGGCGGTACGACCTTTAATGTCATCGCCTTTGTAGGAGCCATTATGCTTGCGGGAATCGTAGTCAACAATGCCATTGTGTTAATCGACTACATCAATCAACTGCGGGCTGAAGGTGTTGATCGAACTACTGCCGTCATTGAAGCCGGTAAAACCAGACTGCGGCCTATTTTAATGACTACACTGACGACAGTTCTCGGTATGATTCCCATGGCGATTGCCAGAGGGGAAGGCAGTGAACTCGGTAAACCCATCGCACTTACAGTAATCGGAGGGCTTATGACCTCTACACTGCTAACACTGTTGGTAATCCCCGTTGTTTATACGCTGGTAGATGGTGCGAGCCGCCGCATCATGGGGCTGTTTGGCCGGGGTAAAGAACAAGAGGAGCTTGACAGCGGTTTAGAAGTCCAGTAAAACTGTTTTTCAAGGGGTGCTCCCCCAAAAATGGGTGGGCCCCCAAACATGATCAGTATGGGAGTGATTGGCAATGAACAGATGGAAGTTGTGGACAGTCGGGTTATTGGCAGTACTTACGGTGGCTTTTATGGGATTCTCCGCTTTTGCAGCCGGCGATACCGAACATGTGACATTGGAAAAAGCAGAAGCAATCGCTTTTGAAAACAGTATTGAGCTGCAGCTGGCCAAATTGGCAGTAGAGGAAGCCGAATTTCAGCACAAACAGGCGGAGGCGGCCATGATTATGCAGCCCTCACCTGTAATGCTCATGCAGGCCCAAGGCGGACTTGATGTGGCCCGCCAAAGATATCTAACATCAAAAGATGAATTGGCCTTAGAAGTGAGAACAGACTTTTTTAATGCCCTCAGAACCAAAAATCTTTTGGACATCGCGCGGGAAGGTTTAGAATCTGCCAAACGCCATGAAGAAGTGGCCAAAAAGAAACTTGCCGCCGGTACTGCTACCCGGCTTGATGTAATTCGTGCAAGCCGCAGTGTTCTAAGCAGCCAATCCGGTATCTCCCAGGCAGAGCACGGGCTTGAGCTTGCTGAGATGAAGTTTCGCCAAACACTCGGTGTGGATCTTGATGGCAGCACTTTACCGCAGGGCATAGCCTTAGAAGCAGAACCCATAACAGTGGATTTAGAGTCTGACATGGCTTATGCACTGGCCAATCGTGATGAAGTCAAGCAGCTGGTTTTGGCAGTTGAAGTTGCCCAAAAGAACGTTGAGATCTCGGATAATGACTACACACCGGCACTTACTTTAGAACAGGCTAAACTAAATTTGACCAAACTGGAAAAACAGCTTGAACAAGCAAAACGCGGTTTCACCCTGCAGATTAAACAGGCGCATTCCAGTCTCAAAGATGCCGAAGAGAGGCTGCCGGTTCTGCAAAAAGGCGTAGAAGAAGCCGAAGAAATGCTGCGTCTATCAGAGCTATCTTATGAGGCCGATATGATCACCGCCAATGACCTGGAAGATGCTCAACTGGGGGTACTATCCGCCAAAAACGAACTTATCAACGCTTTATATGATTATCATCTGGCAAAAAGCCGATACTTCCACGCTGTAGGCCGCTCCCTTACCGGTGAGCGGGCCGGACAATAAGGAGCTGCTTTGTAATGTTGGGAAATGTAAAGGTAACAAAAAGGCACTGCCTAAGACAATCCGGCAGGCTCCCAAAACGCATCAAACTGGTATCTATCGCCATGCTGATGGCTTTGTCACTGCATATTTTGGGCGCACCGGTTGTTAAAGAAACTAAAGTATGGGCAGCTGAGCCCGGCAAAGCAAGCCGACTGGCAAGTGCCGTGCCAAGTGATCTGCCAGGTTTGCTTTCAGCAGCTTTCAAAAATAGCCCCATGCTTAAAACTGCTGCTTTAGATCTCGAAGAAGCTCTCCAGGGCAAAAAGCAGCTGGATGCAGCCTTAAAACCCCAGCTGAGCATCGCTGCCCAGCATAAGTTGGAAAATGCTGCCAACAATGCCGCGGTAATGGGCGCATATAGGGAAGTTGTGAGCGCAGCAGTCAGGGATGCTTTTGTGCACGAGCCCCCGGTACCGCCGGTAATACCCCCACCACCCACCGATAACATCAACACCACCATGGGGTCTATAACATGGTATCAAAAACTGGGACCGGACAATCAGCTGAAGGCTCTGATCAACCGCGGTAACACTGCATATGCCATGGCGGAGATCGGTTTGAAAGAGGCCCGGGCAAATCTGGTTGTGGCAGTGCAGTCGGGTTATTATGGAGTTTTAAGAGCTTATAACGGGCTTTCTTTGGCAGTAAAAGCCGAAGAACACCAAAAATTGAACCTAGATGCTGAAATTGCCCAGCAGGAACTCGGCACTCGCACGCCTTTAGACGTCCTTAAGGAATAGAATGCTTACCTTGAAGCACAAAAGACTAC
>JAAYQZ010000010.1 GCA_012519025.1 Bacillota bacterium
AAACAGGATTTCAGGCGCAAGCCGAGGGAAGCTCTTCTTTCAAGCATGTTCTTAACTCTGACAGGTGATTCAAAAGCGTTGATACTGAAGCCAACAGCCCACCACGCCTCTACTCACTTAGAGAGAACGCGGACCAGGGTGGGACTTTTTTTATGCAAATTTGTGGGTCTAAACAACCATCACATGACAAGGTCTAATTCCAGCGACAAAGAATACCTTAGTTGACTGAGAATACAACCTAATGTCAGAGTGGTACAGAAGAATACAAAAGTATGGTTTGGAACATTGACTGCAAAGGCCGGGTTTAAAGGATCCAAAGGAGGCATCATAATGCAGTTTCCTCGTACAAAAGTAGGTGGGCTGTCTGTTTCGCGCATGATCATAGGGACCAACTGGATTTTGGGCTGGAGTCATCAGGGCCCCGCAAAAGATAAGCTGATCACCAGCTTGAATGATCGGAAAAACATCGCAAATATTTTAGAGGTTTTCTTTAAGGCAGGAGTAGATACCATAATGGGGCCGCTCACACAGCATCCCCAGGCTAATGCTGCCATAAAAGATGCCGAAGATAAAACCGGAGTTAAATGCATTAAAGTAGATACACCCATGCTCAATGTGAAAGACACAGTTAGAGATAAAGACGAAACCAAAAGGATTTTGGATCAAGTTGCTGCCACCGGAGCCCAAATATGTTTGCCGCACCACACATCAGTTGAACAACTGCTCGATAAAAGTACCGAAGAGATTCGCCGGCTGGATGAATATACAGCCATGATCCGAAAAAGGGGCATGATCCCGGGGCTGTCAGCCCACATGCCCGAGGTTGTAACCTATTCGGACAACCATAACTAAATCTACAACTGTATGGGATTTCTCATGCAGTTGGAAGTAGAAGGAGTAGCAAAGCTAATTCAAAATGCCAAAAAGCCCGTGATGACCATCAAACCCATGGCCGCGGGGCGGGTTACTCCATTTGTCGGGCTGACCTTCGTATGGAACAGCATTCGGGATATTGATCTGGTCACAGTTGGAACCATGACCCCATATGAAGCTGAAGAGGTTGTAGAAATGTCGCTGGATATTTTGGATAAGCGTTGAAATGGGCTTGAAAGGGTGGTCTCATGCGGTTCACACCGTTTTATGAGGTTGCAGCAACAGAAAATAACCCCAGATGGGCAGAACTCACTGCAAGAAGGGGAAAACTATACTCCCGGACCGATGACATCAGGACAGAGTTCTTTAGAGATTACAACAGAATCCTGCACAGCCAAGCCTATGGACGCCTGAAGCAGAAAACCCAGGTGTTTTTCGCACCCAGAAATGGTCACGTATGTACCAGAATGGAACATGTCAATCACGTTGCCTCCGTGAGTTATTCGTTATGCAAACAGCTGGGCTTAAACACAGAATTAGCTATGGCAATAGCCATAGGACATGACTTAGGGCATGCTCCTTTCGGTCATCATGGAGAAACGATACTAGCAGATCTGATGAATGAGTTCAGCCATGATAAATTTTGGCATGAAAGAAACAGTCTTTGGTTTGTAGATAGGATCGAAACTCTGCCAGGGCCTGACGGCAAAAAATATGGTCTCAACCTCACATACGCAGTGCGCGATGGGATCATCTGTCATTGCGGGGAAGTAGATACCCATGCAGTTTTCCCCCGCGAAGAATATATTGAACTTGAAAGTATGATAAAACCTGCCCAATATGAACCTTATACTTGGGAGGGTTGTGTAGTGAAGATCGCCGATAAAATATCCTTTTTCGGCAGAGATATAGAAGACGCTGCCGAGCTTGGTATTATAGATGGGGACCTTTACAAGAAACTGGTACACCTCGTTAAAGATGCTTTAGGTGAACATATCCAGGTGCAGGATGTTACCAACACGTTCCTTATGCATAAATTCATGATTGATTTGTGTAAAGAGAGTAATCCCGATTTAGGCTTGACTTTCTCTCCGGAATCTCTGGAACTCATGCACGTGCTTAGAACGTTTAGTGAAACTTATATTTACGACCACCCCAGATTAAAGACATTTGAGAAGCATGCCAAGGGTGTCCTTCAGTTAATTTTCGATAGGCTCCTCATCATGTGGGATGGGGATGACACCTTAAGGAATGTTAGGGGACTGCACAGATACCCCCTCACATCCCAGTTTTTCGGAGATTGGCTGGAAAAGTATTCAAGCGCAGCCCAAGAAGACGGTATCTACGACATTACCGATCAACACCAATATAAAAGGGTGATCATCGACTACATATCCGGTATGACGGATGACTTTGCCATCAACAGTTTTAACGAAATCATCACGTTCTAAATGCCTTCCTAAATGGAAAGGCTTTGGAGGAGAAGCCTATGGAAATCCGCAGAGCACAGCCTGAGGATGCAAAAGCTATTGCCAAAGTACATGTTGATTCATGGAGATCAGCCTATAAAGGATTGATCGCCAGCGATTACCTAGACCCGCTTTCCTATGACAAGCGGGAGGAAATGTGGGGTAGGCTGCTTGCTTCCCAGACACAGACTGAACACAGCTTCATTTTCACAGCCTGTATTAGGGGTGAGATAATCGGTTTTATTTCCGGCGCCCGTATGCTGTGATTGGGTATGGCTGGGATGATATTGGCGCATTTTTGGATCACACCGTGAGTCAAGATATATTGCAGTAAGGCAGGGCACCTTGGCCCTGCCTTCTCGTCCTTTGAAATCCTCTCACCTCAACAAGAAGCCAAACAACAACCTACTCATCAAAGAAAAACTGCTCCGGGTTGCAGGAACTGATCCACACATTATCCCAAGACCAATATCCTCCTACAGGCACATTGCGCATATTCGCCCTGACTACCAAGGGGAAAGGCCCTTCGGCAATCGTACCGATGGACCAAACATTATCTGCCTGCTCCTGCAGGATCTTTTGGAACAGCTCGATACTCCGCCCCTCATCAGGAGTAGTGATGGCCTCATTGTACCACCCATACAGCTCTTTGATAT
>JAAYQZ010000103.1 GCA_012519025.1 Bacillota bacterium
CATCGCGGCTTCATCTTGAACCGTAAAATGACCGCCCTTATAAGAATCAAGTTGGGTCACCTGTGACGCAGTCTGCACTTTAATGGCCTCTGGCGCGTATTGACCGGCCTCGGCCTCCACACCGGACTTTGTCAGCTGATGAAGCAGTTCTTCTTGTGAGATTTTAAGCGTGTTTGTCCGGAAAAACGTCGCAGGGGTGCGGTTGTTGGCCTCACAAAGACACGCTGTTTCATCAGTGCCAAGTTCCCTACTCCATATGTCCACCAGCCACCGGGGGTGAGAATGAAGCAGACTTAAAGCCTTCTCAGTACCCATATTTGACGCCGCCTTTGCGAAGTCAGCTTTATCGGGGTTTCTTAAAATTGCTCTTAGTACTCCATTTACAAAACTTGCCGTTCCCTTGTGTCCTACTTTTTTGGCCAATTCTGTCGCTTCATTGCAGGCAGCCGCGTGGGGAATTCTATCCAAAAAAACTATTTGATAAAGAGCCATACGCAAGTTGTTGCGTACGGCGGCAGGTAGTTTATGAAGCGGGCGGCGGACAAATCGGCCCAAAATCCAGTCCAGTGTGAGCTGACGCCGCAAGGTCCCATACACCAGCTCTGTGGCCAAGCCGCGCTCACGTCGTTCAAGCCCGTCCGCTTGCAGCCGTTTGTCAAGGGCTATTTGCGCATAAGCACCTTTTGTTTCCACGGCGCAAAGTACTTGAAGCGCAGAGTATCTAGGTCCTTTTGCTCTTTTGGGTTTTATGTTCCCCACGCAGCCGCCTCCTAAAAAGACCCAGATTTTATCTGGGTCCTGCAATCAACTCATTAATCTCGACGGCTGCCTCGCAGAACCAACAAGCGCATCAGTTGGGCAGCTGCCATAGCCACCGCTGCTACGTAAGTTAGTGCGGCGGCATTGAGCACTTGCTTAGCTTTAGGCGCTTCGGTGCTGGTCACATAGCCCCCTTGCTGAAGCATCCCCATTGCCCGTCGGCTGGCATTGAGTTCGACCGGCAAAGTGACCAACTGAAAGGCCAACGCCGCAGTGAAAAGCCAAATACCTACATTCATTAAGACATTGGACGACATGAGCAGCCCAATGAAAAATAGCGGGAATGCCATATGGGAACCGAAATTTGCCACAGGAAACAAATTGCTCCGGATTCCTAAAGGAATATAGTTTTGCGCATGCTGTACGGCATGCCCAGTTTCATGGGCAGCAACTCCTACGGCCGCAATGGACGTACTTCGATAGACTTGCGGAGACAAACGCACTGTTCTTGTGCGGGGGTCATAATGATCAGATAAATGGCCACCGACCGACTCCACGGGCACATCGTGCAAACCTTGCGCATCAAGCAGTCTTCTAGCAACTTGAGCGCCCGTCATCCCGGCTTGTGATCGCTCTTCAAGGAAACGTCTAAAGGTGGACTGAACTCTGGCTTGAGCAAAGAAAGCGAAAATTAATGCAGGAACCAGCAAAATATACGTCGGATCGTAGAAAAACATCAAACATACCTCCTTCACGCGGATAGTAAAGAGGGAGCATCTGGGTTAGTCCCTATACAATACTATAACTCATTATGCCGGAAATTGTCTAGATATGTTCAGGAGTAAGGAAATCCTGCAGTGTATTTTCTACTTCCTCAATATCAACTAATGTATTAAAGCAAGGGCCATTCGGCCTTTGATTGGCAATGCCCTTTACAACTATTGATCTTGCGTCTTGCAGACCGCTGACCAAATCCCGTTCACAAGCAATCGCAATTACAACTTGGGGGCGCAGTTCTTTTAATAGCTGCCGTGCTTTGGTGCCGCCTGTAGCCAAGGCGAGGTGTACTCCGTAATGTTTGGATATTCTTAAAAGATCCCCAACTGGGCACCGTCCACATTGGCGACAGTTTTCAATATCATGGGTGACTTTTCTTACACAACTTGCTTCCTGCAAACAAACCGGTGCTAAAATCAACAGCTGATCAGGTGTAGTATGCACTTGTCTTTGGTTAACAAGCTGATTGTTGACTTCGATAAATGATGCCCTGATTTTATCTTTATCCAGCCCCAACCAACCTCCCACCCGCAAAGCCACCGGTAAAAAAGCAAAAGCAACCTGTTCTCTGGCTTTACTTAAGAAAGCAATATTGTGGCCGGTCAACAACGAAATCGTCAAACTGGCAAGACCTGCCAAAGCATAAACCAAAAACCCGACACCAAAAACCACTAAAGTGATGCCAACCCAGCGGCCTACAGGTGCATCGCTGCGAATCAAATACCATGAAAAAGCCATTGCAACTGCCGTCAGTACCAAACCAACAAGAACAAGACTTAAAAACAGCCTTTTTCGACTGTTAGCTTTCATTGGGTTCGCCCCCTAAAACCTCCCCAACCTCTACATGATAACCATTGGCATAATCCCGACCTGAAATACGGGGTCGATTGGGCGGCTGAACCACGTGCAAACATATCAACCGATCGTCTGCTGCCACGCAAAGACCATCATCCGTAATATCCGTGATAGTGCCGGATGCTTCTGGTGCTGATTGATCTTGTGCACTTGCCTCCCACACCTTCAACATCTGCCCCCTATGGAAGGTATAAGCACCGGGCCAAGGCGAAACACCCCTCACCAGATTCACCACAGCTTGTCCCCGACAAGACCAGTCAATCTTGCCGATATCCCTTTTAAGTTTATGTGCGTAAGATGCCGCGGCGTCATCTTGGGCGACCGGCTCCAACTCGCCTTGTGTCAACTTGTCTAATGTCTCTAATAGGACCTTTGCACCTATAGGGGCCAATCTCTTTTCCAAGCTGCCCGCGGTGTCACTTTCTAAAATTGGAACAGCCTCTTTAAGCAATATACCGCCGGTATCACAGCCTTCATCAATAAGCATGGTAGTTATACCGGTTTCGCGACATCCATCGATTATCGCGTGGTGAATGGGTGCCGCCCCCCGATATTTCGGAAGCAGCGAGGCATGCACATTAATGCACCCATGTGGAGGCATGTGCACAATCTCCGGTGGAATGATCTGGCCAAAAGCCACCACAATGATCGCATCGGGGTTAATCTCTTTGAGCTCTTGAATAAAGTCATTATTTGACACCCGCGCTGGCTGCAGTACGGGTATACTGTGTTCTAATGCAAACTCTTTTACTGGGGAATAACTGACTTTCTGACCGCGGCCGCGACGGCGATCCGGCTGAGTGACAACAGCCACCACATCCCAACCTCCATCAACCAGGGCCTTAAAGCTCGGCACCGCGAAATCCGGGGTGCCCATAAATACTAGCCGCACACTATCGCCTCCACCCATCTATAGCCATCAGCCGTTATTATCTGCATTCTGGGGACCCACTTCATTGTCAAATTCATTTGGTTCCCCATTTTCGCAAGACCCATCTTCAGGCAAAATTTCCAACATCTTATCTATAAAGAGCACACCATCTAGGTGATCAATTTCATGTTGTAAAGCTCTGGCCAAAAGTTCCTCTCCTTGAATCCTAACCGATTTCCCGTCCTCATCAAGACCGGTCACAACCACCTGAGCGGCCCGTTCAACATAACCCCAAACATTGGGTACACTCAAGCAGCCCTCTACATCAATATCACTGCCAGAGGCTTCTGAGATTTTAGGATTAATCAATACGATGGGACCATCACCCACATCAAGCACTATAATCCTTTGGCTCACACCGACTTGGGGTGCAGCCAACCCAACACCTTCTGCCGCCTCCATAGTTTCAAGCATGTCTTTAACTAGTCGTCTGATCCTTTTGGTTATTTGGGGCACAGGCTGGGCCTTTTCTCTGAGTACCGCAGCCCCGTTTTCGATTATTTCCAACACTGCCATCTATCCACCCCCGCTCCCATTGGCGAGCTTGCTGCCGATTGATGTTGATCAGTGTAATCATAACAAAGACAAGGGAGCAACGTCAACATGGACACTTAACTCAGTACTTTTGGGGAGTGTTTCTACCCAACCATCCAAAATGCTGCGCACCAACTCTTCCCTGCCCCTTAGAAGAACATGCCACCGGAATTTATTCCTTACCAAAGATAATGGTGCAGGTGTAGGGCCAAGCAGAACGGGTTGATCGGTTTTTTCCAATATGTTCATTCTCGATTTAAGTTCACCTGCAACTTCTTGTGCTTTCCCAATGACTTCATCTTCATCGGCACCGGCCACCAGCAGACGAACCAAGAAATTGAAGGGAGGGTAGCTTAGTTCTCGTCGAAACTCAAGTTCCTCTTTGTAGAATGAGATGTAATCTTGTCCGGCGGCTGCCTGGATACTATAGTGCTCCGGTGTATACGTTTGGATGATGACTTCACCCTTTTGGTCACCTCTGCCCGCCCTTCCTCCCACTTGGGTCAGAAGTTGAAAGGTCCGCTCTCCGGCACGGAAATCCGGTATATTCAAGGCGGTATCCGCCGTTATAATTCCCACCAGTGTAACACCGGGAAAGTCATGGCCCTTAGCAATCATTTGAGTACCGAGTAAAATGTCGGCTTGGCCCCGCCGGAAACGGTTTAAGATATCTGCATGTGCTCCCTTGCGCCGGGTTGTGTCATAATCCATTCGCAGTAGTCTAGACCGGGGAAATTCTTGCCTCAGCACCGCCTCTACTCTCTGTGTGCCAACACCAAATCGATGCAGGTAGCGACTGCGGCACTGAGGGCACTGTGCCGGCAGTGGTTTTACCAGACCACAGTAATGGCATCGAACACTGTTGCCAAGTTCGTGGTATGTTAAGGAAACCCTGCAGTTGTCGCACTGCATAACATAACCACACCCGCGGCAAAGTACACTGGTAGCATAACCACGTCGATTCAGCAAAATCATCATCTGCTGACCCAACCGCACTCGCTTTTCTATGGCTGTCCTTAAAGATTCACTCAAAATGGTGCGGTTGCCTTTTTTCAGCTCTTCCCGCATATCAACTATGTTTACGCTTGGCAAACGCCGCTTCATTACCCTTTGGGGCAAGACTAGAAGCTGGTATTTACCTTCAGCGGCTAAATATGTTGATTCCAGCGCCGGTGTTGCACTGCCGAGTATGACCGGAGCACTGTGTGCTTCAGCCCGCCAGATTGCCACATCACGAGCATGATAGCAGGGCATTTCCTCCTGTTTATAACTTTCATCATGTTCTTCATCCACCACTATCAATCCTAAATTGGTCATAGGAGCAAATACAGCCGACCGGGCTCCCACTACAATATCGGCTTCACCCCCGCGAATGCGGCGCCATTCATCAAACCGTTCACCTACACTGAGGCGAGAGTGCAGTATTGCAACCCTATCACCGAACCGATCCTTAAACCGCTTGACAGTCTGGGGGGTAAGCGATATCTCCGGCACCAAGACAACTGCTTGTTTGCCCAGTTTAAGCACGCGGCTGATAGCCTGAAGATAGACTTCCGTCTTACCGCTGCCGGTCACACCTCGCAGCAAAAACACTCTGTGTTCACCGGTTTGCAGTACAGAATCGACCTGCTGTAAAGCCACCTTTTGGAAATGATTGGGTATGAGGGGTGATTTACGTAAAATAGGATCCGAGTACGGGTTGCGCAGCACTTCAATTTCCCGCCGATGCAACAGGCCTTTGTCTACTAAAGCATATACGGTGCTGGGTGAAGTGTCTGCTGTCTTGGCCAAAAAGGCGGCTGTTAAATGCTTTGATTTTCCATCATCATCCAAAATAACTTCCAACACTTCAGCTTGTTTTGGAGCCCGATGCTTATGTGCTTTAAGCCAATCAACTGCTTCATCAGCAGAAATATTCAGCCCATAGACCTGGATTTTTTTAGGCTTTGCACCAGGATCAGTCCAATGATGCACTATGCGGCAAAGGCCCTTATCTACTAGGGCATTGAGGCTGCCAATTCCAGCATTGGTGGCTGCCAAAACATGCTCACACGCCGCTTTGCCCCCCACCTCGATTAAGTACTTTAAAATTGCCTTCTGTTTTGGAGCCCGCTGTTTGAGCTCTTGGCAAAGACGGGCCCCCTCATCAACTGCAACTTGGAGGGCTATGTGTCTTTCTTCTTTAATGTGAATCCCGGGCGGTAAAACGCACCGCACGGCATCAATTAGACGGCTGTAGGTGCTTTTAGCAAGCCATTGGGTAAGTTCCAGCATCTCCTTTGTCAACAACGGTTCCTCATCGAGTATATACTTAATTGGCTTGGTCTCTTGAATAGGGGTTGAATCAACCAAACGAACGACATAACCTGTGACCATCATAGAACCAAATGGGACCACCACTCGATGCCCCTCTTCCAAAATGGGAACCAAATGCGGTGGCACAAAATAATGAAAAAGCCGATCCACGGCTCTGTTCTGCAAATCGACCACAATTTCACCATAAATTTTTTTAGCCGGCATAGTTGAATCGTCTCCCTGCTTCTTTGTGCCGGAGCAACAGATCATAGAAGTAGTTAAAAAAACCCCGAGCCTGGCGGCCGGGGCTTGGCGTGCTACTCATTTTTGTCGGCCCTTTGAGGCACCACTTTACCTTCCCCGATCTCCCAAAGGGCGATAGTTACCGGTTTGGCAGTATCGGCCTCGACGAATCGGGGGGAACCTTCCAAAAGCTGGCGAGCTCGCTTGGCAGTGGTAACTACCAAGACATATCTGCTTTCAACCTTCTCAAGCAAATTTTCAATTGGTGGTTGGTTCATCATTTGTCATCTTCCTCCCCGTTTCCCCACTATGTCCTTTAATTGCTCAAAATATTCACTGCGTCGAACCCGACATCGCTCAGCAATGATAATTGAACGAAGCTTATTGGCACTTTCCTGCACAATATCGTTTTCAATGACATAATCATAATTGATGCCGGCCTTAAGCTCCTCCAACGCTCTGTTCAACCGGTGCTTAATGGCTTCATCGGTTTCTGTGGAACGAGCCCTAAGGCGATTTTCCAACTCAGACATACTGGGTGGTAAAAGAAACACAAAGATGGCTTCCGGCATTGTTTTTTGGACTTGACGCGCTCCGGCAATATCAATATCCATCACTATTACGTGCCCCTGCTCTAAACAATCATCAATAAAGCCCAGCGGAGTGCCGTACAGATGGTCGCAAAATTCCGCCCACTCCAGAAATTCTCCTGCCTCCGTCCGTCGCTTGAATTCTTCTTCTGTTAAGAAATGGTAATCTACACCATCTTGCTCCGTGGGGCGGGGTGGGCGGGTTGTGGCCGAAACAGAGTATCGCAGCTCCGGACACATTTCCCGTGTCGCATCAAGTACGGTATTTTTGCCGGCTCCAGAAGGTCCGGATAAAATCAGTAAAAATCCTCGTTTTTGCACCGCAAGCCCTCCACCAATTAACGTGCTTAATCATTCGTTTCCGCGGCAGCTCCCTTGCCGGACAGCCTATGGGCCACAGTCTCAGGCTGTACGGCCGATAAAATCACATGATCGCTATCTGTGATAATGACTGCCCGAGTGCGCCGCCCATATGTAGCATCAACAAGCATACCCTTTTCCCGTGCCTCTTGTATGATGCGTTTTATTGGTGCCGACTCAGGACTGATAATGGCAATGATCCGATTCGCGGCCACAATATTACCAAATCCTATATTTGCAAGTTTGATAGTCAACGTAGCAGCCCCCTAATTGGCGCGGCTTACTGAAATTTCGTGAGTAAAGCTTCAATTTGGCGTTTGCCAAGGCCCCGCACCCTGCGATTTTCATGGATTCCGATTTCATCCATGATTCGTCTACTAGTTACTTTACCAACTTGGGGCAATGATTGCAAGAGATATGACACCCGCATACGGCCCACTACCTCATCATCGGCTTCATCGAGCACTTGCTTTAAGGTCATCTCACCGGATTTTAGCTTTAAACGAATGTCCGCCCGCAGACTGCGCATTTCCTGCGCTTTAGCCAACGCCTGCATCTTTTCATCGGGTGTAAGTTTCGGTAATGGCAAATTGTCACCCCCTCGTTTGCAAGTTAATTTAAGATCATTCCACATTTTGGATTTGCTCCCGCAGTTTTTCAATCGCGCTTTTCGCCTCTACAACCCACTTTGAGATCACAAGATGAGTAGTCTTTGAACCGATAGTATTTACCTCACGGTTCATTTCTTGGAGGAGGAAATCCAGCTTTCTGCCAACTGCCCCAGTCTGTTGAAGCGCTGTGCGAAATTCACTTATATGGCTTTTTAAGCGCACCAGCTCTTCGTCGATATTGGAACGATCGGCTAAAATAGCTATCTCTGTTGTCAAGCGATGTGGATCAGGCTGTAGGTCGCCGGCTAGTTCCTGGACCCGTTTATTCAGCCGCTCCTGCTGTTCTATGGGGACTTCCCCAGCCAAAAGAGTGATTTCTCCCAGGCTGTCCGACAAATCATCGAGGTAGCTGTTTAAGACCACTGCAATTCTTTGCCCCTCAGCCTTGCGCATTGTGACAAGGGCTTCAGCGGCAGCTTTGGAGGCATCCCGCACCAGTCTTTCCAGCAGCGCTTGTTCCTTGTCATCTACAGCTACAGGCTGGAGCACTCCGGGCAATGACAGCAAATAGTCGCCGCGGTTAGTTGGTTCTACATTCAATTGTTCGGATATGCTGGAGATGGCTTCGTTATAGCCATGGAGCAGTCCCCAATCTATCTTCACCGTTCTAGGGTCTTCCCTAAAATCCTCTATCGATATCAAAACTTCCACTCTGCCTCTTTGCACATACTCTCCCAAAACGTCGCGGATCGTTTCCTCCAAAAAGGCATATTCCCGCGGCAACCTGATGGCAAAGTCTGTATATCGATGATTAACAGAACGCGCTTCAATGCGCACCAAAAGCTCATCACCGGCTTGGCCTTGTCCATAACCCGTCATGCTGGTTAGACCCATATATTTCCCTCATTTCATAATTGACTGCGTTAAAATGCAAATATCTTCTGGGAGGAGCCGCC
Organism: Bacillota bacterium; assembly: GCA_012519025.1. GTDB lineage: Bacteria > Bacillota > Limnochordia > DTU087 > DTU087 > JAAZMF01. The sequence continues at coordinate 8,912 of JAAYQZ010000103.1, forward strand.
GGGATCTTTACTTTCTAGCTGAAGCTCATGTCTTCCTGCCCCTTGTCACGAATTTAAACCCTCAGCCAAGCTAACCGCTTTTTGGCCCGATTGAATACATGCACTACCACGTCAACAAACACTGCACACCAGCCGGAAAAGAACATTATAACTGCCCACTGTCCCGGGGAAAGTGCCACAGTCTTGAAAATGGGTTGAGCTGCAGGAAGGTAGACTATCCCCAGGTGCGCTGCAATAGATAAACACACCGCCCCTACCAACCATAGGTTTTCAAAAATACTGATTTCCCACACACGGTGTTCTTCTGAACGACATTGAAAAACGAAAAAGAGCTGTGAAAAGACCAAAGTGGTAAAGGCCATCGTCCTGGCCGCATCAATGGAGCTGGAGCCCCAAACCAGCTCTAAGACAAAAACCAAGAGTGTGCAGGTGCCGATTAATGTGCCCTGCGCGGTAATTCTTGCGTGCAGCCCCCGAGCAAAAATTCCCTCTTTTGCCGGCCGGGGCGGCCTGTTCATTATATCTGGATCACCGGGATCAACACTTAATGCTATGGCAGGCAGACCGTCTGTAACCAGATTCATCCACAAGATTTGAATTGGCAGCAGTGGCAAAGGCAATCCGATGAGCGTGGCCAAAAACATCGTCAGGACTTCTCCTACATTACAACCCAACAGATAGCGGATAAATTTGCGTATATTATCATATATCACTCGACCTTCTTCAATGGCAGCGACTATGGTTGCAAAGTTATCATCTGCTAAAATTATATCTGATGCTTCTTTGGTGACATCTGTACCGGTAAGGCCCATAGCTATACCAATATCAGCTTCTCGGACTGCTGGCCCATCGTTTACGCCATCTCCGGTCATCCCTACTATCTCGCCATTGTTCTGCAAAGCTGCAACAATACGAACTTTGTGTTCTGGCTGCACCCTAGCAAATACATTCACTTGGGTGACGGCATGGGCCAGTTCGCCATCGCTCATTTGATCTAAATCTTTACCGGTGAGCACTTTGCCTGTGGGCGAGGAGAGACCAAGTTCTCTTGCAATAGCTTGAGCAGTATTGGCGTGGTCGCCTGTCACCATAATAGTGCGAATACCGGCTCTTCTGGCCAAACCGATGGCTCGAACTGCCTCAGGCCTTGCAGGATCGATAATTCCCACCAACCCCAGGAAGGTGAGCCTGCGCTCAACATCAGCTTCCTGCAGGCTGTGCCGGTTGCCTGTGATGGGAATCTGATATCTTCTTTGTGCTAAAGCCAAGACCCGTAAGGCCGCGCTGGACATCTTTTCATAGCAGCTTTGAATTTCTTGTTTGTCCCGAATGGTCAAAGGCACTGCCTCTCCTTCAATGAGCTGATGGGTGCAAAGACCTAATATAACATCAGGTGCCCCCTTGATCCATGCCATGGCACCGTGTGTCTTTGATTCTGTCAGTACAGTCATGCGCTTGCGCCTGGAGTCAAAGGGCAGTTCACCTACAACAGTGAAATCCTGCTCGACCTCTTCCCGATAAATTCCCGCTTTGGCAGCTGCCACCAAAAGAGCACCTTCGGTGGGATCGCCAACCAGACTTAACTGTTCATTGGAGTCGGAGGTTTCAGTATTAGGTCTTCGGAACTTTCGCAAAATACCCCTGAAGCCTCTTTCACTGCCCTGCACTGGATAAATTCGGGCATTGTTGCACAAGACACCTGCTAAAAGCAGCCTTTCAAGATCAGAATTCCCTGATAAAAACTCGCTGCGCCCAACCTTGGAATACTGCATCAGACCTGCGCCCGCGGCTGCCGGCACGGCCCGAATCTCTCCCGATGAGCTGTATCCGGAACCGCTTATGTCAAAACTGCCTTTCGCCATATATATTTGCCGCATTGTCATAACGTTTTGGGTTAAAGTTCCAGTTTTATCTGAACAGATTACTGTTGCACAGCCTAAGGTTTCAACAGCCGGCAGATGCCTAACAATGGCTTTGCGGCGGCTCATGCGCTGTACTCCTATGGCCAAGGCTATTGTCACCACTGCCGGCAAGCCTTCGGGAATTGCGGCCACAGCCAGGCTCACCCCAGTCAAAAACATGCGGTAGACGGGAAAACCCCTCAATACTCCGGTGGCAAATACGACTAAGACCACAACTAAGCAGCTTGCCACAAGCCATTGGCCGAGCTGTGCTAATCGATCTTGAAGAGGTGTTGTTTCCAGTGAAACCGCCTGAATCATCCCTGCAATCTTGCCTATCTCCGTATTCATGCCGGTATCTGTCACCACGAAACGGCCGTTGCCACGCATTACTGCTGTTCCCATAAAAACGCTATTTTTGCGATCTCCCAAAGGTAAGTCACATGAAGCAGTGTACTCGGCCAATTTGCTTATGGGATGTGATTCGCCTGTCAGCGCTGCTTCCTCAACGGCTAATAAGTTTGTGTCAATAAGCCTGCCATCAGCGGGAATTCGCTGTCCCCCTTGGAGCATCACAATATCCCCGGGAACTAGGTCAATTGTCTCTATTACAGTTTCTCGCCCTTCGCGCAAAACAACGCACGTAGGCGCAGCCAGGTCCTGTAATGCCTCTAACGAACGACCGGCTTTGTACTCTTGAATAAACCCCAAAAGGGCGTTGCAAAACACGATGGCCATTATGACTGCGGCATCTATCATTTCCCCTAAAAAGGCGGATATCAATATCGCTCCAATCAAAACCAAAACCATAAAATCCTGAAATTGACTGAGGAATTTGATCAACAGCGAAGGGCGAGCGGGCTCTGCCAGCCGGTTTGGTCCATATTGATCTTGTCTGTATGCAACTTCTGATAAAGAGAGCCCTTTTCCCGCATCTACATGAAATGCTTGGAGCACAGCAGCAGCTGATTGACGATAATGGGCCATTGGAACCATTTAACGATAGCCTCCCCACAACTGTGACGCCATCTCAACGTCTGGGACAAGTAAGCACCCTATACGTAATCAATATTCGATTTACGCAAGAAACATGCTTGGTTCTGTCAAAGGAAACCATCTGCCATCAAAACAAAAAAGGCCCTCGATGGGGCCTCTTGCGATAGGCAACCTAACAGCTGTGTTACAAACTGTTGGATGGTTCGTCATCATCCTCTAACAAATCTTTAACCCTGCGCAGCTCCAGTTGGGCGCCTTTGTGATCTTCATCCAGCTGCAGCACACGCTCGAACTCATGCAGGGCATCAGCATAATTGGCTTCCTGTATGTGTAAAAGGCCCCACATGTAGTGAAGCTCAGGTTCCCTTGGATTATATCTGTTAGCATCAATCAGCACGTCAAGACCTTCCTCCACATTACCCTGCCCACCGAGAATCCCCACCAGCTGCAAGGCGGCTCCCACATGATCAGGGCTTGCAGCCAAGGCTTCTTGATAATACTTCATGGCAAGTTCTGTATCCCCGGCTGCTTCTGCCAAAGTGCCAAGGCCATAGGCCGGTCCAACAATCAACTCATCATCATCTTTTGCTTTTAGGTAATGGAAACGGGCTTTATCAGCATTATCCTTGGCCCTGTAGGCATCACCCAACAGGCAGTGAACATAGGTAAGACTATCGTCCAGATCAAGGATTCCTTGGTAAGTCGTAATAGCATTATCAAAATCATCTTTACCTTGATATGCTGCACCCAAGGCAATCCTAGCTTCAATATCCTCCGGTGCAAGCTCAGTGGCCCGCTTCAATTCGCGGGCAGCCATATCAGTAAAGCCTAAAGCATAATATACCAGACCGTTAACAAAATGTACCTCAGCGGACTCATTTTCTGCCACAGCAATGGGATTGAGAAGTACAGCTGCAATCACGAGTCCCGCCAAAAATATCAATATTTGTCTGCGCAATCGATACACCTCTAAACTCTGCGTCCTTGGGATTTTTGAATTTACCTTTGCTGTCTTAGTAATTCGGCACCAGACTCGGACTTCCTTTAACCTTTATGGTATACTTGGAAGGGAAAATTTGAAGGTTTTCTAAGGACGTGACTAATATGGCACTGGACGGAATTGCCATGCATGCAGTAACAGTTGAACTGCAGTGTTTACTTAATTCCCGTATTGTTAAGGTATACCAACCTGCCGGACGCGACATCATCCTGCACTGTCGCCAACCGGGGGAAAATTTGCCTGTGCTTTTGTCTAGTGATGTGCAAAACGCTAGGGTACACTTGGCTGCAGTGCTGCCGCAAAATCCCCCACAACCGCCGGCATTTTGCATGCTGTTGCGGAAGTATTTGGAAAAAGGCAGAATCACTGCTGTTGAGCAACCTGCCTTGGAGCGAATATTAAAGATACAGATCGAGAATGTCGGAGAAGGCGGTGCTGTCACCAGTTATACCTTGATCATAGAGGCAATGGGGCGACACAGCAATATTATTTTGCTGAATGAACTTGGGGTAATAATTGATGCCTTAGTGCGAGTTGACAGTCGTATTAATCGCCATCGCGAGATCCTGCCCCGATTGGATTATGTCGCACCTCCAAGTCAAGACAAGGTATTTTTGTGGGATATATCCTGGCAAAGTTTTTTACACCGTTTAGCCCCTGCCTCACCTAAAGCACGCCTGGCTAGACTTTTGTTAAACAACATCGGAGGAATCGGCCCTTTGACTGCCAACGAAATCACACATAGGGCTGGATTTGATATTAATATGACAAGGCAAGAGCTGAGCGA
>JAAYQZ010000001.1 GCA_012519025.1 Bacillota bacterium
CCCCTACCTGGGCCGCTTGACTTAGCCGGTTTTTGTGATATCTTTATAGTATGGCTGTTTTCAGCTAAAAAACTCGATGATCTCCGAATTCCATAGGGAAACGGGGGACCCCAATGTATCGGGGTGAATCCTGAACACCATCAGGTAGGGCGGCTTGGATGCCCGAACCCGTCAGCTAACCTCGTAGGAGTAGTCCAAGCGTGAAATTGTTTAATTTGGACTTCACCTGCGTTTTTTGTTGTCAATTTTTACCATTAGTTTAGAAGGCGGAATGATGATTTGGGTTCCCTTTGGGTGCGTTACCGTGGAGACATAACTGGAGGTCTAACTGCAGCGGTTGTAGCTTTACCGCTGGCTTTAGCCTTTGGCATTGCCAGTGGTGCCGGTGCTGTGGCCGGGTTGTATGCGTCGGTGTTTGGTGGTTTGGCTGCAGGTGTGTTCGGAGGCTGCGGAGTCCAGATTACCGGTCCTACCGGTGCCATGACGGCTGTGTTGGTTGCTGTTGTAGCAAAGTACGGTGTCAGCGGCATGTTTCTAGCCGGTGCTTTGGCCGGTTTGATGCAGATTGTGTTTGGTCTTCTCCGTTTGGGGAAATTCGTTAAATATTTGCCCCAACCGGTAATCGCCGGTTTTACAAACGGAGTTTCTATATTATTTTTCCTAACGGCTGTGGGAGACGCCTTTAATGAACCCCTCATCACGGCTATCACAGTGATTGTAATTGTCCTCGCCCTGCGGTTTTGCAAAGGCATGCCGGAGTCTCTTTTCGGTTTGGCCGCAGGTCTTTTAGTGAATGAACTTTTGCTGAATTCCCCCCACATCGTTGGAGATATTCCTTTTACTGTGCCCAAATTAACTATCGGCATCATGCCTTTTGAACATATTGGGCCTTTACTTATGCCTGCTTTCACTATTTTCCTTTTGGGAAGCATTTCTGCTCTTCTATCTGCTGAGGTAACTGACGGTATGTTGGGTGTGAAAAGCAGCAGCAATCGTGAACTTATCGGGCAAGGTCTTGGCAACATGATTTCCTCCATCCTCGGAGGTGTACCTGTTTCCGGCGCTGTGGCCCGATCCGGCGTTAATGTCCACAGTGGCGGTCGAACGCGAGTTTCCGGTATTTTGCATGCCGTTTTCCTGCTGCTCATTATTGTTTTCTTAGGCCCTGTAGCAAAGCGCATACCCCTAGCGACACTGGCTGGGATTTTAATGGTTGCCTCTGTACGCACAGCCGACTGGAAAAGCCTCAAACTGGTGCCTCGAGCCCGCTGGACATATGGGATTATAATGACTGTCACTACCGTTTTGACTGTTGTGAAGGATCTAAGTGTTGCAGTTATTGTCGGTGTAGTCTTAGCAGGGATTGCTGTGCTTGTGGAGCTGGCTGTATCCACGCAACTAAGCGATATGAGTGCATCGACAAGTAAAAGCAAAAAGACGGTTGACCTTAAATCAAAACTGGTTTCGGAATACCCCGACAATGTACAGGTGATAGCCCTTGAGGGGCCGCTGTTTTTCGTCGGAATGGAAGGCCTGCGCACACAATTAGGGGAATTAACCGAAAAAGATATTGTAGTGTTGGATTTCTCCCGGGTGCCAACTGCTGATGAAACAGCTGTGTTGGCTTTAACGGACTTAGTTCAGCGCATGCAGAAGCAAGGAACAACCGTTTACATCGCCGGCTTGAATCGGAAAACTCTGCGCATGTTTACCCGTATGAATGTAGTAAAAAGATTAGGCCGCAGCCGAGTATTCAAAGGGCTGAAAGGTCCTTTGCGCCACATCAGTCAGGTAAATGTGTAGGATTAAGCTGTACAAGAACATACAAACACAGATCTCGTTTTGACAAGAGATGGGATAGGGGGAGGGAGGGTTAGACGTGAAACGGCAGCAGTTGATTCTATTGATTCTGCTTTTAGGTTTTTGGTTGATAGTTTCTGAAACCGTGGATTTACAGCATTTGGCTGCAGGTGTTGTATTTGCCGGAATTACTGTTTGGTTTTGGCGGAATTTACTTGAGCGGATGCCCAAATGGCCAATTTGGCAGGAAGTGTTTCTGCTCGGGCACCTATTAGCTACTTTAGTGAAATATATCTTCGGCTCCAATATAGCTGTGGCTAAAACCCTGTTATTTGATAGTCCGCCGGTGGGACCGGTTTTTGTGGTCATTAGGCCACCTATAGAGAGCAATTGGGGCAGAGTGCTTTTATCGACTTGTATTACCATTACGCCGGGTACAGTGGTTGTAGACATTGATCCCGAAACAGGCCAGTTTATCGTGCACGCGCTGACAGCGGAAGCTGCAGCAGGGCTGTTTGATTGGCAAATCATCCGTGAAATCAGCAATGTGGAGTCATGGCAAAGGAGGCGGTTAGAGAGTGGGTTGGCTGTTGGTAGGTCTCATGATTCTGATATTGTTCGTGCTGCTGCGGGCGATCTTGGGCCCCACAGTGATTGATCGCTTACTTTCCATTAACGCGATTACCAGCAAGGTGTGTGTGATTATTTTGTTGATGGCATACTGGCAGAGTAATTACAGCTATGTAGACGTGGCATTGGTGTTCATATTATGTGGATTTGTGGCCAACTTGTGGATCCTGCGGGTTTTGACACCAGATGATTGGGAGTTGGATTTGCCCGGCCTGGGTGGGTTTAGAAGCAGTGAAGAGGAAGTGGTATCCCATGATTAAACTCATAACGGGATTGTGTTTTGTCGGTTCATTCATAGCGTTTGCTTTAGGCACATTCGGTTTGTTTAGGTTTCCTGATCCATACACGAAAATGCACGGCTTGGGTATGGGGGACACTTTGGGAGTTGGTCTTGCGGGGCTTGGTTTTCTAATCCTTAGCCCAACTTGGGCATTGCGTATTAAATTACTGGTTATCTTATTTATCTTTTGGGTCATAAATCCAACCATGAGCCACCTAGTGGCTAAAGCCGGTCTTGTCCACGGAGTGCATCCGGTGGAGGGGACACGGGTGATAAAAGGGTGATTTTATGGGACTGACACTGGCAGATTACGGGACTATGGCGATGCTGTTTATGCTCATTGTCGCGTCATTGGCAATGTATTTCATTCGGGATCTGATGCATGCTGTAATTGTTTATGGAGCATATACTTTGGTTATGGCCCTTATATGGCTGCAGATGAACACCCCCGACCTTGCTATTACTGAAGCCGCGGCCGGTATCGGCATGACGGTTATGATGATGGTGGTCATTTACAGAACTAGTCGGAAGGAGGAGTAGGCGTGGGAAAATATTTGAGACTGGCGTTCATCCTCATTTTGGCTTTGCTTACCGGTTATGGCGTTTTGGTGACTGTGGCCGAGCTGCCTCCTTACGGCGCGGATACTAACCTGACATACAATCAGGTGTCAGAACGCTACATCAACGGAGCCCTCGAAGATACCGGCGTCCCCAACATGGTCACAGCTATAGTGTTGGATTACAGGGCATATGATACCATGTTTGAAACTATTGTGCTGTTTACAGCGGTGATCGCTGTTTTAATTACCTTAAAAGGCGCCCAAGAGGAGGGTGACCGAAAATGAAAGACTTCGTCTTAAGACGGGTTGTTGCTTTGCTTCTGCCTTTCATACAAATGTTCGGCATTTATGTCATTATGCACGGCCACACTTCTCCCGGAGGTGCCTTTGCCGGCGGTATGGTGGTTGGGCTTGGGGTAATTGGCTTCAGCACTGTTTTCGGTATAGAGCAGGGCAAGACGAAGATGCCTGAACATGTCACCACCATTACGGAGAGTTACGGCACTTTGTGGTATATATTGATGGGGCTTGTGGGAATCTTCAAAGGTTTGCCGTTTTTAGCCAACAAACTGGCTGTTGACGTAGGTGTGCCGGGTGAATTAACTTCCGGTGGTTTGATTGGTCTGATCGGTGTGGGAGTAGGTATTCGGGTAGCCAGTACCATGGTGACTTTGTTTTTTACAATGATGGAGGAAGAGGCGTGAAAATACTACTTGGTAAAGTGCTGATCAATTATCCTTATTTTGCGGCAGTTATCTTGTTTGCTATTGGATCAGCAACAGTTTTAACTCGCTCCAACTTATTTAAGAAATTGATCGGAATCAACATCATGGAAAGCGCTATTTTTCTCATGTTTATAGCAGCCGGCAGCAGGCGAGATGGAGTAGTCCCCATACTGCACATGGATGATTCTTTGCGGCCTTATATTAATCCTTTACCTTCTGCCTTAATGCTTACAGGTATTGTAGTGAGTGTCAGTGTAACGGCTTTCGCTTTGGCACTGATCGTTAGACTTTATAGATTTTACGGTACCACTGATGCCAAACGCATGTCAGATATTAGAAATGGGGTGGCAAAAGAATGACAGCGGTCATCAAAACACATTTGCCTGTCTTTGTCGTTGCAGCACCATTGTTTGTGTCCTTTTTGTTGTCACCTATGGCCAGGCGTTTTGGCTGGGTACAAAGTTTAGTTGTTGGTGTGCAGGGTCTTGGTCTACTTCTGGCAGTATATCTTGCCGGTATGATTCTCAAAAGCAGCGGTGTACCCATCATTTACAGTATGGGAGGCTGGCCGGCGCCTTGGGGAATTGAGCTTTGGACGGGCAGTCTGGGGGCTTTTTTTCTTTTAGTTGTGGCAGGAGTGACACTGCCCATCTCTTTGTATGCTGTCAACAATTTAAGTGATGAAGTGGGAGATGCCACTCGCAGCACCCGCTTTTTCGTACTCTATCTTCTGCTGGCCGGTGTATTGGCCGGAATGGCGCTGACTAATGATTTGTTTAACATATTTGTTTTAGTGGAAGTTGCTACAATCAGCTGTTGTGGTTTGGTCAGCGCCCGCCGAGGACCCAATGCGGCCAAAGCAGCATTCAATTATCTGATTTTGGCGACATTGGGGTCCGGCTTAATTTTAGGCGGTATTGGACTGGTGTACATGATCACCGGTAATTTGAATATGGGTTTTGCTGGAATAGCTTTAAATGGGGTTTGGCAAGATTATCCCCATGTGGTGTGGATGGCAATGAGTTTTTTCCTTGTAGGTTTTGGAGTTAAGGCAGCTTTGTTCCCACTGCATGTTTGGCTGCCTGATGCCCACTCAACTGCCCCTACACCGGCCAGTGCTATTCTGTCAGGCCTGGCTGTGAAGGGCTATATTATTTGTTTGGTGAAAATACTGTTCGGCGTTTTTGAGGTCCATTTGTTAGATGTTTTTCGGCTCGACCAGATCCTGGTTCTTTTAGGCATGCTGGCTATTTTAGCCGGTTCCATCTTGGCGCTGGCCCAAGGTGAGTTAAAGCGCAGGCTTGCGTTTTCCACTGTTGCCCAGGTAGGTTATATCGTTTTGGGCTTTGGTCTGATGAATATAAAAGGTGTAGCAGGCACGCTGTTTTACTTGGCCAGCCACGCTGTAATCAAATCCACCTTGTTTTTGGCGGCCGGGGCTCTCATATCAGCAACGGGAAAGACACATGTTAAGGACTTTGCCGGAGTAGGCCGGAAAATGCCGATAACTATGGGGGTATTCAGTATTGCCAGCCTCGGTTTAGTCGGCATACCGCTGTTTTCTGGATTTGTGGGCAAGTGGTATCTGCTGCTCGGCAGTTTGGAAGTTGGCAATCTAACAGCAGCTGGCGTGATTGGTATCGGCAGCGTACTGTGTGCTATCTATCTATTTCCAATCATTCGTACAGCTTATTTTGAACCGGCGCCGGAGGACGACTGGCAGGATCCCGGTGTGCCCCAACGGCTTGCCCTTGTTATGCTGGGCATTGCTGTTATAGGTTTGGGTGTTTTGCCCGGACCTTTGCTGCAGTTGGCGCAAAAAGCAGCTGCCGATTTGTTGATTATCCCATAAGGAAAGAGGGGTTTGAAGATGCTGGAGCTTGGCATGGCTTTATTTAGCGGCGTGACGGGTGCTTTGGTTGTTGCTTCTTTACCCAAAGCCACTGAGCGTCTCCGGCGTGCTGTTGTCTTATTGTTTTCCGTAACCGGCATGGTTTTTAGTTGGCGGGTTGCCATCAAGATTTTTAACGGTGGAAATATAGGCATTATCGCCCAATTGGGCGGCTTGACGTGGAGCCTTGACCCCGATCCCCTGGGAGCAATGTTTGGGTTGATTGCTTCCACTTTGTGGGTATTTGCCGCCATATATTCCTTTGGGTATATGGAACGAAAGACAAGACCGCAAACTTATTACGCATTTTTTCTTATTTCGTTAAGCGCTACTTTGGGTGTGGCTTTTTCTGGCAATCTTTTAGCTTTGTACTTTTTCTACGAGCTGCTCACTTTAGCAACGTACCCATTGGTAATCCACGAGCGTTCAGCTGATGCCGTAAAGGCCGGGCGGAAGTACATCATTTACAGCCTTTCAGGGGCTGCGGCTATCCTGATTGCTATTGTGCTTACCTATATTTGGTCAGGAAAAATTGATTTTGCCAGCGGGCCTATTTTGGTCAATACCATGCGGCCCGGGCTGAATCTGCTTTTAGCCCTATTTGTGGGCGGTTTTGGAGTAAAGGCGGCACTGATGCCGCTGCATCGATGGCTTCCGGCTGCTATGGTGGCGCCTACACCCATCAGTGCTTTACTCCATGCTGTAGCTGTAGTATATTCCGGTGTTTATGGAATACTGCGGGTAGTATACTCAGTTTTTGGGCGAGAGCTTATGGGGACCTTAAGTTTGGCAAGGAAACTCCCCTGGGTTGCAGCTTTCACCATCTTAGTAGGGGTAATTATAGCAACTCAACAGGATGTCTTAAAACGCCGCCTTGCCTACCACACCATAAGTCAGTTATCCTACATCTTGCTTGGGGCTTTTACCCTACAACCGTGGGGTTTAGGTGGGGCGATCCTGCATATGATTAGTTACTCGACATTGAAAGTAACTCTTTTCTTTTGCGCCGGGATCATAGCAGAACGAGCCGATGAAACTGCAGTAAGCCGCATGCAGGGAGTTGGGTGGTCTTTACCAAAAACCATGATTGCGTTCGGGGTGGCCAGCTTGGGTATGGTTGGAATGCTGCCCTTGAATACCTTTTGGAGCAAATATTATTTGATGAGGGGCGGGGTTCAAAGTGGGCAGTGGTCCTTGGCCCTGGTGTTGATCGGCAGCGGTATTATTAATGCTATTTGTTTCCTACCCACAGTCGTGGCTTCTTTTCAAGGCGAAAAAGCTAAATCCAGCGGTGAAACCGGCGGTAATACCATGTTGATGCTTGGGCCAACTTTATGTCTGGCAGGAATTGCGTTGTTAATCGGTCTTTATCCGGGCATTGTGTGGCCCGGCGTTGAGGCTGTTGTTAATAGGTTTTTCTAAAGAAAAGAGGTTGGACGATGTTTCTTGTATTCCTAGTGACTATTCCTATTTTAGGGGTTCCAATCTGGTATTTTAAACGAGACAGTTCGATTAATATACCCTTTATGGCTAGTGCTGCTTTGCTTTTGCTGGGGCTGCTGGGGTTTAAGGATGTATTTACCGGCAGTGCCTTGGTCTATAAAATGGCGCTCAGCGGTCCATTTTCACCGAGCTTTCGCATTGACGCTTTGTCAGCTGTTTTTGTGCTTTTAGCCTCCTTTCTTTGGCTCGTTGTTGCCATTTATGCACCGGAGTATATGCAGCACGAGGGAAAAACAGCAGGATTTGAACTGTGTACCCTGCTCACCTTTTCCGCTGTGCTGGGGGTTTTCATGGCCGGTGATTTGATCACTATGCTTCTTTTCTTCGAACTGATGACAATTGCATCATATTTTTGGGTTGTCCATCGCTGGAATGGGGAGGCAGTGAAGGCCGGTTATTTCTATCTGTTCTTCAGTATCATCGGTGGTTTATTTTTAGCTTTGGGGATCGTATTTTTGGGCAGTTCCGGACAACCGCTTACCTTGGGCAGTGGTGCAGTAGGAGCCTTTGAACAGCCTTTATCCATCTGGGGTATTGTGCTTTTAATTGCGGGGTTCGGTATCAAGGCGGGTATGGTACCCTTACACCTTTGGCTTCCCCATGCCCATTCAGTCGCGCCTACTCCGGCCAGTGCACTGCTGTCGGGATTGATTATCAAAATCGGTGCCTATGGTTTGATTAGGGTCGGTGAATTTGTGGGCTGGGGGGCTCAATTGAGCGGCGGAACGGCCTTTCTAGGGCCTGGCTTAATCTCTGCGGGTGTCTTAACAATGCTCTTGGGAGTTACAGGTGCGCTTTTACAAAGCGACGCCAAAAGACTTTTAGCCTATCACAGTGTCAGTCAAATGGGATATATCATTCTGGGTTTAGGTGCCGGTCTCTATCTTGGTACCCAGGGCAGCTACGGATTGGTGGGGGCGGTGTATCATATAGTGAACCACGCCTTGTTTAAGGCAACACTCTTTTTAGGAGTTGGTGTGATCTATACTGCCACAAAGGAAACTGATCTGTATAAACTGGGGGGACTGCTTAGAAAGTTTCCGGTGACAGCAGTGCTCATGTTTTTTGCGGTCATGGGAATTACCGGAACACCTGGCTTAAATGGCTATGCCAGCAAAACTATCCTGCATCATGCGGTCAGCCAAGCTGCACTCGCTGGAACACCTTTGGTGGTTTGGGCAGAAAGGCTATTTATGCTGGTCGGTGTTGGCACAACAGCGTCTTTTGCTAAACTTTACTATTTGATGTTCCTAGGCCAGCCAACTAAACTTGAGGTGTCCGGTGGAGAGACAAAGCAGTTTCAGGCAGCAATGAGTTTGTTGGTTGCGATTATGGTATTAATCGGTCTCAGACCGGGCCTTTTCGTTCGGATCGCGGCACTGCCGCTGGCGGAGGGCTTGGGTTTGGCCAACGCGGGACCGGCCCTCAAGGGACTAAACTTCTGGGCTGTACCGGATTTGGTTGGCATGGCTGTTACCCTGGCATTGGGAGTGGCCTTTTGTTGGGTCGGTTTGAAAAGCGGATTATTCCATTGGCAGCCCCCTCGGTTTCTTACTTTGGAAGGGTTAGGAATGCTCATATACCAGGGCTTCTCCAGCCTGTTTAGAAATTTAAGTTTGATATATAGAAACACGGCAGTTGCTTTGAAACGGAGGGCGAGGGTGGTAAGGGGCAGGTTCTTAACACTCAGCGAGAAGATGGAGAATCCTGAAGCAATCACTTTTGGCAATATGTCGTTTTCCGACATAAGCGCCAATACAGGCCTGTTAATGGCAGTTCTAGTGGTGTTGATTTTAGTCTACACTTACAAGGATCTGGGGCATTATGTTAAACTGCCTATCCCTTTAGCAAAATGGATTGGGAAATAGGTAGTATTTGCGATTACAAAAAGGGCAGCACCGGCCATTGCCAACTGCTGCCCTTTTTTTATGGGTGCTTTCAGCTGCTTGCTCCAAATATCTCCGATTGTCGGCTTTGGCCCAGGTACTCACATGCTGCATCGCACTGGAGCTGTGTTTTGGGCTTAAAACGAAGTGCCCTAGAAGAATTCAACACGGCCAAAATGGCAACCCCCACATCTGCGAAAACCGCCTCCCAAAGCGATGCGGCTCCCACAACACCAAGCGCGATGAAAATAGCTTTGACTCCAAAAGCCATGGCGATGTTTTGGATGATCACCCGGCGGGTGTAGCGGGCCATGGTGATGGCTTCGCCAACTTTCTCCAATTTGTCTTCCATGATGACCACATCAGCCGCTTCGATGGCTGCATCGGAGCCCAGCCCCCCCATGGCAATACCGACGTCTGCTCTAGTTAGGACAGGGGCATCATTAATGCCGTCACCGACAAATGCCAGCTTGCCGCGGCTTCGTTTTTCGGAAAGCAAACGCTCCATTTGGGTCACCTTGTCATGGGGCAGCAGTTCTGCATAAATTGATTTGAGCCCCAACTCGTTCCCGACGCGGTGCGCGCTGGCCTGGGTATCACCGCTCAGCATAGCAGTTTCTTTGACACCCAAATGCCACAGGTTGTGCAGGGCAGTGGGAGCATCTTTTTTAATACTGTCCGCGATCGCAATGCTGCCGGCATATTGTCTGTTTTTCGCGACATGAATCATGGTGGTGCCGTTA
>JAAYQZ010000104.1 GCA_012519025.1 Bacillota bacterium
CATCTTTGGCGGTGGCGTTCCAACGCTCATTGATAAAGTTAAGCAAGCCGTGGACATGCCCCTAGTTGAAAAGGGCGGGCTAGTACAAGGTGAGCCCGGAGCACCGGGGCAAGATGGAGTTGGCCTTAACTATACCTGGCTAGGCACACAACTGGGCGTGAAGCGTGAAGATGAAACACAATACAGTTATACTGACTTGAGGGGTCCTAAAGGTGATACTGGCGGCCAAGGCCCACCAGGAAGCGATGCAGAAGTAACGCAGGCCAACATTGAAAATGCCCTGGGATATACACCGACACAATCATATCTGCAAATAGAAGAACCTACGGATACAAACCACGAAACCCTCTGGTTTGCAGTTGGCAGCGAGGGGGATTTGGGGGTAGGTGGGATAATGGTACAAAATGCTGAAACGGGTGAGGAGCAGCCACAAGAGAGTGATTTGTGGTTCAAGGTGATTTAAGGAGGGTTTTATTTTGGCTGATATTAATATTCAGATAAAGCAGCGGAATGGGGCTATATGGGATAACCTGTTCCCCAAAACGAAGGCTGAAAACGTACAGGAAAGTACGTCTAAAAGGTTTGTCAGCGACGCCGAAAAAGCGGCTTGGAACGCAAAGCAGAATGCTTTGGGGTTTACGCCAGTACCCGATACAAGAAAAGTTGCTGGCAAAGCGCTGACGGCGGATATAACGCTTGCCAAAGGCGATGTTGGCCTGGGAAATGTTGATAACAAAAGTTCGGCGACCATACGGGGCGAAATAACGTCGAACAACGTAACAACCGCCCTGGGGTTTACCCCACTAGACGCAACCCTGAAAGGCGCTGTAAACGGTATAGCGGAATTGGATGCTAATGGGCACGTGCCAGCCAGCCAGTTGCCGTCCTATGTGGATGATGTTTTAGAGTTTGACAATCAAGCGGGCTTCCCGACCACGGGCGAGGCAGACAAAATATATGTTGCAAAAGATACTAACAAGATATACAGATGGGGTGGCACAAGTTACATTGAGATAAGTTCGTCATTGGCCCTTGGGGAAACGGAAGCAACAGCATACAGGGGTGATAGGGGCAAAATTGCTTACGACCACAGCCAATCGCCTCACGCACCCGCAAACGCACAGAAAAACAGCGATATTACAAAAGCAGAAATTGAAGCTAAACTAACAGGTACTATTACATCTCATACCCACACTGGTTTGATGCCTGCTGACCATGGAGCCAACCATGTTACAGGCGGTTCAGATGTGATTCCTGATGCAGTAGCAGGGTTAAAGTCTGGGCTAATGAGTGCGGCCGACAAATCCAAGCTAGACGGCGTTGAAGTCGGAGCCAATAAATATGTCCACCCAACCACGGCGGGTAACAAGCATATCCCTGCTGGGGGGGCGTCTGGGCAGGTTTTAAAATATAGTGCTAGTGGCACGGCAGTTTGGGCAAATCAGATACCGCAGGATGTCGGTGCTGTTGCTGTAACAGTAGGGACATCAGCCCCGGAGTATCCAAATACAGGGGATTTTTGGTATGAGATCGTCTAGGAGGGAGGCGTGATGGCCACTTATAATACGGTAATAAAAAAAAGAAATGCACTCAATAATGGGTGGGACTCAATCCTGCCTATTACCACAGCCGATAATGTTTTGCTGAATGAGCAGGGGGATACAGTTGCAACCGAATTGCCGAAGAAGGTAGATAAGATTGAAGGTAAGGGCTTGTCAACAGAGGACTATACCTCTGCTGAGAAGTCGAAGTTGGCAGGGGTTGAAGCAGGAGCGAATAATTATGCTCACCCTGCTTCACACCCAGCAAGTATGATTACTCAGGATAGTGTCAGGCAATTTGTGAGCGATACAGACAAGGCAAATTGGAACGGCAAGCAGGATAAGGTACCTGCTGGAGAGAGTGGTAACCTTTTGACTTATTCGGGAGTGCTGGGACAGTTTGGGACGCCTGTAAAGCCGTCAGTTGTCGGGCTAAGCGTTTTGACCGCTGATAGTGCGGAAATGGCAAGAATGGCAATAGGAGCCGCAACAGATGATAGCGGAGGTGGAACCTGGGATGATTGGGTGCAAATGCCAGGTTATTATGTGTCCACGGTTTTTAACAGCAATGGATCAATAACTGAAACACTTAAAAACTCCGGTACCCAAGCCGTGTTTGCAACAAAGACCACGGTCTTTAACAGTGCAACGCAAATAACGGAAACCGTTGCTAAGGCTGGCGGTGGAACTATTAAAACAGTAACCGTATTTAATGCTGATGGTTCCATAACACAAACCATAACTAGTGCATAGGGGAGGTGAAAGCATGGCAGAAAAATCTTTTCCTTTCAATTCGGAGCTGGTTGACGATATGCCGGACAGGCAATACTATGCCGAGGACTTCGCCCGGTATTTTGAGCAATTTATCGGAAATGGGGTATATCCTAACCCGGCTAACGGCTTAAAGGTGGTATCAAATGATAGCAACGTGGTAACGGTTAATGCCGGGGCGGCTTTTATCAATGGATATGGCTACGAGCTTGACGAAGATATGGATATTGAAATTGACCTTGCAGATCCGAACTACAACCGTAAGGATAGTATAGTTGTAAGGCTTGACCTTGAGAATAGGGAGGTTAACACCCTCTACCTTCCCGG
>JAAYQZ010000105.1 GCA_012519025.1 Bacillota bacterium
GTGTCACAGCCATGCCTGGTCCGTGAGCCAATCGCCGAATGATTAGTGGATTTGGAATAGCAAATTCGAACTGTACTGTATAGTCATCGATTTTCGTTACCTTCATGGGCTCATCACCAGGACACCAATCACGGCGGCTGGGTCCGGCGGGGCGAATCTCTTCGTTAAGCTCTACGTCTTCCCACCAGAACATGATGTCATCGGCGGTGAAAGGAACACCGTCTGACCACTTGATGCCTTCCCTTAGGTAAATAACCAGGGTTTTAGCATCATCTGATAGATCCCATCCTGCGGCAACGTTGGGTATAACTGTACTGTAGTCTGTATCTGTTTTAAACAAACCGTCACCCATCAAAAAGCCATGGGCGCCCAGCAGGCTGTCGGCCGCAATGGTCGACATGCGGATGGTACCACCGTACTCACCGACACGTTCCACAACAGGCACAACCATGGGATCTTTCGGCAGACGCTCTTCTACCGGAGGTAATTTCCCGGCTTCCACTAGTTCCTTCAGCACAGGGGCCTCACCATATGCTAAAGCAAAAGCGGAAAGCGAAAGAACGACCAATGCTGCGAGGGCTACAGAAAGCAATCTTTTGCTGCTGATCATAAACTTAATGAACCTCCTTTTGATTGTTCCATTCGGCTAATTGCGTTTCTAAGATGCTGTGCATCAATTGAGCTGCTGGACCAAACCACCTCCTTTTGCAGGATAAAACTCTTTTGTTACGAAACACAGAGTTTATGTACTGTGGGATATTGTGTCGCTTGTTTATTTGTTATGCTTGTGTTTCAGTAGTAGCTATTCTCCGCCTTGATCTAAAACTCCTTTTTCGGAAACATAAATTCATTCGCGATTTCTGGTCTTCTGTAAAGAAAAGACATATCTAGTGGGGTAACACTAAAATCTTCGGTGACTTCCTACCTTCAACAAAGGTATAAAACACCTCTATTGTGAAATCCTATTGGAGCACGTGAACATTTTTTTCACATAAATCTGTTGATGATTGGTGATTTTCAAAAGGAACCGATTTCTGCAGTGGCAACCGAAAAAGTTTGTGCTTCCAAGAGGGATCTAAGAAGGAACTTTGCTTCATCTGGCGAATCAAAATTCACTGGGACCCTTTAGACCGGATCCTGCATTAACACTAACGATCAGAGGAGGATTACTTATGACTGTACGAGTTGGAATGGTCGGTTGCGGTGGTATCGCAAACTGGCATGCCGGCCATCTGGAGCAATTTGATGATGTAAAAGTTGTAGCTGCCTGTGACATTATTGTCGAGCGGGCAGAAGCCATGGCGGAGCGGTTTGGCGGTGCTAACGTCTATGACAATCATACTGAAATGTATGAGAAAGAAGATCTGGACGCGGTATTCATCTGCATTCCACCTGGAGCACATACTGATTCTGAAACCCTAGCGGCAAAAAAAGGCATTAATATCTTTGTTGAAAAACCGATGACTGTTAGCCTTGAGCAAGCCCGGGAAGTTAGAGATGCCATTGAAGAGGCAGGCATCGTTTCTGCAGTTGGCTTCCAGGATCGTTATTTGGACATTATGGACAACCTCCACGCCTTTTTGAAGGGCAAGGAGATTGGTCTGTTTACTGGTGCCTGGATCGGCGGTATGCCCCGTGTGCCTTGGTGGAGAGTCAAGGCAGAGTCCGGTGGCCAAATCGTTGAGCAAAACATTCACAATTTTGACCTGGCCAGAATGCTATTTGGCGAAGTCGAAACAGTTTATGCCCAAGCCGGTAAAGGCATTATGGTAGGCATTGAGAACTATGACGTAGAGGACTATTCCTCTGTTATGCTCACCTTCGAAAATGGGATCATCGGCAATATCATCACTGGTGACTATTTGAAAGGCGCTGTTCCCCGAAACGGCCTTGAAATCTACTGCCGAGATACCCGCATCGAGTACCAGCTGCGCACCGCGGTAGTCTACCACTCCCGCTACCATGTAAGAGAAGAAAGACGCGCTATCGATCAGGGAGTGCGCAGTGACCGCACTTTCATCGATGCTGTCAAAGCTAACGATCCCAGTCTTGTACGCTCACCTTACAAAGATGCATTCCGCAGCTTGGCTGTTACCATGGCCGCCAATGAATCTTTCGAGATCGGCAAGCCGGTTCAGCCGAAGTACTAAAAGCAAACAGAAAGTAAGCAAAACCCCGGCAGGTTGTCGTCAGGACAGCCTGCTTTTTATATCCAACACTGCGCAGGTATTATCCAATGTGGCGAGAATGCTTTAGGCCCATTCGATGTACAGATGGAAGTACTGGACAGAGCGCTTAGCGAACAAGTCCGCTTCACATTTGATGCCGCACATGCGGCGTTCAGCTCCATCGATCCACTGGAGTTTCTGCGTTTCTCATCGTATATAGTTAATGTGCATGCATATGATGCCAACCTACAGCTGCCGCTGGGGGATTGGCTGCCGTGCGGCTTGGGAAACATGGATTGGCCCGGTATCATTGCAGGCCTCAAAAAGATCGGCTATCAAGGTCCAGTGACTATAGAACTTAACGAACGGCAGCTGCGGAAAGTACTAGAAGTTCTAGACACGGCAACTGGGGAAATTCTAAATCTTAAAGATCTGGCTTTAGAAGATCATTTTGCATTGTATGCGAGGGAGTATCTAGACAATATGATTCAGGGGTAATATCTTGTATCCATCCAATAAGACACCATGGGAAGAAAAAAACAGTATGTCGGGAAAACCTTACAGACATACTGTTTTTCTATCTCTATCGCCGGTCGAGTTCAAAGGGAACGATGTCCGCGGTTTCCATAAAGAAATGCAAAGTTCGTTCTTTTAACTGCAGAAGCACATCTTTTGAGCTGGGATCATCAATTCGATTGACTAATTCTTGTGGGTCATTTTGTAAATCGTAAAGCTCATCTTTCTCATACAGCCTGTGAACGTACTTATATCGTTTTGTCCGACACATAACGGCTTTAGTGTGTTCCGGACCTTCCTCACGCTGCAGACTGAGGCGAGGCCAGTACAAACCGGTGGGAACCTGGGCTTCAGTACTTTCCAATTCCATACAATGGGTTTCCCCCCGCAGTCGTCCTCCTTCTGCAAAAACCGCATCCCTATGTTCATTTGCACGGCCTGACACTATCGGCAACAATGAACGGCCGAAATGGGGATGAGTCGGCTTTATCCCTGTCAGGTCCTCCACAGTAGCAGGAAAATCCACCAGTTCTATCAATGCATCTTTTACGCCGGGTTCAACTGGCTGCCAAGCTGGAGGCTTGACTATAAAAGGCACGTTTGTAAGTGCATCTTCGAAAGTGTTTTGCGTTTTTTCCACCAGGCCGTAATCCCCTGCAAAATCACCGTGGTCGCTGAAGAAGAACAAAGCCGTATCATCGTATAGACCACTGTTTTTAAGCGCCTCAATGACCAGACCCATTTGGTGATCTATACGGGCGCACATACCGTAGTACGTACCCCGCAATTCCCTCCATCTGTCTTCCGACCATCCTGATAAGTTTTGCCTTTCATAGATGCCTTTGAGCATGGCAGGTTTGTCATCCCAATCGGTGGGAGTTGGAGCTCGTCCTGGTATTTTGTCCCTTTCAACAGCACTGTACCAGGGCTCTTCCACACCATAGGGTGGATGGGGATATCCCAATGCTAGATAGATGCACAGCGGCTGATCCTTAGGGGTATTTTTAATAAAATCAATAGCAGCATTTACTGTATCCCAATCGGAATCACAATAGACTTCATCGGCACCTTTATCCAGTTTGCCGGCATAAAATGAATAGTAGTTATCCCCGTCACTGGATCCACGCCAATCATCTTTAGAATGAAGGCTGGCATGTTTCGATTTCGCCCTGTGTCTATATGAACAATACGGCTCCACCGGCCCCTGCCCGGGTATCAGATCATTTTTACCTCCCCACCAAACGAAGTAACCATTATCTTTTAGATTTTTCAAAAGCACCGGTTCATCCGGCTGCATTAGAAAATGTTGTATACGGTGTCCTCTAACATGTGGGTACCAACCACTCATGAAACTGCAGCGACTCGGTGTGCACACTGGGGCTTGGGCAAAAGCATTCCGAAAAGAAACTGCATCATTGGCCACAAGATTATCAAGGTTTGGAGTCACGGCAGCAGGATTTCCCATATGTCCCAAAACATCGCCGCGATACTCGTCTGGGTTGAAAATCACTATATGAGGTCTTGTATTTTTCGGCATCAGACTCCTCCTTGTGATTCATTTGTATATTCATATTCAAAAAGCAAGTAAAGTGCTGCTGAAATGCGGCACCTTACTTGCACGGTTTCTAGTCTTGCTCTAAGAAAAACTGCTCAGGTGAATATGGGTATGCAAAGTAGCCATCCCAACCCCACCAGCCGGTTTCGGGGATATTGCGCAAATTATTTTTGGCTATTATTACATATGGTGCATTACCCACTGTACCCAACAGCCACAGATTTTCCGCATGGCGACGAAGTAGTTTTTTACCGAGTTCAACTCTTTCGGCATCATCAAGGGTGGTCTGCATTTCCGTATAAATATCAATTAACTCCATGACTTCCGCCGGCGGTTCTTCGCCTTGTTGACCGCCGCTCACATACCAGCGTCCCCATAGTGGCCAAGTAGAATAGGACCATCCGATTTTTATCGGAACGAATCGACAAGGATCATGGTAAAATAGAGGATCTGTCACATAATCGTTGTGGTGCACACCTACCTGAACCTCGTTTGCTGGAACCCTCTCGGCAACAAGCGTGTTGCTGATCAACTTCAAAGAAGTACTTACCCCCACTGCTTCCCAGAACTCCCTAACCAACTCTAAAGTAGGAGTTTTTGGAGTATCAGATTCACAATATTCGACAGTCAACGTAAACCGCTTCCCGTCCGGACGCAAACGAAAGCCTGAATTATCTCGCTTATCCAACCCGATCTCGTCCAACAGTTTGTTGGCCTCATCTGGATCATAATAGGCGTGGGCAGTGGCAAATTCAGGTTCAAAAGACGAACAAATCGGTAAAACCGTCGCTTGACGCGGTTCACCTAGCCCAAAGTACAAGGTGTTGTTAATTTCGTCTCTATCGATTGCCACCGACATGGCCTTTCTGAACCGGAAGTCTCCAACGATATCGCAATATTGCAATGTCTTATCCTTTCACCAACATTCTTGCTATGGGTATTTTCTTGCTTACTTTCGAAATCCCTCCCATCGCTTGCCGCTTTCTGGGGCTTTACCTTTTTTTAGACAACAAAGCTTACACCGTTTAGAACATCGGGCCCTAGACTTTGGACATGGTTTGGGATACGTTTGTCTAAACCGATAATTTAATTGAACACATGCTTGGTTGCGGTGACTGAATATCGCAAATAGAGGGCGGTGTCTGTGCTTCACATCTAATCTTGAAGGGAGAATACCCTTATGAGGAAAGTGCGCCGTTGTAAGATTACTATCCTTAGAAAAAACTATTTCCCCTTTAGGTCATCTTCCTGCCGTGTGGTAGGACTAACACTGTTGGTGTTTACAATATTTGCCTGCAACATAGGTGTCCATGCCTCACCTCGGATCGGGGTTGTGCTGGGTGGAGGCGCAGCCCGGGGGTTCAGCCACATTGGCCTGCTCCAAGCCTTAGAAGAGAACGGTGTACCCATTGATCTTTTGGTGGGAACGAGCATGGGCAGCATTATCGCTAGCCTATATGCAGCGGGATACTCAGTGAACAATATGCGGCAAATCGCAACACAACTTGATATAGCGGAGTTAGTAGACCCCATTATCCCTCCAAAAGGCGGCCTTATCACATCCTCTCGCCTACAGTTTTATTTGGATACACTGCTTCAACATAAAACTTTTGCAGAACTGGATATCCCCTTTTACTCAGTTATAACCAACGTAAAGACCGGTGAAGAAATTGCCCTGCACGATGGTTTGGTAAGTGTGGGTGTCCAGGCCAGCATGTCAATCCCCGGCCTTTTCCCACCCGTCCCCATTGAGGGGCAGTATTATGTAGATGGAGGCATGAAAAACGCAGTACCGGCCAATGTTGCCAAACAACAAGGTGCTGATGTAATCATTGCTGTGAATGTAAAAAAAGAAGCAGAAAGTATCAACCACGACAGCCTGATGACCAACTTGGAGCTGGTCTTGTGGTTTATGATTGAGGGTTATGCCCAAATGAACATAAGTGCTGCCGATGTAGTGATCATTCCTGATGTGAAACATGATTCATATATGGACTTCCAGAAGGTCGGGTCTTTTATCGAAAGGGGATATTTGGCAGGGCTTGCACAAATGGATGAAATAAAAGCTGCTGTTTTGGCCCATGATCCGACTTTCCAATTTATCCCCTATGCACAACCTGGTTTTACCGATCTGGAACTAGCCTCCACCACCCGGCTGGCAATCTCCGGTGCCTCTCGCCTGCCCAGGCCGCTGCAGATCATTCCCGAACTCACCCTTGATACTTTAGATCAGCTGCCGCAAATAGGGGTTAGGATCAGCCACGGGTTTTTGGGCCCCTACAGCATCGGGTACCGCTATGGATTACACCGACTTGAAGGCAGTCAAGAAATCTTTTGGGCGTGGTCAAACCCAGACGGTCTGAAGGCGGAGTTTTTTGCCCGCACCCAAACGGCCCAAGACACCCCCGCTTTAGGCGGCAAAGTCAGTGCACGGGCAGCCAAAGATCTCAATGTAACTGCGCTTTATTTGAACAAAGGAAAAGTGCATTGGCGGCTTTCCAGTGCCCGCACCGGGCTTGCCACAAGCCAGTATGCCAAATTTGATCTGATGGCACACCTGACAAAGCAAAGAACAGCAGCACCATATGAGATAACCGTAAACCCCGCGATGAGGATTTTCCCTTTTGCTCCAAAAGCCTCTTTGCAGACGGCCTTAATACAGCCATATGGTTATGTAGGTCTAAGGTTCACTACACCGAGTGACACCTTGAAAACCACGGCTTCATACGAACTGGGAGTGGGAAGTGAATGCAGATTCTTCGGGTTGTACCCTGTGGAGACCCGCGTTGTATGTGAATTAAAACCTGATGCGGCTCCACAGTGGATGGTTAAAATCCAAACAGTTGAGTTTTAGCAAGGTCATGCTCTAATGCTGTTAAGTCTTTTGCAGGAGACACGGGCATCTAATCGAAATATTAATTTTATACCGTTTTCATTATTTCATATAGGGGGAGAGCATTGTCATCTATAACAAGGTTTGAAAAAGTCCTGTCTGAACTTAATGTTG
Organism: Bacillota bacterium; assembly: GCA_012519025.1. GTDB lineage: Bacteria > Bacillota > Limnochordia > DTU087 > DTU087 > JAAZMF01. The sequence continues at coordinate 7,247 of JAAYQZ010000105.1, forward strand.
CCGCAGAAGTCCTGGAGCTGCCGCAGTCTACGAGAACCGCAAAAGAGGCTGCCGAAGCCATCGGTTGTGAACTTGCCCAAATTGCCAAATCCCTCGTGTTTCAAAGCGCGGATTCCCGGGTGCCGGTGCTGATCATTGCAAGCGGTCCCAATCGGGTCCAAGAGAAAATGATCGCCGAGTACTTAAAAACGTCCATCATGATGGCAGACCCCGATTTTGTCCGTTCTGTTACAGGTTATGCCATTGGAGGGGTACCTCCCTTTGGACACACTGAACCGCTTCAAACCATAATCGATGAAGATCTTTTGGACTTTCAATTGATCTGGGCTGCCGCGGGAACACCGCGCTCGGTTTTTTCCATTGAACCACAGAAACTTGTCGAAATCACCAATGCTGAAGTGATGGCTGTCAGCTGACTTCAGACAGCTGCTCGGTTCAGCTGCGAAATGGGGGCAAACTCATGGACCAACTACTTTACAAGGAAGATTGGGGCAAAGCAAAGACACGCATGGAAGCGTGGTGGAATGGGGAAGTTCTTGATCGCCCTGCTTTACAGGTAACTGCCCCACGGGACAAGCCTATTGGTCGGATTAAACAGCTTGCTCAGCCGTCCACTTTATACGAACAGTGGACCAATGCTGACTATGTACTTGATAAAGCGGAAAACTATTTCAAACAGACCTTTTTTGGTGGAGAGGCATTTCCCATGTGGTGGCCGAATTTTGGTCCCGATATATTTGCCGCGTATTTGGGGTGTGCCATTGAGTTTGGCGAAAACACATCCTGGTCGTTCCCCCTTAACAACTCATTGGCTGAGATCGCCGGTTTTACCCTAGACGAAGAGAATTTTTGGTGGAAGAAGACCGTGGATTTCATCAATTTAGGTGTCCAGCGAGGGAAGGGCAGGTTCATTGTGGGTCTGACAGACATCCACCCCGGAGCAGATGGTCTTGCCGCCTTACGTGATCCCCAACAGCTGGCATTGGATGCCATCGATGACCCTGAAGGAGTTAAAGAGGCTTTAGATGCATTATTCGACGTATTTGTTGATGTTTATACTAAGCAGTATGATCTTGTGAAAAGCGTGTCCGGCGGCTCCACTGCATGGCTGCAAGCCTATGCGGAAAACAAGCGTTGGTACCCCACCTCCTGCGACTTTTGCTGCATGCTGTCATCTGAAATGTTTAAAGATGTCTTCTTGGATGAATTGATTGATGAAATGCGCTGGCTGGATCGCTCCTTATTTCATTTGGATGGGCCGGGGGCTTTGCATCATTTGGATACATTCCTGAATATACCCGAGTTGGGTGGGATCCAGTGGGTGCCCGGTGCTGGAGAGCAAGTTCACGGTATGTCAAAATGGATTCCGGTCCTGAAGCGGATTCAGGCCGCAGATAAATTGATCCATATCGATGTGCAGGCACACGAAGTAGAGCCGTTGTTGGAAGAGCTCTCCCCGAAAGGACTAATGATGTCAACATCGTGCAAGTCGGAAACAGAAGCCCGGTTGCTTTTGAAGAGAATAACGAAGTACACGTAGGTAAGCTCAAACAAACAGCGAGGAAGGATATGATTAATGCAGTTATTTGTAAAAGAACGGGATTTTTATAAAACAGCGCTTTTCATTGCTTTGCCGGTAGTCGCGCAGCAAATGGTAAACATTGGGGTCAATCTCATGGATACGGTTATGCTGGGCTCCCTCGGTGAAATCCAACTTTCCGGGTCTTCTTTGGCAAATCAGTTTTATTTTATCTTCAATGTGTTGTGTCTGGGTATGGGTGGAGGCGCCGCGGTAATGACCGGCCAGTATTGGGGCATGGAAGATCGGAAATCCATCCATAAGACTCTTTCGTTGATGCTTGGACTTTGTGCAGCCATTGCCTTGATTTTTACTGTCATGACAAGTCTGTTTCCCACCCGCATTCTTTCATTTTATACAAATGAAGTTCTAGTCATGGAAAGCGGAGCCAAATACTTGAAAATCATGGCATTTGCTTTTTTGTTTCATGGGCTTAGTCTTACAACTGTGATTGTACTGCGCACTGTTGGCATTGTCAGGCTGGGGTTTTACAACTCTTGTCTTTCTTTTCTCGTGAATGTGTTTTTAAACTGGGTGCTGATTTTCGGAAACTTAGGCGCGCCTCGCCTGGAGATTGAAGGCGCGGCCTTAGCAACCCTAATCGCCCGGATAGTGGAGTTTACTGTCACTTTCACTTATGTGCTTTTTTACGATGAACGTATAAAGTTTCGCCTATATGACCTTTTCAGCAGAATTGATTTCTCCATTGTGCAGCGATTTATCCACATGGCGGTGCCGGTGATTATAAGTGATGCCCTTTTGACTTTGGGCAACAATGCCCTGGCCATGATCATGGGCAGGATGGGTAAGGAGATGGTGGCCGCCAATGCTATCACAACCGTTACAGTCCAGCTCAGCACCGTCTTTATCATGGGCTTAAGCAGCACCAGCAGTGTCATGACTGCCAATACTGTTGGTAAAGGTGAATATGACAGGGCCCAAGCCCAGGGCATGACTTTTCTTGTGCTCAGCGCCATCATCGGGGCTTTGGGTGGGCTGTTTATTAATTTGCTCAAACCCTATGTGATTAATTATTACAATGTCACAGCTGAAACCAAAATGATTGCAACTCAGTTGATGACTGTGGTTGGTTTTATCGTCGTCTTCCAGGCTATTCAATCTGTGATGACAAAAGGGGTTTTACGGGGCGGTGGGGATACCAGATTCTTAATGGTCGCAGATGTGCTATTTTTGTGGATCTGCTCTATACCACTCGGCTATTTAGCTGCTTTCGTTTGGCAGCTGCCTCCGTACATGGTGTACTTTTTCCTGCGCCTAGATTTTGTCATCAAGTCTGTTTGGTGCATTTATCGTTTGGGCAGCCGCCGCTGGATCAGCCATGTTCATGAAGTCGGTCCCGCCGGCGGCCGAGAAGCCGCAGTGTAGTGTTTAGTAACAAAGGAAAGGTCTCCGGTTTTCCCCCTTAAAGAGGATATGGGTAATATTAACAGAATTACTTAGCATAGAAATGGCAACTGTAATGGGAAAGGAAGAAATCAACTTAAATAGGGGAGGATTAAATGAAATATCGCAGATTAGGTCGAGCAGGTTTAAAGGTAAGTGAGATTTCATTGGGCAGTTGGTTGACATACGGGAAATCTGTTGAAGATGATCGCGCCGTTAAAACTATCCGCCGCGCCTATGAGCTTGGGATTAATTCTTTCGACTCTGCCAATGTCTATGAACAAGGTGAGGGCGAGAAAGTCATGGCCAAGGCCCTGCGGGTATTTCCGAGAGAATCCTATGTTATTACCACAAAGGCATTTTGGCCCATGGGTGAAGGTGTAAACGATCGCGGCTTATCCCGCAAGCATGTGTTTGAACAGCTTCACGCTAGTCTAAAACGCATGGAACTCGACTATGTGGATATTTTCTACTGCCACCGATATGACCCTGAAACACCGGTGGAAGAAACCCTAAGGACTATAGATGATATGATTCGCCAAGGCAAAGTACTTTATGCCGGAGTAAGCGAGTGGACTGCCGCCCAGATTCAAGAGGCCATAACAGTTGCAGATCGTTATTTGCTTGATCGGATTGTAGTTAACCAACCGTCTTACAGCATGTTGAATCGATATATCGAAGATGAGATTATTCCACTGAGTGCGAAGCATGGGATCGGACAAGTTGTGTTTTCTCCTTTGTCCCAAGGTCTCCTCACTGGAAAATATCGGGGCGGGCGTATACCTGAGGGCACAAGGGGTGCCAATCCGGAGATCAACCGCTGGATTAAGGACATGATCGCCACCGGCGTCATCGCGAAAGTGGACGCTTTAGAGGATCTAGCCAACGAACTTGGCGTGACTTTCCCCGGAATGGCCCTAGCTTGGATACTGCGTCAAGACAATGTGGTCAGTGCTTTGGTGGGAGCTACGCGACCGGAGCAGGTTGAAGAAAACGTGAAAGCTGTGGAAATTCAGCTGTCGTCCGATACTTTGGAAAAGATCGAAGAGATTTTAGCCTAGCGACAGCAAACTTTAAGTATTGATTAAAAAGCCCCAGATCTTACCATTGCAAGAGAAAAGATCCGGGGCTTTTCATTTTGCATGTTTAACTTGCCGAAAACGCCTGATACAGCATGAGCTTAATGCGGTTCAGCTGATTGATCTCACTGGCACCGGAATCGTAGTCAATGGCCACAATATTGCTTTCCGGGTAAAGCCTTTTCAAAGCCCTCAACATGCCCTTCCCGGTAATATGATTGGGCAAACACCCAAAGGGCTGCGTGCAGATAATGTTTTTGACTCAACTTTCGATTAATCCCACCATTTCGCCGGTAAGCAGCCAGCCTTCTCCTGTTTGATGTCCTAAGGAAAGCACTTGAGATGCACTTTTAGCAATCTCACGGATTCTTCGAGGTGGATAAAACCTTTTGCTTCTGGAAAGTGCTTCTCTTGCCGCTTTTCGGTACAGCTCCATCGCGTTTATAGCCAATTTGCATAACACGTGCTCAACTTTTTTGCCGGCCAAATATCTATACTTAAAATCAAAACCAAAGGCACAGTACATGAAAAAGTCCAACAGATCCGGGACAACTGCTTCAGCACCTTCTGCTTCGACTAAATTGACAACATCATTGTTTGCAGTGGGATGGTATTTGACCAAAATCTCCCCAACGATACCCACCCGCGGTTTCCGCTTCGATAAAAGCGGAAGGGCATCAAATGCTTCCACTATCTCCAGTATATTTCGCCTAAAAGAGCGGATCGTCGGTGCAGAAAGCGATTGTTTACAGTTTTCAGCAAGGGTTTCATAAAGATGATCAGCACTGCCGGCTATTTTTTCATAGGGTCTGGTACGGTAAAGACACCTCATCAATACATCTCCATAGACAACCCCCATCATAGCCCGATGTAAAAGCGGTAAAGTCATCTTGAAACCGGGATTTTTCTCCAACCCTTGGGCACTCAACGATATAACCGGAATATCGGCGAATCCGGCATCAGCAAGAGCTTTGCGTAAAAAGCCAATATAATTTGTTGCTCGGCAGCCGCCGCCGGTTTGACTGATGATGACAGTCGTGTTTTTGGGATCATGTTCCCCGGACTGGAGAGCTTTGAGAAGCTGTCCGACCACGATAATGGCCGGATAACACGCATCATTGTTTACATATTTAAGACCAATATCCACAGCCTCTTTCTCCATGGCCGGGCACACCACCAGGTTGTACCCCGACAGGCGGAACGCTTCTTTGACAAACTGGAAATGAATCGGTGCCATTTGGGGTGCAATAATGGTATGTCGCTGTTTCATAGGCCTGGTAAAGAGCTTTCTTTGCGGCTGGGGAGCCGGTTCTACGGGCCCAATGCCCTGTTTTTCCCGCTCCAGGATGGCCGCCCTTAAGGAACGCAGCCTGATGCGAGCAGCACCTAAGTTGCTGACTTCATCGATTTTCAAACAAGTGTAGAGCTTGCCGTGTTTCTTCAAGATGTCCTGCACTTGATCGGTTGTAACTGCATCCAATCCACAGCCAAACGAATTCAATTGTACTAGTTCTAAATTGTCCTGTTCAGCTGTAAAACTTGCCGCGGCATATAAACGGGAATGGTAGGCCCATTGATCTACAACCCGCAAGGGCCGTTCAACTTCACCCAGATGAGCAACAGAGTCTTCGGTTAAGACTGCCATACCCAAATCATTGATCAAACCGGGAATACCATGATTGATCGCCGGATCCACATGGTAGGGGCGCCCGGCCAGCACTACACCTCGAATACCGCGTTCTTTTAGATGTGCCAGTGTTTTTTCACCTTTATCCCGAATCTCTTGGCGGAAATTTTCCAATTCCCGCCAGGCCTCATCAACGGCCTGGTCAGTTTCCGAAAAATCCACACCAAACTCCTGAAATTCCTCCCACAATCGCTGCTTGAGTCGCTGTTTGTGCTCAAAAGGTAAAAACGGGGACATGAATTTTATATCATTTTCCCAAAGGGCATTTACATTTTTGCCGACAACCTCTGGGTATGAAATTACTATAGGGCAGTTGAAATGGTTGTCGGAATCTGTTTCTGTTGGCTGTTCATGGGTTAAACAAGGGTAGAAGATTACATCTACGCCCTTTTCCACTAAATCAACTACATGTCCGTGGGTCATTTTAGCCGGGTAACATACAGACTCAGAAGGCATGGTTTCCATGCCCTTTTCATAGATGCCTTTAGACGATTTTGAGGAAAGCTCTACAGAAAAACCAAGCGCTGTGAAAAATGTGAACCAAAACGGATAATCTTCATACATATTCAAAACCCGCGGTATACCTATGCGGCCCCGTTTGGCTTTTTTTGGTGACAGCGCCTTATAAGCGAAAACCCGCTCATATTTGTAAGTAAACAGATCAGGCAGTTCATTGCCGGTTTGCTTTTCTCCCGCTCCGCGGCTGCAGCGGTTACCTGATATATAGCGACGGCCTTTTCCGAATAAATTTATAGTCAGCAAACAGTTATTTGAACATCCTCTGCATCTTGAATGCCGTGTTTCTAAGGAAAGGTTTTCAATGGCTTCTTTGGCAAGCAGAGTTGATTTGTATCCTTCAGCATATCTTTCTTTTGCAATTAGTGCTGCTCCAAAAGCACCCATGATCCCGGCAATATCCGGTCTGATCACTTCACGTTCAACCAACATCTCAAAGGCACGCAAAACTGCATCATTGTGAAATGTACCGCCTTGGACAACAACTTTTTCACCCAGCTCATCTTTACTTTTGAGTTTGATCACTTTATACAAAGCATTTTTAATCACTGAATAGGCCAATCCCGCCGATATATCGCCGACACCGGCCCCTTCTTTTTGGGCTTGTTTAACACTGGAATTCATAAACACAGTGCAGCGTGAACCCAAATCCACCGGATTGGCCGCCAAAAGCGCTGCTTTGGTGAATTCTTCAATACTTAAGTTTAGCGAATATGCAAAAGTCTCCAAAAAAGACCCACATCCCGATGAACATGCTTCATTAAGTAGAATATTGTCAATGGTGCTGTCTTTAATGTGCAGACACTTCATATCTTGTCCCCCGATGTCTAAGATAAAATCGACACCGGGACTGAAAAACTCCGCAGCTTTGTAATGGGCTACAGTCTCTATTTCA
>JAAYQZ010000011.1 GCA_012519025.1 Bacillota bacterium
ACTTAAACCGGTCATAGATGCTGGGATGGGACGCTCCTTGATAAAGGTTTTCTCCATACCCACAACTTCTTTGATGTCGCCTACGAGGAAATGGGCGATATCGATCAAGTGGGAGGCCAGATCACCTAAAGGGCCTGAGCCGGCAACTTGCTTGTCAAGCCGCCATACCAATGGAAAGTTAGGGTCTACTATATAGTCCTGCAGATAGACACCGCGAAAATGCCTGATCTCTCCGATGGCACCTTCATCAATTAAGCGCTTGGCAAGCTGAACTGCAGGTGTGCGGCGATAATTGAAGCCGATCATATGCTTAACTCCGGCGCTTTCAACTGCCTGCCACATTGCCACTGAGTCTTCCAAATTGAGGGCGAGGGGTTTTTCGCAAAAGATGTGTTTCCCGGCTTTAGCAGCCGCATCTACGATTTCCCGATGTACGTTGCTGGGTGCGGTGATATCGACCAGGTCAATATCGTCTCTTTCTATTAAAGCCTGCCAGGAGGTTTCGTAAGATTCCCAGCCGAATTTGACCGCGGCGGCTTTAACCCCCTCTTCATCCCGTCCACATAAGGCTTTCATTACCGGTTGAAGTGGCAGATCGAAAAACATGCCGACATCTTTATAAGCGTGGCTGTGGGCTTTTCCCATAAATTTATATCCAATCAAACCGACATTGAGCGACTTCATTGTAGGATACCTCCTATAGGTGTTGGTAGAAGCTCCTTTGACCACGAATCGTTTTACACAATTTACCTATTCGGCACAACTACCTGCAGTCCTTTGCATCCCACCGCCGTGTGGGCAAGGGCAAAAAAGCGCCCCACGCGGGAGCGCAGTAAACAATAATTTTGAGGTCTTAAAGGGCAGTACCTTTTTGGGGCACATAGAGCCTTGACATATCCACACCTTCATGTTCGAGGAGTTTGATCTTTTTATCGATACCTCCGGCGTATCCGGTTAAACTGCCGTTTGTACCCACTACCCGGTGGCAGGGGACTATGATGGAGATGGGATTGTTGCCAACAGCACCTCCCACCGCTTGGGCTGACATGGTTTTTCTGCCCATCTGATGGGCCACAGTTTTGGCGATTCCCCCGTATGTTGTAAGCTCCCCATACGGTATCTTGATCAGCAGGTCCCACACCATCATGCGGAACTCCGTGCCTTTGAGTGATAGGGCAAGATCAGACACTTCCGGTTTTTTGCCGGAGAAATAATCGTCAAGCCATTTTTTTGTGTCATCAAATACCGACAGATCGGCTTTTTCAACCAGTTTGCCCCGCACAGTGCGTTCATAGTTGCTCTGTCCCTCCAGCCACAAGCCCGTTAAGCCTGCTCCATCACTGGCCATCGTGGCTGTGCCCATAGGTGTAGCATGGTAAGTCTTGTAAAACATTCCAGTTCCCCCATTTTTACGTCTTTCTCCATAATTTAGCGACTGTGCCTTGGAATTCCTTGGTGGGTCTATGGGAAATTCAACGAATCCTACTGCCCCGCCAACGCCCAAATATAGAAGGAGGCCACACTGCCGTAGGGACTGTATTTTTCAGCATACTGCCGAAACACTGCCCTGGGCAGCTCATCCAATTCATAAAGTGCCATCATTCCCCTGCGGATTGCCAGATCGCCATAGCTGACAATATCCGGCCTCTGTAGGGAAAAAAGCAGCAGCATTTCCGCGGTCCAAATACCTACACCTTTTAATGTTGTTAATTGCCTAATCACTTCTGCGTCAGATAAAGAATGCAGGTTCTTAAAATCAACGGCCCCTGTAAGGGCGGCCTCAGCAATTCCCATAATATATCCGGCTTTACGATCACTCATACCGCATTTGCGAATAGCTTTTGCACCGACATCAGCAACAGCTTCCGGGGAAATATTATAATCCAGCAGATCATACACTCTCCCCGACACGGTGGCAGCTGCCTTTTTTGAGATCTGCTGGCTGATAATACTGTTGATTAATTCCTCAAACGGATCCGGTGTTATGGGGCGATGAATCATACCGAATTGATCAATTAAGTCCCCCAGCCTAGGATCCCGATCTCGCAAGTAGTCCAGTTCCCGAGCCCCATAAATAAATATCTGTTCACTATCCTTAGTTTGCTGTCCCGTGGACAATTAACCACCCACCTAATCATTTCCCTGATACTTCCTGCACCTTTTATATGCGAAACAGCCCATCTCCCGAACCGATTTGGTCGAACGCGATGCCGAGTCTTTGTAAAAACTCAATATGGGGGGTTAAAAATCCCACTTCCGCCAACCAGTGGGCATCACTTCCCAGTGAAAGCTTGACACCTGCTTCTAAGCAAAGTTGAAAAAACCGGACATCCGGTTGGTGGCCTGTGTGGAAATTCAACTCCGCTGCCACATCATTTTCCTTCAAAGTCTGTACTAAAGGCTTATAAAGAGTTGTCGGTGTTTCTACATGGGCACGGGTAAATATACGGAAAGGGTGAGCCAAAACTTGAATCAACCCGGAGCCTAAGAATCTTTCATGAACATCGAGAAATGTCTTCACGATCCTGGGCTCAGGCCCTTTCAAATCACAGGGCAGCCGATGAACAGCCCCTAGCAAACTATCCCAACCTTGAGCATCATCTTTGTGCACAACAGGGGAGCCATCAAAAGCTGCATCGATCTCCAGACCGACTTTCACATAGGCTGATCGCAATTTTCCAACGTGTTTTCTGTAAACCGCCACTCGGTCTTGTCCTTTATCCTTTGCTTCATTTACACAGTTCGGATCCCAAAACCACTTCCCTACGGCAAACTTTTCCTCCTCTACGTATAAATGGCTGGAATGCTCAACTAAAGCCATTTTTTGCAGTCCGTAGTATTCGGCCCTTTGCACTGCGCCTTTGGCGTTGATATCTTTGGCACAGTAAGCAAACTGCGTATGCACGTGCAGATCCTG
>JAAYQZ010000106.1 GCA_012519025.1 Bacillota bacterium
ATGAACATAAGGTGCCGGTTACGATCCACGTGGCTTTGGGGCAGGACATAATTCATCAACACCCAAATTGTGATGGTGCCGCCTTGGGGGCGTCCAGCTATCATGACTTTTTGGTCTTTACCCAAGCAGTGACCAACCTTGAAGGTGGGGTTATACTTAACCTCGGCACTGCTGTGATGGGACCTGAGGTATATTTAAAGGCACTGGCAATGGCACGCAATGTTGCCCACCAAAAAGGCCGACACATAGCCAAATTTTCCACGGCGGTCTTTGACCTTTTGCCCTATAGTGGGGAAGACTATCATACAGAACCGGCCAAAACCGATCACCGATACTATTACCGGCCCTGGAAAACGATGTTGGTTCGTACAGTTAAAGATGGTGGAGAAAGTTTTTATATACAAGGCGATCATAAAGAGACACTTCCCACTTTACTTAACTTCTTGAGGAACGGGAAGTAAGTTGTTGGTGGCCTCAAAATGGCGATATATTGAGCTAGGTAATTTTGGACCTAGCTCAATTTTCTGGTGTTTTGGTGGGTGATTGGATCTAGTGGAATCCTCATTCATCATCAGATGAAGCACCGACTCGCTTCAGACCATTGGCCGCAAATACCCCGACAACTAAAAAGCCCAACAATAAGTACAAAGGGGCCCTTGTGTTTAAGTCAAATAATCGTCCGGCCAGCGGTGTTAGCGGAACCAAAACACACATACTTACCGAGTTAATGGCTGCCAAAAAAGGTGCCCGCTGCCGATCATCAATAATATTCGCTATAAAGGTATCCCGTACCGGATTTACAAGTGCTGTGCCCACAGCAATTAAAATTGCGGGGATCGCCAACAAACCATAGGAGTCAGGTGGCAGCACCATAAAGACGACAACACCAAGGCAAAGCAGAATCGAACTGAATAAAAGCCATTCAGGGAGTTTTTCCAAGCGAACGCGGGGAACAAGGAAAACTAAAGTCAACACCATAAATACAGAGGAGAAAGTAGGCCAAAATGCCACAAGACTTGGTGATAAATTAAGGCCTTTGATATGGGTCATGTATAAAGCGGAGTATGCGGTCCAGATAGTTGTATAGGCGAAGTTGATCATAGAAAGCAGGAGCAGTTTATTTAAAGCAGGATGGCGAAACCCATAAAGAAGCGCACTGCGGTAATTTTGGAGAGCGTCTTTTATTCCTGCCCCCTGTCCTTGTCTTTCTTGGGCAATGGCAATGCCCACGGATGTCTCAGTGACAGTTAAGGCTCTGATTAAGGTCATAATCCCTATAGACAGCCCGGTAAGACCATATATAATCCGTGTGCCCATGATAACTCCCTTGCTGTTCACGATCCAGCCCGAGATTGGGGATAGGATACCAGCACCAAGCACAATCAGCTGGAACCCGGCAAAGACTGCCGGACGTCTAGTTGGATTGGTATCTTCTACAAGCAGGCAATTCCAACTGGGGCCAATGATCATGCCTACTCCGTTCAAAGCAGCGGCCACAGCGAAATACCAGATATTTTGTGCAAACATCCACACAAACAAAGGCATAATCCAGGAGATTATATCGAAGGTAATTAACGAGCGTTTGCGGCCGAAATGGTCTGCGGTGTACCCGCCAAAAGGGGCCACCAGCATTTGGACAACAAGTGTTATGGAAGCCATCCAGCCGATTTGTGTGGCACTCAGCCCTAAAGCCGCCATAAACAATGAAGCATAAGTTCTCATCCATGTAACAGGAACGGCCCATAGAGGTTCTGTGCCTAAAAGAATCTCCACGTTTCGACTTATACCGTCGGTGGCATTTTTGTATCTAGCGCTTATTCGTTCCTTGGCTGAATCCCGGGGAGATGGGGTAGTTTGGAGATTTTTCATCATATTTAATGGAAGACCCAATTTACTGCAACCGGGCCTAACTTTCTACCTCCTTTGGCGCGATGTCGTTATATTTGCAAAACCCAGGTTTAAGTATATCAGGTTTGGACAGCCAATGGAATATAAAGGGTGGTCTGCTGATTTACATGATTTTACTTGATCTTTAGGTACAGGGCATATTATCTTATAAGAGGTACCGATTAGATTTCGTTATATTTCATTTGATTCATACGGCAATAATACGGGGGGTAGATGATTTGTCAATGGCAATGATGTTCGGCCTTCTGGGCGGCCTTGGCCTGTTTCTATATGGAATGCAGCAAATGGGAGATGGTCTGCAAAAGGCGGCAGGTCACAAAATGCGCAGACTTTTGGAAGTTTTGACCAGCAATAGACTTTTAGGGGTGTTTGTTGGAGCTGCTGTGACCGCCATTATTCAAAGCAGTAGTGCCACAACAGTGATGGTAGTCGGGTTTGTCAATGCCGGACTGATGAGTCTCCACCAGGCCATCGGTGTAATTATGGGAGCGAATGTGGGCACCACTGTTACCGCTCAACTTATTGCCTTCGATATTGGTGCCTATGCTTTAGTTTTCGTTGCCATTGGTGTACTGCCAATTGTTTTTAGTAAGAGAAAGCGCTGGCGGTATATGGGACAAGTTTTAGCCGGATTCGGGATTTTATTTCTAGGAATCGAGACCATGAAAACTGCACTAGCTCCTATTGCTGAGACACCGTCTTTTGCCAGTATCACGCGTATCCTTGCAGAGAACCAGACATTGGGTTTGGGCTTGGGGGCCGCCTTGACTGCCCTTTTGCAAAGTAGTTCCGCTGCAATTGGTATTATTCAAAGTCTGGCTTTGGAAGGCGGCATTAGCGTCCAGATGGCACTGCCTATTTTGTTTGGTACCAATGTCGGAACAACTATCACTGCACTGCTTTCCAGTGTCGGCACGTCTTTGAATGCTAGGCGGGCAGCTGTATCCCATCTTTGCTTCAACTTGATCGGCACGATAATTTTTCTGCCGCTTTTACCGTGGTTTGCCAAAGTGGTGGCGAGAACCTCCCAGAGCCCGGTTCGGCAGATAGCCAACGCACATACACTATTTAATGCGGCCAACACAATTATTTTGCTGCCATTTGCAGGTCTTTTGGCTGTTACAGTGGTGCGGCTTGTTCCTGGCAAACCGGAAACAAATGGTTTTGTTTTGCATCTGGACAGACGATTGCTGCAAACGCCGGCAATAGCGTTGGAGCAGGTTTTCAAGGAAGTTATGCAGATGGGGGAAATTGCCTTGGAAATGCTCACGATTGCCAGAGATAATCTCATTCATCCCGATGAAGAAGCTTTAGAGCGCATGTTGGAGCTGGAAGAAACAATTGACGGGTTTGAGGCAGGTATTGCAGAGTACTTAGTGGAAATCTCAAGGGGATCCCTTTCGGACAAGCAGGCTGATATGCACCGACAGCTTCATCATCTCATAAATGATATTGAGCGGGTTGGTGATCATGGGGAGAATATCGAAGAACTGCTGGCACATAATCTCGCCAATCACATTTCCTTTAGCGATCGGGCCATGGAGGAACTGAGCGAATTTCTTGACTACACTGTCGAAACGTTCAAGGTGGCCCTACGCGCTTGGGAAAATGACGATCCCATGCAAGCCAGACTCGTGGAAGACAGGGAGCAGTATATTGACATCCGGGAAGAACAGCTTCGACACAGCCATATTGAAAGATTGACTGAAAATCTGTGTTCACCGGCCTCTGGAGTCGTATTTTTGGACATAATCTCCAATCTGGAGCGGATCGGTGATCATTCGGCAAATATTGCCGGCAATTATTTGGGGGAAATGGTCCATTGAGGCCGTTTAATTTAGAACTTGGACTTGTTGGGGAGAGATCTATATGGGAAAAACTTTAGTCGTGGATAAGTTAAAATTTGATTACAAGGCAGCAGCACTATTTGTTGAAGAGCATGAGCTTCTATACATGGAGAATCAAGTCCGGGAGATTCACACACTGCTCCACAGCGGTAAAGGACCTGGGAGCGAGTTTCTTGGTTGGCTGAACCTGCCGGAAACTTATGATCAGGCAGAATTTGAACGGATTAAGCAGGCCGCGGCCCGGGTGCGGGCTGATGGCGATGTGCTGGTTGTAGCGGGCATAGGGGGCTCTTACCTTGGTGCAAGGGCTGCCATTGAAATGATGAGCCCGGCTTTCGGTGATCTGCAGCTTCCGGTTTATTTTGTGGGCAATAATCTCAGCAGCACTTATATTGCTGATCTGCTGGCTCTGCTTCAAGACAAGAGTGTTTATGTGAACGTAATATCCAAATCAGGCACTACTACAGAACCTGCACTGGCATTCGGCATTCTGCAGGAATTTATGGAGGAAAAGTACGGCAAAAACGGTGCCAAAGATCGCATCTTTGCCACCACTGACGCCGCTAAAGGCCATCTGAAAGAAATGGCCACACAGGAAGGGTATGAGACATTTGTAATACCCGATGACATCGGTGGTCGTTACTCTGTTTTAACAGCTGTCGGACTTTTGCCTATGGCTGCTGCAGGCTTGGATATTGATGCTGTCATGGCCGGAGCCCAAGCGGCAGTGACTGAATACGGGACAGCATGCTTGCGGACCAACGCATGTTATCAGTATGCCGCAGTGCGCAACTGTCTGCATAGGAAAGGCAAGCTGATTGAGATCTTGGTCACTTATGATCCTGCCCTTCACTATTTAGCAGAATGGTGGAAACAGTTGTTTGGCGAAAGTGAAGGCAAAGACGGGAAAGGGCTCTTCCCTGCCTCTGTAGAGTTTACTACCGACCTGCATTCTTTGGGGCAATATATCCAAGAAGGCATGCGAATTTTGATGGAGACAGTGATTTTAGTGGAACAGCCCCGGGTGGATATCACCATCGGAGGAGATCCCGAAGATTCCGAAGGCTTAGGATATTTGGCCGGCAAGACCATTGATTACGTTAACAAAAAAGCTTTTGAGGGCACTTTATTGGCTCATACGGATGGTGGGGTGCCAAACCTGCTTGTCAAAGTGCCTAAGTTGTCGGAATACTATTTCGGACAGCTGGTTTACTTTTTCGAAAAGGCATGTGCAGTAAGCGGATATCTTTTGGGGGTAAATCCCTTTGACCAGCCCGGAGTGGAAGCTTATAAGGAGAACATGTTTGCCTTATTGGGCAAACCGGGCTATGAAGCTAGAAGGATAGCTTTAGAACAAAGGCTTCAGAACCAAAAATAGAAGCAATAGGGAGGCTGTGCAGATGATACAGCTTTATCCATTCCAATTTCGACCAATATACAAGGAGAAAATATGGGGTGGGGCAGGCCTCTCCAAATTATACGGGCGGCAGCTTCCCAGTGATAAAGTAGGGGAAAGCTGGGAGATTGCCGCTCACCCCCATGGGATGAGCGTTGTGAGCAGTGGTCCTTTACAAGGGAAAACCCTATCGGATCTTATGGCACTATACGGGCGGGATCTTATCGGTACAGCTTTACCCCAAGATAACCTTGAGCAGTTCCCACTGCTTCTTAAAATCATTGATGCTCGGGACTATTTGTCTGTACAGGTACACCCCGATGATGAGTATGCGGCGGATCACGAAGTAGGCGAGCCCGGTAAATGGGAAGCCTGGTATGTGATTGACGCCGAACCGAAGGCAGAAATTATTTATGGACTTGCACCTCAAACGACTAGGGAAGACTTGCGGCAAGCCCTCGGCAGTGGAAACATCCAACAGTATTTGGGCCGTGTCCAAGTGCAGCCTGGAGATATTTTTGATGTACCTGCCGGGGTTGTCCACGCCTTAGGCAGAGGTGTTGTGGTAGCCGAGATTCAACAAAACTCCGACACTGTCTATAGATTATATGATTGGGACAGACTGGGGGATGATGGTGTTCCCCGGCCTTTGCACATTAGACAAGCACTGGATGTAATCCAATTTTCCGGGCAGCGCACCGGCGCGGTAAAAGGATTGGCAGTGGAGACCGTTGACGGCATTAGGGATGTTCGGGTAGCCAACCGGTATTTTGCCCTGGAAGTACTTACAGTCAAAGGGAATATGGTAGAATCCACCGCCGGTGAACGGTTTCATCTGTTAACAGGCCTGGAAGGCGAATTAACCATAGTGTGGCAAAGGGAAACTTCCCAACCGTTTCATCTCAGCCCCGGAGTTTCCACATTGATCCCGGCTTGTCTGAATACATACACCTTGGTTGGCCCCGGCAAAGTCATGAAATGTTATGTTCCCGATATCGGCAGGAATATTGTAAAGCCGCTTTTAGCTTATGGTTACAGCCATCAGGATGTAACTGAAAATGTTGCCGGTCTCAGTGACTACCGCACCAGGCACCCATCTTTAACAAATCGATAAATCCACTACCTCAGATGCGGGCTTCTAGAAACGCTTCGGCGATCTGCTCCTCAATGAGCTTTGCAGTACGGGACGGTTGATACATGATGTTGTAGTATTCCGCGAGCATTCTTTCTGCTGAAAAACGGTGGTATGCTGTGTCCACAGCGGCCCGCATCATGGTTTGCCACTTTTCGGGTTGTTCGTAGTAAGTGGGGATTACTTCCTCTAAAAGTATTTCATATAAACTCGCAAGATCGTATTTAGACTGAAGCTCCCCTTCATAGCCGCCCCCAAATTGCCACCCATTTGTGCCGTGTTTACATCCTTCTAGCCACCATCCATCTAGGACGCTTAAGTTTAATCCTCCGTTTAAAGCCGATTTGATGCCCGAGGTTCCTGAGGCTTCCAAGGGTCTTTGCGGATTGTTCAGCCATACATCACAGCCTGTAGTTAAAAGTCTGCCCAGTTCCATATCGTAGTTTTCCAAAAAGACGACACTTTCCGGGAATTCCCGGGAGACTTGTACAACTTTGTTAAGTACATGTTTGCCGGCATCATCTTGAGGATGAGCTTTGCCGGCGAAGATCATCTGCACGCGCCCGCTGGACAAAAGCGGCTCTATGATATCCATACGGTGAAATATAAACTCCGGCCTTTTATACACTGCGGCTCTTCTGGCAAATCCTATCACCAAAAACTGGGGATTGAGCCGCACCCCAACCCGCTTGGCTATTACCTGGAGGAGTTCCTTTTTCGCCTCCATGTGGGGCTTCCACAGATCCTGGTTTGCTAAATATGCCTTTAGAATATTTGGATGCATCCAGGTTTTAATATGGACACCATTGGTGATGCCAACAATTGGGGCTCGATCATCAACATCACTCCACATTGAACGGGCGGTGATGCTGTGGAGTTTGGAAACCCCATTGGTGATGTGGGCAAGGCGCATTCCTGCCACTGTCATATTGAAAGGCTCCCCGCCAATGGCAATCATATCTTCTTTAGAAAGCCCATTATATGCACCCATATACTGTAAAAGACCGTGATCGTGGGTTTCGTTGCCGGCCAAAACAGGTGTATGGGTTGTAAATACCACTTCCCGCCGTGTGGCATCCAGCGCTTGCCGAAAAGTCTTACCCCTCGCCATTTTGCGGCGGATAAGCTCAACGCCGGCCAATACCGCATGTCCTTCGTTGAAATGATATACATCGATTGTGTGGCCCAGGGCCTCAAGTGCCCTCACACCACCTATACCCAGGACGATTTCCTGAGCAACGCGATCTTGTTCCACACCGCCGTAGAGTCGGTTTGTAATCCACCCGTGGTTGCTGCCGGCCAGGGCAGTATCCAACAAATAAAGGGGGGCGTTGTCGTAAGCATCAACACGCCAAATCTTTACAGGTACATCTTCACCTCTGACAATAACATGGATGATCACACCGGTATCATGTAATAAATCGCGATCAAAAGCTGCAGGTTTATCATAAGGCCATCCCAATTCGTCAATGTATTGGGATGTATATCCTTCTTTCCACAAGATTCCAATCCCAATGAGAGGCAGTTGACTATCATGGGCCTCTTTCAAAATGTCGCCGGCAAGGACTCCAAGACCTCCCGCGTAAATGGGCAGGTCTTCATTGAGACCGTACTCCATGCAAAAATAAGCAACACGGGGTTGGTATTTGTTATCAGGCATCGTTAATTCCTCCTGTTGAGTTCAAGTCAACCTCACCCGAAGATAGTTTGCACCATAATATCTATGATTAGATTGGGTAATTAGTGAGCCTGCAGGTAAGCTTATCCATGCAAACCCGCAAAAAACGGTGGAATTTAACTTGACAAGAAAATCTGCAATAGATAGTGTTGTATTTACGTAGTTTTGCGTACAGCAGGAGGCAAAAGTAATGAAATTGCGTAATATAGCCATTGTTGCCCATGTGGATCATGGCAAAACCACCTTAGTGGATGGAATACTCAAACAAACGGGAGCCTTTCGTTCCAATCTCGATGTGGGAGACCGTGTGTTAGATTCCGATGAGTTGGAGCGGGAGCGGGGCATCACCATTTTGTCCAAAAACACCGCAGTGGTGCATGGAGATTGCAAGATCAATATCGTGGATACTCCGGGCCACACAGATTTTGGCGGTGAAGTGGAACGGGTAATGGATATGGTAGATGGAATCTTACTTGTGGTGGATAGTTTTGAAGGTCCCATGCCCCAAACTCGATTTGTGTTAGAGAAAGCCTTGGCCAGAAATCTGCCCCCCATCGTTTTGATCAACAAAATAGATCGACCCAATTGCCGTCCTCTAGAAGTCGTAGATGAAGTTTTAGATCTATTCATCGATCTGGGTGCTGATGAAAAACTTTTGGATTATCCCGTATTATTCGGCTCAGCCCGTTTGGGAATCGCGACTGAAAATGTGGATGACGCATTGGCCTGCATAGAAAACAGACAGGGTTCTGTACTGCCTCTTTTAGATGCCATCGTTGCTCATGTTCCAAGCCCTTCCGGCGATCGTGATGGTCCTTTACAGCTTATGGTAAGTACTTTGGATTATGATGCATATATTGGACGGATTGCCATAGGACGAATTCATAACGGTACCTTGCGTCACGGTGATATTGCCGCGGTAACAAGAGGTGGCACCGACATATTCGAGCGGAAATCCATCAGCCAATTATTCGTGTTCAAAAACTTAGAAAGAAACCCCACTGATGAAGCTGAGGCAGGGGAAATAGTGGCTCTGGCCGGCATGGAGGATATCAACATCGGAGACACTATCACATCGCCGGAAAAGCCATCACCACTGCCGCCTTTGGAAATAGATCAGCCTACCTTAAAGATGCTGTTTCGGGTCAATGACAGCCCATTTGCGGGTCAAGATGGTAAATATCTGACTTCCCGGCATCTGCGGGATCGTCTGAAAAGGGAGCAGCGGGTGAATGTTGCTCTTCAGGTAAACGCGACAAACAGCCCTGATGTGTTTGAAGTTGCAGGTCGAGGAGAGCTGCATTTAGCCATCCTAATAGAAAATATGAGGCGAGAGGGCTATGAAATGGCAGTCTCCAAACCGGAAGTGATCTTGCGTGAATCCCAAGCGGGTATATTGGAGCCCCTTGAGCATCTAGTAGTTGATGTGCCGACAGAGTATATGGGAGTAGTCATGGAGATTCTCGGTGAGCGCCGCGGTGAGATGATGAATATGGTGCCGCTTGGAGAAGCACGTCAAAAAATGGAGTTTATCGTTCCTACCAGGGGTCTGATCGGGTTTGGCGCGGAATTTTTAACCAAAACCAAAGGGCATGGTGTTATGCACTATACTTTCCATGGATATGGTCCCGTGCGCGGGGAAATCCCCACACGAACAAATGGGGTACTTGTTGCTTCAGAGGCCGGGGAGGCCACACCTTATGCCATTGCTAACCTGCAGGAACGGGGGACGCTGTTTGTGCGGCCGGGAACCGTTGTGTATGAAGGAATGATTGTGGGTGAAAACGCAAGAGACAACGATCTTGATGTAAATATAGCCCGGAAGAGGCATGTCACAAACATCCGCTCATCCACACAAGAAATTGCCCCGAAAATCGATGAACCAAAAACAATGTCACTAGAGGAAGCCCTGGCGTATATAGATGACGACGAACTGGTGGAGATTACACCCAAGGCTGTACGTATGCGAAAGACTATACTAAAAGCAAGCTATAGATAGGCATCGGCGATAGACAGATTTCTAATGTAGGTATATTGGTTACAGCTTGCCTTTTTAAGCATACTCTTGCTAAAATGAGATAGAGTAGTTTGTGTTTGTTGTGAGATTCAGTTGCACAGGATGCATGATAAAAGAAGGTGATCGGTTGAAAATCGCGTTGGCACAGCTGAATTTGGTAGTGGGAGACTTAGTCGGGAATAGGGAAAAGATCCTAGAATACACCGAAACCGCGAAAGCTAAGGGCTGCCGTCTGATTGTATTCCCTGAAATGTCTATTACTGGTTATCCGGCTCGTGACCTGCTCACACGCCGGGGATTTGTCAAGGCGGCTGCTCGGGCCCTAAAGGAACTTG
Source organism: Bacillota bacterium (assembly GCA_012519025.1). Lineage (GTDB taxonomy): Bacteria > Bacillota > Limnochordia > DTU087 > DTU087 > JAAZMF01. The sequence goes on from JAAYQZ010000106.1 coordinate 10,314, forward strand.
AAAAAAATGTGCAGGGCATAGCTGCTGTCATAGGTGGGATAGAAAGCGTCCCCCATAAACAAGGCCAAGGCCGTTTCTTGTATAGTTCAGCCTTTTATTTGGATGGTCAAGGGGGGCTTGATGTTTGGCATAAACAGCAGCTGTCTGATAATGACCTGCTTGACGAAAGACGATACTTTACACCGGGTACTCCAACTCCATTGGTAGAACTGGATGGAATATCCATCGGGTTGTCCATTGGGGAAGATCTAGATCTGAATCTGGCTAAATCTCAGGCAGACGCAGGAGCAGATTTATTGATTAATATTGGAAACTTCCCGTATTTCTTCGATCAAGAAACAGTCACCCAGGGAGCACTGTCCCATGTTGCTCGGCGGGCGAAACGCCCTGTGATTTGGGTCAACCAAGTGGGTGCCAATGACGAAACGATTTTTGCAGGTCAATCCCTGGTAGTGGATATCGATGGCAATATAGCAGCCAGGGCCCGCTCTTTCCAAGAAGAACTGCTGGTTGTTGAACTGCATGATGGATACTGGCACGGCGTTATGCCGCCGGTTACTACCAATTCCATCACCATGCTTCACGATGCTTTAGTTATTGGTATCCGGGATTATATGAGAAAATCCGGATTTGAGGATGTCATGTTGGGACTTTCCGGTGGACTTGATTCTGCAGTCGCAGCCTGTCTCGCGGTGGAAGCCCTAGGACCGAAACGGGTGCATGGGATTTTCCTGCCCAGCCCCTACACTCCGGACGATGCAGAGGAGCATGCCCGGAGACTTGCGGAGAACCTGGGTCTTGATTTTCGGATAATTCCTATTTCCGATACCCTCGCTGGAGTCAAGGAAACTTTGCACGACTGTTTTATTGATGTCCCTTTAGACGTAGTTGAAGAGAATATCCAAGCACGGCTGCGGGGCCTATTTTGGATGACATTGTCTAATAAGTACGGGTGGCTGCTTTTGAATGCCAGCAACAAATCAGAATTGGCTACAGGCTATACAACGCTGTACGGCGATATGTGCGGCAGTCTGGCCGTCTTGAGTGATGTTTACAAATCCGATGTCTATCGGCTGGCAGATTGGATTAATCGAGAGAAAGAAGTTATTCCCTTGGCAACACTGACCAAGGCGCCTTCCGCGGAGCTGAGGCCTGATCAAAAAGATACCGACAGCCTGCCTCCATACAGCATCTTGGATGGTATACTGCGCTTGTTTATCGAAGAAGGCAAAAGTAAAGAGGAAGTGGAAGAAGCCGGGTATCCCAAGGAAACCATTGATTATGTTTTGAAAATGCTTATCGGTACAGAATACAAACGCCGCCAGGCGGCCCCGGGTCTTCGAGTATCTAAACGGGGCTTCGGCATGGGCTGGCGAATGCCTTTGGTTGCCAGCAGCAGCTGGCTGCATACAGATACGGATTAACACTTGTAAAACTCATCACTTGGGGAATACTATCACCAACTTGATTGAAAAACCAATTATATATTGGGGTGATTGATATTCCCCGCATCCTTCAAGTACTCAGACCCGCTGCCGGCGGTATGTTGGGTCATTTGGAAAACTTGCTGGAAGGCCTTAATCAGGCAGGATATGAGCTGGTGATTGCCTGCCCTTTCGAGGAAAGGACCCTGCGCTGCTTGCGAGCCGCGGGAACTTTGCATCTCTTTCCTTTAGACACCGGGGATGGTCTGCGTATTGGGGCCGATCCTTACACCGCCGGCCGACTTGCCAAGTTCCTGAAACGGCAGCGTTTTGATCTGATTCATGCCCATGGTGCTAAAGCGGGGTTGATCGCCCGCTTGGCTCTTATGAAAAGTCATCTTGCCACTCCTGTGATTGTATCTTATCACAACGAAATTCTACCCCCCAATCGGCATTTCCACGTGCGAATTATGCGTTTACACGCAGAGAGGCTTCTCAAAAACAGAACCTCCCATTTTATAGCTGTTTCACCCAGCATCCAACAGGAACTTGTAGAAAAAATCCTTTGCCCTCCTCACAAAGTGAGTTTCATCCCCAATGGTATTCAACTAGATCCAAATAACGACGGACAGGTCCCCGATTTAAACAATTTACTATTGTGGGATAAAGCCCAGGAATTATTTGTGATTGGGACTGCTTTGCGATTTACTTGGGAGAAAGGCATAGATGTTCTCTTGGATGGTTTTACCCGTGCCGTGAAAGTGGAGCCTCAACTCAGACTCGTGCTGATCGGCGATGGACCTCAGGAAGACTGGATAAAGGAACAGATCGATGCCCGCGGGCTCCAAGAAAAAATTCGTTTGTTGGGGTATATAGAAAATGCCCGCCGCCTATTTTCGTTATTTGATGCTTTTGTGCTGCCTTCCCGAACAGAGGGTTGGCCGCTTACGATCATGGAGGCTATGAGCGCGGGCATACCGGTGATTGCCTCTCGGGTGGGTGGAATACCAACGCTTTTGGCAGATGGAGAATACGGGATTTTGGTCGAGCCGGGTGATGCACGAGGACTTGGAGA
>JAAYQZ010000107.1 GCA_012519025.1 Bacillota bacterium
AACAAAATCGGGCAAAAGGCAAAATAGATTAACCGCTTAAGATACCCGCCAATCTCGGTAATAATTCCACTGACCGACTAATATAGTATTACTGTTGATCGCATATGGTAAATCAACAGCCATGACCAAAAGGGCACGGCCAAAATTGTAGATCGGGCATGGTGAGTGAGGGAGGGAAGTCGTCGGTGGAGAAATTCAATATCTTCAAAGATATGGCGGACCGTACAGGTGGCAGCATTTATGTTGGGGTTGTAGGTCCGGTGCGTACCGGTAAGTCCACTTTTATAAAAAGGTTCATGGATCTTTTGGTCATGCCGGGTATCCAAGATGACCACGTTCGGGCGCGGACCCGAGATGAACTGCCGCAAAGCGGCTCCGGCAGGACCATCATGACTACCGAACCCAAATTTGTACCTGATGAGCCTGTACAATTGACTTTAGGTGAAGGGGTTGGTTTTCGGCTTCGACTGGTAGACTGCGTGGGATATGCAGTGGAAGGCGCCTTGGGTTATATGGAGGAAGATGGCCCTCGCATGGTGCGGACACCTTGGTTTGAAGAGGAGATATCTTTCCAGGAAGCCGCCGAGATCGGTACCAGAAAAGTTATTAGTGAGCACTCAACTCTCGGGCTGGTAGTAGTAACAGATGGTTCGATTACAGATATACCGCGAGAGGGATATCTCAATGCTGAGGAACGGGTTATTCGGGAGCTTCAGGAACTTGAAAAACCGTTTATGGTACTGCTCAATTCCATTCACCCCGACTCGGAAGCGACACAAACTTTAGCAGGGGAACTTGAGGAAAAATATGGTGTGACCGTAATGCCGGTGGATTGTCTGCGTTTGACCGAATCCGAGCTTATGGATATTCTCCATGAGATGCTGTATGAGTTTCCCGTACGAGAAGTCAGTATCCGGGTTTCAGAATGGGTGGATGAGCTGCCTGCCAGCTATTGGATCAGACAGGACTACGACAATGCAGTTTACGGGGTTTTAGAGGGATTGGAGCGGCTTAGAGACATAGATGTGGCTGTGCAGGAGCTCGCTAAATACGATTTCGTCGAGCGGGTGACCTTAAGCGACATGGATCTCGGTACCGGGGCCGCATTAATCGATGTAGAGGCACCAAAAAGTCTGTTTTATAAAGTCATGGAGGAGATGACCGGTTTTGAGGTTACAGGCGATCATCACCTGCTGAGACTGATGCAGGAGCTGACTCAAGCCAAACGGGAATATGATAAGATGGCAGCGGCTTTAGCTAGTGTGCGAGCTCGAGGTTACGGCATCGTCAACCCAGATACGGATGACATTGCCTTCGATGAACCGGAACTGTTTAGACAAGGCCGCAATTTCGGGGTCAGACTCAAGGCCAGTGCACCTTCGATTCATTTAGTAAGGGCGCAAATTGAGACAGAAGTAACCCCCTTCGTGGGGACAGAAAAACAAGGTGAAGAACTTGTGCGCTACTTGTCTGATGAATATGAAAAAGATCCGGCAAAAGTTTGGGCCTCGGATTTCTTGGGTAAACCCTTACAGGAACTGGTGCGGGAAGGCATCAACAGCAAGCTGCACCGCATGCCGGATAATGCACAGATGAAGCTGCAGGAAACTCTCACCCGCATTATCAATGAAGGCAGTGGCGGCTTGATCTGTATCATTCTATAATAGAATTTGGGTCACAGAACAACCTTTTGCTGGATTTCACCCGGTTGAGATCAGGTCTCGAAAAGGGCCATCTAACCGGGCTTTTTGCTGTGCATATCATAAGAGAGCCCCCACAGAGAGAGAATAGAAATGCCAAATACGGGAGTAAGCCGACCGCACGGGGGTTTTTAACTTAATGTGAACAGCTTTCTTCCCGGTGCAGCAAATGGTATAATTAGGTGCATGCAATATAATTCATATGAAAAAGGGTGAAGGCAAGCAGCCAAAAGATATGGACAAGCAGGTTAAGATAGGGTTAATGGGGCTTGGAACTGTAGGTGCCGGTGTGTATAAAATCTTAAAAGAAAACCGCCAAGTCATCTTTGAACGGGCAGGTACCGAATTTGAAATCACCAAAATATTAGTCCGAGACCCCGCTAAACCTCGATCACTTCAAATAGATACAGGACTGCTTACAGCTAACCCCGATGATATATTGGCAGATGATGATATTTCAGTAGTAGTTGAGCTGATCGGAGGTATAGAGCCGGCGTATCAATATATTGAAGCTGCCCTAAAGAACGGCAAACATGTTGTAACAGCCAATAAAGCCGTCATCGCCGCACATGGTGCCCGCCTGATTGAAACAGCAGCCCAAAAAGGCGTTGATCTCTACTATGAAGGCTCAGTCGGTGGTGGAATACCGATTATTAAGCCTTTACGGGAATCGTTAGTAGGCAATCAGATCGAAGAGATTATGGGCATTGTCAATGGCACTACAAACTACATCTTGACTAAAATGAGTCAGGAAGGAGCAGCCTTTCATGATGTTTTAGTCGACGCCCAAAAACTGGGCTATGCTGAAGCCGAACCAGCAGATGACATAGAAGGCTATGATGCCGCCAACAAGCTGGTGATATTGGCATCTTTGGCCTTCCAGACTCCGCTTTCAGTGCGGCAAGTCTATTGCGAGGGTATCACCCGAATTACACCGGATGATATTGCTTTTGCCGATCATTTCGGATATGCTGTCAAACTCCTGGCAATTGCCAAAAGACGTTCTGACGGAATAGAAGCCCGGGTACATCCCACTTTCTTGCCCAAAGATCACCCATTGGCATCGGTCAACGGGGTTTTTAACGCTATATTTGTCAAAGGAGATGCCGTGGGCGAACTGATGTTTTACGGACGTGGTGCCGGTGATCTGCCTACAGGCAGTGCTGTAGTGGCCGACATAGTTGATGTGCTTCGCAACCGAAAACGCGGTGCACACCACAGAGTAGAGACTCTATGGGAAAACGTACCACTGCGCCCTATGGAGGATGTAGCAACCCGCTATTACGTAAGACTTCATGCACAAGATAAACCGGGAGTTTTGGCTCAAGTGGCTGCCAGCTTTGGCGCTGAAGCGGTCAGCATTGAATCAATGCTTCAGCAAGGTCGAGGAAAAGATCAGCCAGTGCCCATCGTTTTTATAACCCATGAGGTGAAAGAAAAGCAGATGCAGGCAAGTCTAGAGCGGATCGGCACTTTGCCATCAATTAAAGATATTGCTAATGTAATTCGGGTCGAAGGAGGCAGACCCTTATGAATTGGACGGGTTTAATTAATGCATACAGGGAATTTTTACCGGTTGACAGTAAAACCCCTGTAATCACTTTAAATGAAGGCAACACACCGCTGCTTGCGGCTCCGAATTTTGCAGAAGCAATTAATGGGGATATTGATTTATACATCAAATATGAAGGCCTAAACCCCACCGGTTCTTTTAAAGATCGGGGTATGACTATGGCTGTTTCCAAGGCTTTGGAAGCCGGTTCGAAAGCAATCATGTGTGCCTCCACCGGCAACACTTCAGCTTCCGCTGCCGGTTATGCCGCCAGAGCCGGCATTCGCTGTATCGTGCTCTTGCCAAAAGGAGCCATTGCTTCGGGCAAATTGGCTCAGGCTGTCATTCAAGGTGCGGAAGTAGTAGCTGTTCGAGGCAATTTCGATCAAGCATTGGAATTCGCAAGAAAGCTTACTGACGAATTTCCCATAACACTGGTAAATTCGCTAAACCCTTTCCGGATCGAAGGCCAAAAGACTGCTGCATTTGAAATAGTGGATGTCTTAGGGGATGCTCCGGACTACCTTGCTATACCGGTGGGCAATGCCGGCAATATTACAGCGTATTGGAAGGGTTTCAAGGAATACTTAGCAAACAGTCGCTCCACGAGCCTTCCTAAGATGCTGGGGTTTCAGGCCGCCGGTGCTGCACCCATTGTGGAAAATCGGGTATTTACACAGCCGGAAACTATTGCTACCGCCATCCGCATTGGAAATCCCGCAAGCTGGGAACGGGCACTTGCCGCAAGGGACGAGTCCCGGGGACTGATCGATAAAGTCACTGATCAAGAGATTTTAAATGCTTATGAACTGTTGGCCCGTACTGAAGGAATCTTTTGTGAACCTGCTTCAGCGGCCCCACTGGCAGGCATTAAGAAACTGGCGGATCAAGGTTATTTTCCCCAAAAAGCCAAAGTAGTCGCGGTAGTTACAGGCCACGGGTTAAAAGATCCTGAGGCAGCCGTAGGTGTATCCCACGAGCCCATCGTGGTTGACGCTGATTTGGAGAGTGTGACATCGGCCGTTATGGCTAGGCAAACTTAGGAGCCTGACAATTCCGTTTTTGATGAATCAATGTAGGGGTTTTGCTGTGTCAAAATGCCGAGGTGACTGCGGCAAGGAGGCAGGGGACTTTGGATAAGATTTTGGAAGTGACAGTGCCGGCGACTACTGCTAATCTTGGTGCCGGTTTTGACTGCATGGGTATGGCTTTACATATCCGAAACAGTTTTATCTTCCAGCTCGGCGGGCGGAAATTCTCCGCAGAGGGTCCCGAAGCAAAAGAGCTGGAAAAGGATAGAGGCAGCTTAGTCTACACCGCCTGGGAGACAGCATTTGCCTATCGCAAAAAAACCTCCCCACCTTTGGGGCTGCACATTAATGGCGTGATCCCCGTAGGCAGGGGGTTGGGCAGCAGTGCAACAGCTGTTGTAGCCGGGCTTTATGCCGCAAGCTCTCTTGGAGAGCTTAATTTGACAGATGCTGAGCTGTTGACTTTGGCCTCAAGCATTGAAGGACACCCAGACAATGTTGCTCCTGCTTTGTTTGGTGGGCTTGTTGTGACATCAATGGAAGACAGCCAAATTGATTATGTAGTACTTCCGGCCCACGAGGAACTTAGTGTTGTTTTGGCTGTTCCTGATTTCAAGCTGAGTACCAGTAAGGCCCGGTCGGTTTTGCCCAAGTCTGTTTCCCATAAAGATGCAGTCTTCAACACCGGGCATGCAGCATTGTTTGTAGCCGCATGGGCAAGCAAAAAATGGGATATTTTTGAGCGCTCGATGGATGATCGGCTGCATCAGCCTTACAGGACCCCTCTTGTACCGGGTTTGCAAACTGTAATGGATGCGGCCAAACAGGCCGGTGCTTTAGGAGCTGCCCTATCGGGGGCAGGTCCTACTGTTGCGGCTTTGGCAGTGGATGATAAAGGCGATAAGATCGGAAAAGTGATGCAAAAGGCCTTCCACGCCCGGGGCATTAAATGCCAAATCATACTAACACAAATTGCGTCTAGTGGTGCTGTTTCGGTTGCTTGATCATGTTTCATCCACTCACCATTTGATGCTGAATATATTTCCAAACACCGATGCCAATACTAATTGCCCGCTCGGTGAACGTGGAGGAGGGGAAGTATTGCAGATTCTAGTGCAAAAATACGGTGGAACATCGGTGGCAAACACAAATAGAATTAAAAACGTCGCTCATCGCCTGATCAGCTCCAAAGCGGCGGGATACAAAGTTGTTGCTGTAGTCAGTGCTCAAGGTGACACAACTGATGTTTTAATTGCCAAAGCCCAGGAAATCTCTGGTTCTCCGTCCAAACGAGAGCTGGATATGCTTTTATCGACGGGAGAACAGATCTCCATAGCACTTCTGGCTATGGCTATCGCGGAAGAAGGGCATCCGGTTGTTTCACTCACAGGGCCTCAGGGCGGCATTTGTACAGATTATACTCATACTAAGGCAAAGATCCTGCGGATTGATCCTGCAAGGGTCCGTAAAGAGCTTGACGATGGTAAAATTGTCATTGTCGCCGGGTTTCAAGGGATCAATCCTTTGGGAGATATCACAACACTGGGGAGGGGCGGCTCAGATACTACCGCAGTTGCCTTGGCTGCCGCTTTAGATGCGGAGGTCTGCGAGATCTACACAGATGTAGATGGAGTATATACAGCAGATCCCCGGCTTGTGCCAAGCGCCCGCAAATTAGATGAGATCTCCCACGGAGAAATGCTTGAACTGGCCAGTCTAGGGGCCGCAATTTTGCAGCCGCGGGCAGTGGAACTTGCCTCGGCGTGGGATGTTAATATCCATGTCCGCTCCAGTTTCAATAACAATCCCGGGACAATAGTCAAAGGAGGCCACTTAATGGAAAATAAACGAGTAGTAAGTGGTGTTACCCAGGATTTAAACGTGGTCAAAGTCATGCTTGTTGATGTACCGGATCAGCCTGGTATCGCCCATGAAATCTTCTCGGGCTTAGCAGCAAAAGACATCAACGTTGATATGATTGTTCAGACTACAAAACAGGGACCAAAAACCGATCTGTTGTTTTCCATCGGCCAGGATGATTATTCTTTGACTAAAAAGCTGATCAATGGGATATCTGAAAAACTCGGCATCACCCAGGTTCTCTACAGTGAAAGACTTGCTAAAGTTTCCATAGTTGGTGCCGGAATGATGAGCAATCCCGGTGTGGCGGCAGCTATGTTTGGCATACTGGCTGAACACGGTATCAACATTGAAGTCATCAGTACCTCCGAAATCAAGGTATCCTGCTTGATTGATGCAGGCAAGGTGAGTGAAGCAGTTAGGGCAATTCACGATGGCTTCAATTTAGGCGAAGAAGTGACTGCCGAATAAGTTGTGTGTCACTGCAAAGGCACTGTTCTAAAAGCAGTTAAGGACAGTGCCTTTAGTAGTCCATCCAACCATCATTTTGCCCAACGACTCTCTCTAAACCGATTCACTTGACCTTGGCATAATTCAAGCTTCCTTTGAGCACCTTTTTCACCCCGTATGTAGGCCAACATGTGATTGCCTTCTTCGAAACATAAAGCATCATGATGGGGAATATATTCCCTAAGCAAAAATCTCGCTAATTTCACCAACCGATAAGGCCCATAAACCCTCGGCAGCTCACCGGGCATGATCTCCACTGCCACACTGTATAAATCCTTGATACTTTGAATCAGGTCCTCAAGCCTCAGTGTTGGGGAAAACACCAACGTATATATATTGCCGAAGTGGCCAAACTCATCTGTATTAAGACAGCTGTGGGAGTCACTTACTGCCACAATGGGTACCTTTTTGCCTTTAGCCCGCTGTTCGTAATAAAAAGCATGCTGGAGATTGTTGTCTTCCACAGGCACTCCACCAAGAATCTCAAAAGCATCGAAAATCTCTTGTTGAAACATATATTCCAGCATCGGCTGTGGCACATTATAACGGCGATCGGTTACCCAATGTGGATGGCAGAGCACACCCAACCCCCCAGCCTCCCTAATCTTCTCAAAAGCCCATAAAACCGGTGCATATTGCTTTGCTTCAATACCGGCAGGGAGTTTGCCAAGTCTTTTGATAAGGGCATCTATCTCAGCTTGGTAGTCTTTTCGGTGAAACAGTTCGTTTACACTAAATTCTCCTCCAAAATTCACAATATGGGTGTAGCAGCCCGGCGGATGAACCTCTTCTCCGGGAAACATTGCTAAATCTACAGCGGCATCTTGAAATGCATCGATTGGCATCAGGGAAGGGGCGTATCTGTGATGATCGGTAAGAGCCATAAAATCAAATCCCACTTTACGACAGCTTGCAGCCACAAATGCCGGAGACTCCAATCCATCGGAGTAGTGACTGTGCATATGCACATCACCTTTGTAGGGTCTGCGCTGGAAAAGGTCATCCTGAAGTGAATAGATACAAAAAGTCCCTATAACCTTTTCCCCGTCATCCTGCGCTCTTATGACGTGAAACACATGCTCTTGTTCGCCGGTAAATGCACGGGTGAAAATCAATTCACCATTTTGGGCTGCAGCGGAAAACTTCTCTTTGCGATACCCATCAGACCAAAACTCCTTGGGGTAATAGATAACATCATACAAAACTCCATCTTCAAGCTGGTTGTGTTCGTATAAGCCTTTGATTTTAATGGTGGTTTCGATATCTGAGGGTACAATTAAGGGGGAAACCTGAAAGTATTCTTGCTCTAGCCGCATTAATCCATCCTCCTTGTAGGCAACACGGTATTGTAGGGAATATCCGTTCTTTTGACTATGTGTAGACCCTGGGAAAGTTTACAGTCAGAGTTTCTTTGCATTTGGGATTTTCCCTTGTTTTCAGCAACTCATTAGATTCAGAAAAA
>JAAYQZ010000108.1 GCA_012519025.1 Bacillota bacterium
CCTCAACTCACCCGAGACACCGTTGTTTAGCAAAGGGAATAATTTGTATGGTCTTGAACTGGCACGAGCCAACTTGCGAAAACACGGGCATGCGGTAATTGTTGAAGGTTTCATGGATGTAATTGGCCTTTATGAAGCAGGTTTCGATAATGTTGTAGCCGCTTTGGGGACTGCACTGACGGAAAATCAAGCAAGGCTGCTTAAGCGGTTCACAAAAGATGTCGTAATTGCCTTCGACGGTGATGCTGCCGGAGAAATTGCTACATGGCGGGGACTTGAAATTTTGCGCAATCAGGGGTTGAAAGTGAAGGTTGCCCAACTTCCTGACGGGGAAGATCCGGATTCTTTTGTGCGCCGCTTCGGTTCAGAAGCCTTCCAAGACTTGTTAACCGGAGCAGTTGGTCTGACAGAGTTTAAACTTGGCACGCTGATCCGCAGAGGCGATTTGGCCAGCATCGATGGGAAAATGGAAACCATCGGCAGGATAATTACAATATTGGCGGAAATAAATAGTCCCATAGAACAAAGTGAGTATCTAGAGTGGACCGCCCAACAACTGGACATAAGAGCCGACTTACTGGCAGCTGAACTCCATGCCCACACTCAAAAGACGAGTCTAGAAAACAGGGCCAGGCATAGAATTGCCACTGGGAGCAATAATAGGAAGGGTAGGAGTGCCCGGCGTGCACCCTCAAGAAGCGCAGCCTCCAAACAAGGAACACCGGGGAGACCTCCGAGAGCGGGTATACAGGGGCTTTCAGCTATAGAGGGAACTTTACTTCGCTTGCTGCTAAATGAGAGATATCTGATGGAACGGGTTGCAGGCGTATTGGAGCCTGGTGATTTTATACATCCTGTGGCACAAAAGGCTGCCGAAGTTTTATTTGCCTGTCAAGAGGCGGGACACTTGAACACCGCAACAGCAGTTTTTGATTTTACAGAGGATCCTGCGGTACAAAGGTTAGTTGCTAATTTGCTGGACCAAAAGTCCAGTTTGCCCTTGCCGCAAACATGTATGCATTATGTAAGACGACTTCAGGTGATGCAGCTTCGGGAAGGCTTGCGCCGGTTTGAGGAACAAGTGGAAGAAGCCGGACCAAGGCCCAGTAAAGAGAATTTAAGTGTCGAATTGGATCGTTTGCTGATTAGATTTCGTCAAGTAAGGGAAGAGATTATTAGGGAGTTCTCCGTTTCGCAGTAACGTCGAGCGAACGATTATCATAGATCATCGCAAAAGGGGTTAGAAAGTGGTTTATTTAAATAATAGGGGAAGGGGGGAGCACGGTGAGCAACGACAATGGGATCGCTAACATCAAAAATCTAGAAGTTTTGGTTGACAAAGGTAAGAAAAAAGGCGTCCTCACATACAACGAAATCATGGATGCCTTACAAGAAGTTGAGCTTACCCCCGATCAAATAGATGATATATACGAGCAATTCTCTACCCTTGGCATTGATATCATCTCTGAAAGTGACGATGACGATGATGATGAAGATACTGCCGACAAAGACGAGGAATTGGAGGAGCAAGATGACTCTGATCTGTCTTTGCCGGATGGAATTGGTCTTGATGATCCTGTACGGATGTATCTTAAAGAAATCGGCCGGGTACCACTTTTAACCGCTGAGGAAGAAGTGGAGTTGGCCAAGGGTATTGAAGCCGGTGACGAGATCTCCAAGCGGAGGCTTGCAGAAGCAAATTTGCGTTTGGTGGTCAGTATCGCCAAACGCTATGTCGGACGAGGCATGTTGTTTTTGGATTTGATCCAAGAGGGTAATCTTGGACTGATCAAGGCTGTAGAAAAGTTCGATTATCGCAAAGGTTTTAAATTCAGCACGTACGCTACTTGGTGGATCAGGCAGGCTATTACCAGGGCCATAGCTGATCAAGCACGTACCATCCGCATCCCTGTCCATATGGTAGAAACCATCAACAAGCTCATTAGGATTAACAGGCAATTGGTGCAGGAATTAGGACGAGATCCTACACCTGAAGAAATAGGGAAAGAGATGGATCTGACCGAAGAGCGGGTTAGGGAGATTATGAAAATTGCCCAAGAGCCTGTGTCATTGGAAACACCTATCGGTGAGGAAGAAGACAGTCACCTGGGTGATTTTATAGAGGACCAAGATGCGCTGGCTCCGGCAGATGCCGCATCTTTCATGATGCTGAGAGAGCAGCTGGAGGAAGTACTCGACAGCCTTACAGAACGTGAAGAGATGGTGCTTCGACTCCGTTTCGGTCTTGATGACGGGCGTTCCCGCACTTTAGAAGAGGTTGGGCAAGTCTTCGGTGTGACCAGAGAGAGAATTCGTCAAATAGAAGCCAAAGCTCTGCGTAAATTGAGACATCCCAGCCGCAGCAAAAAGCTTAAAGACTTTCTAGAATAACCGGGGCCGGCCCGAGAATAATTGCCTGTTCTTGGGCTGACCCTTGGGAAGCAGGTTTGAACAAAAACTAGTTGACGCCGGCTTCGATATAGACTATAATAATACTGTCACTTTGGCATTCCTCGGTAGCTCAACGGTAGAGCACCCGGCTGTTAACCGGGTGGCTGTTGGTTCGAATCCAACCCGGGGAGCCATTTGGGCCCTTAGCTCAGTGGTAGAGCAGAGGACTCATAATCCTTTGGCCGCAGGTTCGAATCCTGCAGGGCCCACCAATAAATTCACATAGGCGTAAGCCGTTTAAAAAAGTATGATCTAAGAAGATCCTGGTGGACGCGTATCCAGGATTTTTTTATTTTGCGCAGCGGCACAACTCGCCCGAAATGCTTAGGATTTATAGTAAGTGCTCCCGAAAAATTGCCGCGCGTCTTCAACTAATGTGATACTATGAAACTGGGAAGGTTGACAGGAAACATTCAAGTGACGACTAAGTGTAGCGAGGAGAATGCAGAACATGGGTGAATACAAAAAAGTTGCCGCGATTTTAGGTGCATCCATCGTTATGGCTTCATTGGTTTTCGGTTTGTTCTTTTTCCATTCGCGGAAACCGAATCAAACGATTACAGTGGTTGGTACTGCGTCCAAACAATATGAGTCAGATACAGTGAAATTCTCCATTACGATAACAGAAACTTCCGGTTTGGATGATATGGCTGACGGCAGGCGCCGACTCTACGGTTCTTTAAGAGAACTCATTGATTTTCTGGGGGTTGAAGGTATTCCCGAAACACAAATCAGCATAATCCCCTCTAATGTGTACGAGCGATGGGGACAAAGCGGCATTGAGGGATACCGTTATGAGCAAGAGATCTACGTAATCTCCAAGGATATTGACACCGTTGAATATCTAGCTTTAAATGTCATACCGCTGCTTGAACGTGATATCAACGTCTATCGAACGCGATTGGAATATTTCTATTCGGATCTTGATGAGTTAAAGAAAAATATGGTCGCTGAAGCAACTGAAAACGCCAAACAGCGGGCTTACGAAATGTTAAGGGGCAGCGATATGGAGCTTGGTAAACTGCAGACACTGCGGCAAGGTGTGTTTCAGATTACTCAGCCGGAGTCAACAGAGGTTTCTAGTGGAGGAATCCATGACACTTCCACAAGGCAAAAACAAATCAGTGTAACTGCCCACGCTGTGTTTAAAATAAAGTAGCACTAATCTTCAAGTCGTTGGCAATGGAGCTTTTCGGGGAGAACACGATTAGTGATTAAAGATGAGGTGACGAAATAGTGTTAGATTGGGAAAACCACGAATTAATGCACCGAAATCGCCTGCCGGCTCACGCCATGCTTTTGCCCTATGAGGATGAAATTGCTGCTTTGACAGGTGAACGCAGCAACTCGCCGTGGTTTAGTCTGCTGAATGGAAACTGGGATTTTCACTTTGCGCCGACCCCAGGGCTTGCCCCCCTTAAATTTTGGGCAAACGACTTTGATGCTGCAGGGTGGGATCGTATTACCGTGCCGTCTAATTGGCAGCTTGAGGGATATGGCTATCCCCATTACACTAATGTGATATATCCTTTCCCTGTTGATCCGCCTAGAGTACCTACGGAAAACCCCACCGGTTCCTACCGCCGGTTGTTTGAATTACCCAAAGAATGGCAGGATCGGAAAATAATTTTGTGTTTTGAGGGTGTTGATTCTGCTTTTTATGTTTGGGTAAACGGCAAACAGGTGGGGTTTAGCAAAGGAAGCCGCCTGCCTTCGGAGTTCGACATAACAAAGTATGTCAAACCCGGTGAAAAGAATTTGATTGCTGTTCAAGTATATCAATGGTCTGATGGCAGCTATCTAGAAGACCAGGATATGTGGTGGTTAAGCGGTATCTTCCGTGACGTTTATTTGTATGCATTACCTGATGTGCATATCTTTGATTTAAAGATCGAGACGTGTTTGGATGAAAAGTATCAAGATGCGGCTTTGAAGGTGGCTGCCGCCATCAAAAACACGAGAATTGAAGCTGCCAAGGGTCTTCAGCTAAAAATCTCCTTATTGGATAGTAAGGGTCAGCCTGTTTTTGAACCAGTCAGACAAAATGTGGACGTAGATTCAGATCGCCTTGCGGAGATTGATTTTGACATCCCCGTGACCAATCCCAAGAAGTGGACAGCGGAAACACCGGCACTCTACACTATGCTCCTTGAACTCACCGGTGCACAAGGCAGAGTACTTGAGGTAGTGTCAAGCAAAGTTGGTTTTAGGAAAGTGGAAATCAAAAATGGCCAGCTTTTAGTTAATGGTGTTCCAATTATGATTAAGGGCGTTAATCGACATGAGATGCACCCGGATTTGGGCCGGGCCGTCTCAATGGATTCCATGCTCGAAGATATATTACTTATGAAGCAAAACAATATCAATGCTGTTAGAGCTTCCCATTATACCAACGATCCACGCTGGTATGAACTGTGCGACCGCTATGGACTGTATGTTATGGATGAAGCGGACCTTGAGTGCCACGGCTTTATTGTAGTGCGAAATATCAACCAAATCAGTGATGACCCTGAATGGGAACAAGCGTATCTTGATCGAATGGAACGGATGGTAGAGCGGCATAAAAATCATCCTTCCATTATCATTTGGTCACTGGGGAATGAGTCGGGTTTCGGTTCTAATCACAAAGCTATGGCTGCTTGGACACGTAAAGCTGATCCCACTCGACCCATTCACTATGAGGGAGATCGTACCCAAGAAGTTGCAGACATTGTCGGTCCTATGTACACACCGGTAGATGGTGTCATTGCCTTGGCAGAAGAGTCTCCTTACACAAAACCGGTGATTTTATGCGAGTATGCCCATGCTATGGGCAATGGCCCGGGAGGCTTTAAAGAATATTGGGATGCCTTTTATAAATATCCCCGTCTGCAGGGTGGATTTGTTTGGGACTGGGTTGATCAGGGGTTAAGGCAACAAACCGCCTCCGGTACTTGGCGATTCGCTTACGGCGGTGATTTTGGAGATGAACCCAATGATGCAAATTTCAATATTAACGGTTTGGTTTTCCCGGATCGCAAACCATCTCCTGGGCTTATCGAGCACAAAAAAATGGCAGAACCGGTGTTGGTGGAGATAGAGGATCTGGCCGAACATCGTTTCCGTCTTACAAACCGCTACGATTTCCTTACTTTGGATCACTTGCATGGGTCTTGGAATATGTCTGTAGACGGAACGGTAGTCCAATCAGGTGTCTCACCCATACCGTGCGTGGAACCGGGTGAGACTGTATCAGTTACTATCCCATTTGACGATCCCGGTCCACTGCCCCCGGGAACCGATTGTTGGCTGAACTTGAATTTTCTGTTAGCCACTGACCAAACTTGGGCCTCCGCAGGACATGAGGTGGCATGGGCCCAGTTTAAACTGCCGGTATCAACCCCGAAGGCCAAGGTCTTGCATGCAGAACCCATGCCATCGCTACAAGTAGCCGACTGTGAGCGTGCTGTCGAAATTTCGGGTGATGATTTTGAGTTTGTATTTGACAAAATCTATGGTGCAATTACATCGTGGTCATTTAACGATATCCAGATGGTCAAAAAGGGACCCAGATTGCATTTTTGGCGGGCCCCTATTGATAACGATACCAGGCCTTACGGGAAGGATTGGCGCAGGGCCGGATTGGATAGACTCCAACACCGCATTGACAATGTGGAAGTCTTTGTTGATGAGCAGGTCGTGCGTATTGTCTGCAGTGTGAATGTGGCACCTCCTGTTTGGAGTCACGGGTTCAAGTGCGTTTATCAATATACACTTTACGGCGATGGCAATTTGCTTATCAATGTGCAAGGTGAGCCGTATGGGGAACTTCCCATCCTGCCCCGTATTGGTCTACAGATGGTTTTGCCCGGGACTTTCGATCAGGTAGAGTGGTCTGGTCGGGGGCCCGGTGAAAGCTATATTGACAGTAAAATGGCAAACCCCTTTGGTGTTTACTCCCGTACAGTGGACGAACTCTACACACCGTATGTACGACCCCAAGAGAATGGGAATCGAACAGATGTAAACTGGGTGTCTTTGACGAATCTTAGAGGCATGGGTGTTTTTGCCCAGGCGGATATTCCCTTGAACTTCAGTGCACACAGATTTTCAACAAATGATTTAGAGCAAGCACAACACACCGATGAGCTTGTCATGAGGGATGAGATTTATCTGCAGCTAGATTACAAACAAAATGGATTGGGCAGCGGCGCCTGCGGGCCGAAAGTGCTGCCGCAATACGAGCTTGAGCCTGGGCCTTTTGAGTTTACAGTTAGGCTGCGCCCTTATTTTGCTGGGGCTTGGTCTGCTGTGGAATTGGGTAAGCAGCAGCTTCCCGTTATAAGATAAGAGCATCGTATAATAGAAATAAGGGCCGGGAATGTCGGCCCTTATTTCACACTGTGATGGAAGAATCAGTAACTGCATCACCGGCTATGTAAGTGCAATGACCCAGGCTTTGGAGGCGGCTGGGCTGCACTTTGTAATACAAACACCCTCTGTTAATCTACGGGATTGTCAGAATGGTGCGCAATAAGACCCACAGTCTTACGGGCGTTTAATACAAAGGCTATACCAGACCCCGGACTTTCAAGATCACCGGCTTCAATTATAGTATCTAGTATTCTGTCAGTGTCTTGGCTTTCTGTTAACACGAATAGAATTTCTTTTGCTTCTTCCACAACCAAGCCAAAAAACGTCTTAGCTTCTTTGGCCCCAGTCCCACGTGCAAGAAAGACTGTACCTCCTTTGGCACCAGCCTCTTTGGCAGCATTCATCACCGAGTCAGCTGCCCCACGGGGAAGTACGACAAATATGACCTCATGACCCATTAAAATCACTCCCTAAAGTTTGTAGATTATGCCCAGCAACAGCATATAAATGGTAGGACAGAAAAGACAAAGCGCGATAATCCCAAATCCATCTGTCAATGGATCCCGGCCTCCTAAGGCTGTTGCAATTCCAATCCCAAGGGCAACGACTAATGGTACGGTTACGGGTCCGGTCGTTACTCCGGAAGCATCGAAGGCAACTCCGATAATTGATGTTGGTGCCCGCCAGGCCAGAAGGGCCAGAATCGCTAATGCAGGTATGATTATATGGGAATTAGGTATCTGCAAAACGATCTTCAATACGCCCAACGTTACTCCTGTGCCAATTCCCAGGGCAACAGTGGTCATGACAAGAGGCTTGCGCAAAATTCCCGCAGTCAATTCCTCCACCTGTCCTGCTAAAGACTGCATTGATGGTTCTGCCATAGTGACTCCAAAACCCAGTATGAAACTAAAAACAAGTACGAGCCACAAAGGAGATTCTTTGGGTAAATTCAAGCCAACGGTCTCACCAAGTGGGAGCAATCCCATACGCAGTCCATTGGAAAACAAAACCAAGCCAATGATCGCCAACACTATCCCCAATGTATTTTCCTTGGGGTTTTGAAGCGGTGAACGTAGAATAAATTTGTTAAAAGCGAGTAGAAATAAGACAATAGGCAGCACACCGGTCAGCGACTCAACAGTCGTTTGATAAAGTTCCTTCAATTTCCTGTAAGGCCTCCCCTTTTTTTAGAAATTATTTGTAATGCTTGTTACTGTGGCAAAACCAAGTAGGTGGACTACGTCATTACTGTAACCCTTAGTATAGGGAAAGTCAAACATTTCAAGGGACAAATGCCAGGTAAACCACGTCTTGAAGTCCAAATCTCACCTGGCAATTAGAGGGCTAGTGGGATATAATGTACTCAACGCTAAAATTTACTATTTGCGAGGAGGTGGCTTTGTGAAACGAAGGAACTTGGTTTTCTCAGTATTGGTTTTAGCTTTTGTTCTGGTGGGCTTGCTTTCAGCGGGTATATGTGCCAGTCCTCAAACAAAATCTTTGATAATCAACCCCAACAAAACAGATCTTGAAGCCCGCTTGTGGGCAGACAAGCCCGAGACTCGTCCGTCCTATCATGTGATGGAGGAAGTGCAGCTTTATTTTGAAGTCACGGAGAATGCTTTTGTAACCATTTTTGATGTTGACTCCGGCGGCAAGATTACTAGGCTGTTCCCGAACCAGCATCAACCCAATGACTTCGCACGCAGGAACAGGATTTATCGAGTTCCGGATGGATACGAGCTTCTGGCAGGTCCCCCCACGGGGGAAGAGACACTTTTGCTTGTTGCAACCCGCAACGCGGCTGTGGATTACCCTGAATTGCTTAGGGAAACAAGTGTGGAACGGCTTATTTCTCGTTTGCGGCGCCGGTTAGCCCTTTCCGGCGAAGAGTGGGCGATGGATGTGTTCACATTGCGGATTCTCCCGGAACAAACTCGTCAGATTCGCGTGGATGTGAATTCCACGCTTAGCAGTGTTTCCCTTTATGTCGACGGTGCTTACGCAGGGACGCTGCCCCAAAGGCTGAATCTCGCTCCAGGCGAACACCAGCTGGTTGCATTAAAAAGTGGGTATAAGGTAGCTGTGCGGGATATTTTCGTTGACCAATACAGCACCAACACCAGTTGGACTGTGAGGATGGAACCCTTAAAGGGTACTTCGGAAGGACATATTCGCTTTGATTTTGACATAAAACTCTAAAGCATATCTTCATTGGTTGGTGCAGCAAACCCCTTACACTATAACCGCTCCATTTGGGGCGGTTTTCTTTTTACATGAAGTGCACAGAACAGGTGGTTTTAGGAGGAAATCATGAGCCTAACTAGAAGGTTTTACCTAGAAGGTGACTTGTTAAAATCATAACACGCTCATTCGATCACTCGAGATCTTTTCAGGAAGGGGAAAGGTCAATGCTGGTTTCCATCACAGATATTACAGGTTATATGGAAAAAATATTCCCACCAAGTCTTGCCGAAGATTGGGACAATGTCGGGCTCCAAGTAGGGGCTCCTTGTGTGGCTTGCCGCACCATCTTGATTTGCCTAACTGTTACAGAATCAGTAGTTGATTATGCTGTGGAAGCAGGCGTTGATCTGATCATTGCACACCATCCCTTGATATTTACCCCGCTAAAAAGTATAGTCTTTGGTAATATGTCCGGCCGGATCATCAGTAAAATGCTTACACATCATATCTCGCTGTACGTAGCACATACCAATGCTGATCAGGCCAGTGGTGGACTTAATGACTGGTTGGCGGAGACTTTGGGACTGCAAGACATCACAATGCTCCCAAAGCCGGACCACCCCGTTGACAATGCCGGTGAGGAAAATTATGGCTGCTTTAGTTATGGGAGAATCGGTATGCTTGCCCAACCCAAAAAATTGGACCAGTTTGTGGGACACGTCAAACAAGCACTTCAGCTTGAACACATTCGCTTCGCAGGCAATGAGGCGCGGGATATCGAAAAAGTTGCAGTTAGCTGCGGCAGTGGGGCGCATTTATGGCAAGATGCGCTCAAAGCAGGATGCGATGTATTAGTGACCGGTGATGTCAAGTTTCATACCGCTGTTGATGTTGAAGCAACGTCTATGGCCATTGTGGATGCAGGTCACTTCGGGACTGAAGCTGTCTTTACCCATCATTTAGCCGAATTATTGGAAAAGGAGGCCAAAACAAGGAACTGGTCTTTAAGAGTTATACCGTACAGTAAAGAGCGGGATCCGTGGAAGGGAGCTTAAACCCATGGGCAGACATTGTGAACTCTGCGGGAAACTAATTCCTAAAGAACGGATAGATGCTTTACCAAAAACCAACCGCTGTCTGGAATGTGCAAAGGAAAACGGCTCTGATCTTGATACCCGGCGAGTGGATATTGGTATGGACCGGGATACCTATCGTGATCTGCTTGGGGCAATCCGCAGCTAGCACATTTAAGTAATTAAATCATTGATTATAAAAAGAGCGCTGATTTCACAATCACTGCTCTTTTTATTTGTTTGGAAAGAGCGGTTTTGACAGTCCTTAAAACCTTTGCTCTAGGTCCTTTTTCATGTCGCCAAAAGCAGGACTTGCAGTTTCTATAGTAGAATAGTGGAGACAGAGTGGTAAAAAGTGGGGGAGAGTGGGGAAATCAACAAAACGCAGACAGGTGGTGGACCCAGTGTTTATGGGAGAGTGGCAGCACACGATAGATGCCAAGGGCCGCCTGATTATTCCCGCAAGGTTTCGGGAACAATTGGGGGAGCGTTTTGTTGTCACCAGGGGGCTGGATCACTGCCTGTTTGTATATCCCCTCACAGAATGGGCTATATTGGAGGCGAAACTCAAATCTCTGCCGCTGACTCAAAGTGATGCTCGCCGCTTTGTCCGGTTCCTTTTTTCGGGTGCTTCAGAGTGTGAGTTGGACAAACAGGGCAGGATCAATTTGCCGAACAACTTAAAGGCATATGCAGGATTGGAAAAGGACGCCGTAATCATCGGGGTCTCCAATCGTGTTGAAATCTGGGCCAGTCAATCCTGGCAAACCTATGTGGATGAAGCCAGTGATTCATATGAGGAGATTGCAGAGAAAATCGTTGATTTAGGAATTTGATTCTGAAAGCTGGGTGAACGCTTCCATGGACTATAGCCATATACCAGTTTTGACAAAAGAAGTGCTGGATATGATTTGTTGCCGGGAAGATGGCGGTATTTATGTCGATGCAACAGTTGGCGGAGGCGGCCATGCCTATGCTTTGTTGGAAAAAGCAGGGTCAGGTGCACATCTATTTGCATTTGACCAAGATAAAGCCGCACTTCGGGCGGCTGGGGCCAAATTGCAGGATAAAGCCAAACAAGTTACTTTCATACACGCTAACTTTGTGTACATGACAAGGGAACTTGCCGCCCGACAAATAGATGCCGTTGATGGTATTCTATTTGATCTTGGGGTATCTTCCCACCAGCTTGACACAAAAGGGCGAGGTTTTAGCTACCACTATGATGCTCCTTTGGATATGCGCATGGACCAGTCTTTGCCCTTTACCGCGGCCGACTTGGTTGCCAATTACTCAGAAGAAGAACTTGCGCTGATCATATCCAAATATGGCGAAGAACGTTGGGCTAAGCGAATTGCGGAATTTATAGTGCAGGAGCGCTCCAAAACCGTAATTCAAACAACACACGACTTAGTTCAGATCATTAAAGCAGCCATCCCCGCCGGTGCCCGCCGCGATGGTCCCCATCCTGCCCGCAGAACGTTTCAAGCATTGAGAATTGCAGTAAATAGGGAGCTTGAATATCTGGAACAAGCGTTGCTTAATGCGGCGGAACTGCTTAAGCCTCAAGGACGCATTGTAGTGATTAGTTTTCACTCACTGGAGGATAGAATTGTCAAAGACACATTCCGCAATCTAGCGCGCGGGTGCCAATGTCCGCGAGATCTGCCGGTATGTGTTTGTGGTAAAGAGCCCTTGTTAAAGGTTCTAACTCCAAGGCCTGTTTTGCCGCGGTCAACCGAAGTAGCCCAAAACCCCCGGGCCCGCAGTGCAAAACTTAGGGCGGCTGAGAGAGTTCTAGGTAAAGAAAGGGATGAATACTGATGGTACTGGCAGCTAAACGTGAAAGCGTTTATGAAGAGGTTCGGCCGGTTCCGCCCGCGGCGCCCAAGCCCTTGAAACAGCGCAAAAGACGTGTTCGCATCCATCCCATGATTTTACTGCTTCTGTTGGTGGCCGCAGCAGCAGGTTTGACGGCACTAGGGATCAGCCAAAAGATACGGGCTATTGAGGTGGAGTATGAACTGCAGGCTCTAGAAACAGAGCTGGAGCATGTGCGGCGGGAAGGCCAACAACTGCAGTTTGCGGTAGAACAGTTAAAGTCATTGACACAGATCGAGTCCGCGGCACGCGAGCGTTTGGGTATGATCGATCCTGTGGATACCCAGCTTCTGGCTTTAGATGGTTGGACGCCCGAGTCTGATGTACAAATGGCGGCAAATGCCGGTATTGGCCAAATTGTTGGCGGTGAGACCAGGCGGATGTGGGCAGCACTATGCCAATGGGTGGGCGCACGGCTGCCTGTGTTGGGTCAGGCAGAAGCCGGGCGAATTGGGGAATAGAGCCGTGGATATCGGCGGGAAGTCGTTATTGGGCCTTTCCTAGATACAGCTCCAGACCTTGGATTAGCGGCCAGATTGGTTTAGGTCGTTAGGGGGTTAACTGGTGAAGATAACATTGACAGAGGTGCGAAGACGGGTCGCACTGATTTTCTTGGGTGCTATATTCTGTATGGCCGTTTTATTATTCAGACTAGTTTACTTACAGGTTATTCAAAATCATTGGTATCAAGAAAAAGCATTGAGCCAAAGAATGCGCCCTGTTCCAGTAGATGCGAAGAGGGGCGTTATTTTTGATCGCAATATGCAAAAACTTGCCATCAGTGTCAGTGCTGAAGCAGTTTACGCTGTGCCTGCGGAAGTGAAAGACATCAAAGAAACTGCAAAGCTGCTTTCACCTTTGCTTGAGGAAGATATAGATTCCTTAGAAGATAAGCTTAGTAAAAGACAAGCTACAGTCTGGCTTGCACGCAAACTAGATACAGATACTGCCAGAGCAATCCGGGCACTGGATCTGCCGGGTATCGGGTTAGTGGAAAGACCCCAGCGCTATTATCCCCACGGCACACTTGCGGCTCATGTGTTGGGTATTGCCGGTATAGACAATCAAGGTCTAGAAGGCCTTGAAGTCTTCTATGACGAATATCTGCGAGGCCAACAAGGGCGAGTTGTCATGGAAAGAGATGCCACTGGTCGGGAAATCCCAGCGGGAATCAGGAGATTTGTTCCTCCTGAAGATGGCTATAATTTGGTGCTTACTATTGATCATGTGATTCAATACACCGCAGAACGGGAACTGGCCAAGGCCGTAGCAGAAACCGGTTCTGAGCAGGGTGTGTTTATGGCAATGGATCCGAAAACCGGAGAACTTTTGGCTTTAGCAGTTTACCCTTCCTATGATCCCAACAGCTACCAGGCCTTCCCCGGGCAAAACCGCCGCAATGTGGCCCTTAGTGATATTTATGAACCCGGTTCTACTTTTAAGATTGTCACCGCCAGTGCCGCTTTAGACGCTGGTGTGGTTGCTCCAACTACGGGTTTTTATGATCCCGGCCAGATTAAAATCGGGGGTATTACCGTAAGATGCTGGCGGGCAGGAGGCCACGGCTCACAGACCTTTATTGAAGCTGTGGAAAATTCATGCAACCCGGTGTTTGCCGAACTTGGTGCCGAGCGCCTAGGTGCGGAGAGATTCTATGAATATATCACCAAATACGGCTTTGGCAAGCAAACAGGAGTCGATTTCCCGGGCGAAGCCAAGGGGCTTGTACCTGTTCCGGGAAAAGTACAGTGGGGTGAGACAGCCCGGTGGGCTACTGTGGGATTTGGCCAGGGTATTGGAGTAACCCCTATACAGCTTTTAAGTGCTACTGCCACAATCGCCAACGGTGGGGTCAAATTGACTCCTCATTTTATGAAAGAAATTAGAGACAATCAAGGTCGGATCGTAGAGGAATATCCCATTGTGGGCACAAGAGTGATTAAGGAAGAGACTGCCCAAGTCTTTTCAGAGATATTGCGGTCAGTTGTTGTTAACGGTTCCGGCAGCCTAGCAGATATTCCGGGTTATAGATCGGCTGGCAAAACAGGTACTGCCCAAGTTGCTGAAGGTGGTCGCTATACCGAACGCAGAATTTCTTCTTTTACCGGGTTTGCTCCGGCAGATGATCCCCGTATTGCTGCCACTGTTGTCCTTTATTATCCGAAGGGCCAAAGCTATGGAGGCGTTATCGCCGCGCCGGTCTTTCAAAAAGTTGTTGAAGATGCATTGGAGATAATGGGAGTGGCAAGAAGGCGAGAACCCAGCCCCGATTCTGTTACAGGATTTTTCCAGGAGCGTGAATCTGTTGTGCCCAATGTGTTGAATTTACCCCATTCAGAAGCAGAGGGTGTTTTGCAGGGTGCGGGTTTGAAATCGCATTTTCAAGGAGATGGCGAAATTGTGTTTGATCAAGTGCCGGCACCTGGGACTAAAGTCCCTTGGGGAACTATTGTTCAAATCTTGGGTTATGATCAGGTTGTCTATGATCCCGGGGATCAGCAAATAACAGTCCCTGAACTTATAGGGCTTAGTATGAGAGAAGTCGCTGCAAGATTGGCATATGCCGGGCTCAGGCTGCAAATTCATGGTTCAGGTGTTGCAGCCCGCCAAAGTCCGGCAGCGGGCAGCACGGTACCTGTTGATACAGTAGTCCACACTTTTTTCGAACCACCTACCGGTGAATGATTATATTAACCCTCTTGGGAAAAACTAGAACTCGAAGATGTGAATCCAGTTGTTGGAGGCTGATTTAGATGCAAATGGGGGAATTGGCGAAATCACTGCCGAATGCTGTATTCTATGGTGATTCAAATGTAGAAGTGCGCGGAATTGCATATGATTCTCGCTTTGTTGAGCCAGGGGATTTATTTGTTTGCGTAAAAGGCTTCCAAACAGATGGACACTTATTTGCCCATGATGCCGTTGGGCAGGGAGCGATAGGGCTTGTTGTCGAGACAGGTTACGCACTTGGTAAGGAGCTTAATGTGCCTGTTATTCAAACAGACGATACCCGTGGGGCTTTAGCTTTGCTTTCAGCAGCATTTTACAACTACCCATCCCGCAGACTGAATTTAATTGGCGTTACCGGCACTAATGGTAAGACAACAACAACTTACTTGATAAAATCAATCCTTGATACCGCCGGCCATCAGGTAGGTCTTTTAGGAGGTATAAAAAACCAAATAGGAGAGCAGGTGCTGGAGGCAAAGCGTACAACTCCTGAATCTTTAGACCTACAAAAATTGTTTTCTGACATGGTCCAAGCAGGTTGCGACTATGCTGTTATGGAGGTTTCATCCCACGCCATCGCTCTTAAACGTGTTCACGAAAGTAAATTTGCTTTTGCGGTTTTTACAAATCTATCCCAAGATCACCTGGATTTTCATGGTAATTTAGAAAATTACTTTAGAACTAAGTTCGGTTTTTTTGAGAGATTAGCTGATATCAATGAAGTTGGTGCTGGTACCGCAATTGTAAATCTAGATGATGATTATGGTAAAAAAATCGCAAGGCAGACCAAAAAACTCGCTATAGATACCGCCACTTTCGGGACAGATCCTGAGGCGGGTTATAGAGCACAGGATATTAAACTGACCCCCCAAGCAGTGAATTATCGGCTGAAGTGCCCACAGGGGGATTTTCCTGTTCGTTTGCCTCTTACCGGTTACTTCAATGTTTATAACTCCTTAGCTGCTTTAGCTACTGCAGTGGAAGCCGGTGTTCCTATTCAAACAGCATTGCAAGGTTTGGCTAAAGCCCGGGCAGTGCCGGGCAGGTTGGAGGCTGTAGATCTTGGTCAGGATTTTGCTGTTTTGGTCGATTATGCTCATACACCTGATGGGCTTGCCAATGTTCTGGAAACAGTAGAACAATTGACTGATAAACGCAGTATTTTAGTCTTCGGGTGTGGAGGAGATCGGGATAAAGGCAAAAGACCCTTAATGGGGGAAGTTGCCGGGCGGCTTGCTGATGTTGTGATTGTTACCTCAGATAATCCAAGAAGTGAAGACCCCCGTGCAATATGTCTTGCTATAGCCGCAGGTGTTGAACAAAGCATTAACCAAAAACCTTTTGAGGTGATCGTCGACCGTAAAGAGGCCATTAACCGGGCCATAAAGCTTGCAGCATCCGGTGATATTGTTGTAATTGCCGGCAAAGGCCATGAAACGGAGCAGATATTTAAAGACCAAGTCATTCACTTTGACGATCGGGAGGTGGCCGCTGATGCCCTGAGGGAGCATCTAAATCAACTATGAAACCAATCACATGTCGTGAGATTATCGAATGGACCAAAGGAAGGCTTTTACAGGGTCTGCTGACTACAACCGTCAAAGGCGTATCCACCGATTCCAGGACTATTAAACCGGGAGATTTGTTTGTTCCTCTTACCGGCG
>JAAYQZ010000109.1 GCA_012519025.1 Bacillota bacterium
GATCGGATTTCCCATCAGAATAACCATTGGGCCCAGAACCCTCGCTGAAGGCCTGGCTGAAGTGGGCATGCGAGATACGGGCGAAGTGGAACTGGTGCCCCTGGATGAAGTGGTGACCAATGTTCAAAAACAGATTAGAAAACGCCTGTGTTAAACGAACGGTCGCAGCGGTAGTTCCCGCCTACAATGAAGCAGAAACTATTTGTGAAGTGGTGGGGGTTTTGCAGGGGGTAGCGGATATTGACGAGATCATCGTTGTCAATGACGGCTCCACAGACGAGACTGCCAACAAAGCGGCCGAGATGGGCGTGCGAATCATTAATTTGTACCCCAATCGAGGTAAAGGTGGGGCTATGAAGGCTGGAGTGCAGGCTACTGCGGCCGAGATCATTCTGTTTATTGATGCCGACTTAGTTGGACTTAGTGAAGAGCATTGTCGGAAATTGTTGGAACCGGTGCTTCGGGAACAAGCAGATATGACTGTCGGCTTGTTTTCCGGTGGGCGCACCACTACGACCCTAGCGCAGAAAGTGGCTCCCTTTTTATCAGGGCAAAGGGCCGTGCGCCGGGAAATCATAGAATGTGTGCCTGAGCTTGAAGAAAGCCGCTACGGAGTAGAAGTGGCCATCTCCCGGTATGCGTCAACAAACAGTTTCCGTGTGGAGAAAATTACGTTACACGATGTTTCTCAAGTCATGAAGGAAGAAAAGCAGGGCTTTATGACTGGTGCCAAAAACCGATTTTTGATGTACTGGGAGATCATTAAGGTGCTCAAACCAACCAAAAGATAGATGTTGGTTGGAGCGACTACTTTATGTGAAAGGACCCTTGATGTGGTTGCAATTGCAGATGTCTATGAGATTACTCCTGCGGCACGGGGTCAGTGCCTCTTAGACTTTGTCAGGGCGGCCCAACTCCAACTCCAATGTGAAGAAGTGGCCGCGAAACTTGTTGTAAACAGCATATTGGTTAACACTAGGCGCAAATCCTGGAAGATTATGCTTGATGAAAAAGGCAGCGTTTCCTCCGATGAATTGGAGCAATTGGTCGATGCTTTGCTTGAGGCTGTTTCGGGAGTACATGTGATTGAGTTTGAAGTGGAACCGCGCGAGGAAAAAGAGCCCAATAACAGCAGACCAAGTGAGAATGTGCTTGATGCTGATGAGGCGACTTATATGGCATTTGTCATGGAGCAAACCGCAAAAGGCAGGCAGGAGATTCAACAAGCGGAAGACAACAATAATGGACGCAGAACCTCCGTAACAGGAGAAATCTTGATGGGACGTGCCATCCAAGAGCAGTCCCGGGCAATAAAGGATATACGGGATGAAGAGCGCTCTTATACTTTGACCGGTCAGGTTTTTGCTGTAGAAGAACGCGATCTGCGCAGCGGGCGGCGGCTTCTGCAAATTGATGTGACTGATCATGAGGATTCTGTCAGTTTGAAGATTTTCGAAGAAGAAGACGCCCCGCGATTAACTGAAAAGTTGGGGATTAGTGATTGGGTTAAAGTTCGAGGTTCTGTGCAATGGGACAGGTATACCCAGGAGTTGACTGTCCTGCCACGTGACATCCAAAAAGCGGCACCTCCATCCCAATTAGTGCGCTCTGATGAAGCACCCCTTAAACGTGTTGAACTGCACCTGCATACGAAAATGTCTGCCATGGACGGCACAATTGAAGTCAAGGAAGCCATTCAACAAGCTGCCCGTTGGGGACATGAGGCCATTGCTATAACGGATCACGGTGTTGTACAGGCCTTTCCTGAGGCCCACACAGTGGCGGAGCGTGAAGGAATCAAAGTGCTTTACGGGATGGAAGGTTATCTGATCAATGAACCGACCAAAGACGCTCCATCTTATCATATTGTGCTGATTGCCAAAAACAACACAGGTCTTAGAAACCTCTACAAGCTCGTGTCTTTGTCCCATTTGGAGCATTTCTACAGGCGACCGCGTTTGCCAAGGCAATTGCTTGCCAAATATAGGGAAGGTTTGTTGATAGGCACTGCCTGTGAAGCCGGAGAGCTTTACCGGGCATGCTTGAAAGGTGAACACCAGAGTGGATTGGAACAAATAGCCGAGTTTTACGATTACTTGGAGATTCAGCCTTTGGCGAACAATGCTTTCTTAATTGGAGAGCAGGTCCAATCGGTCAAGGAACTGCAAGATATCAACCGGAAAATTGTGGAATTGGGAAAACGTTTAAACAAACCGGTGGTAGCAACTTGTGATGCACATTTTCTGCAACCATGGGATGAGGTATACAGGCGCATACTAATGGCAGGACAGGGCTATAGTGATGCCGAAAGACAGGCTCCTTTGTATTTTCGCACCACTGAGGAGATGTTGGAGGAATTTGCCTACTTGGGGGAAGAGACTGCCTTGGATGTAGTAATTCATGCCCCAAGGCAGATCGCTGATCTGGTGGAGGATCTGCAGCCTGTTCCAAGTGGATTGTGTGCTCCGCAGTTTCCCAATGCTTCTGAAAAAATTGTGGAAATGACCTACAAAGAAGCTGCTAAACTGTATGGAGATCCCCTTCCTGAACTGGTAAAAGAACGTATTGCCAAAGAATTGAATGCAATTGTAGGCAATGGCTTTGCCACCTTATATCTTATTGCACACAAACTGGTCACTAAATCTTTGAGTGATGGCTATTTGGTTGGTTCACGGGGTTCAGTTGGCTCCTCCATCGTGGCCACACTTTGCGGTGTAACGGAAGTAAACCCCTTGCCGCCCCATTACGTATGCCCTGCTTGTCACGATAGTGAGTTTATTTTAGATGGCTCTGCTCCCAGCGGTGTTGATCTACCGGAAAAATACTGCAGCTGTGGGGAACGCTATACGAGACACGGTTTCGACATTCCCTTCGAAATATTTATGGGGTTTCATGGAGATAAGGTGCCTGATATTGATCTGAATTTTTCCGGGGACTACCAGGCGGTTGTGCATAAGTTTACTGAGGAACTGCTCGGCTCCACGCAAGTGTTTCGAGCCGGTACGATCGGGACCTTGGCAGAAAAAACAAGCTACGGGTTTATCATGAAATATCTTGAAGATAAAGGCGATACACTGCGAACAGCAGAAATTAATCGGTTGGTACGCGGCTGCAGCGGTGTACGGCGCACTACCGGCCAACATCCCGGCGGCATGATTGTTGTGCCGGAAGGCCATGAAATCACTGAGTTCACTCCTGTGCAGTACCCCGCCAATGATCGCAAGGCAGGTGTTATTACTACCCATTTTGATTACAACGCCATTGAAGATCAATTGGTAAAACTCGATATCTTAGGTCATGACGATCCTACTATGATCAGAATGCTTGAGGATTCTACAGGCGTTGAAGCGCTGAAAATACCTTTGGATGATCCCAAAACCCTTGACTTATTTTCATCTGTTGAATCTTTAGGTGTACACGAAGACGATATTGGCACAAGTGTGGGGACATTGGGAATCCCGGAGTTCGGCACTCGTTTCGTAAGGCAGATGCTGGAAGATACACGTCCTAAAACATTTGGAGAATTGGTGCGAATCAGTGGGCTGTCCCACGGCACTAATGTTTGGGCCAACAATGCTCAAGATCTCATCCGTCAAGGTGTTACAGATTTGAGTAATGCTATTGCGACAAGAGATGACATTATGAATTATTTGATTTTGCGGGGAATGGAACCCGGTGTTGCCTTTCAAATTATGGAAGGAGTGCGCAGGGGAAGAGGCCTTCGACCCGAAGATGAGCAGGCCATGAAAAACATACAAATACCTGAGTGGTATATTGAATCATGCCGTAAGATTAGCTACCTGTTCCCGAAGGCTCATGCTGTGGCCTATGTAACTATGGCTTTTAGGATTGCCTATTTCAAAGTTCACCATCCTTTGGAGTTTTATGCAACATACTTTTCCACTCGTTTCGATAACTTCGAGATACAATTGAGTCGATACGAAATCCCGGAGCTTAGAAATGCCATCAAGAAAATCCGTGACAAAGGCAACAATGCCACCGCGAAAGAGAGAAATGTGCTTACTGTAGCAGAAGTGATGTTAGAGGCGAAAGTCAGAGGAATTGAGTTCCTTCCTGTAGATATTTATTTGTCCCATCCAACCCAATTCGATCGGCAAGATGGGAAACTTTTGCCCCCACTATCTTCCGTGCAAGGTGTTGGCATTGGGGCGGCCCGAGCATTGATTGAGGGCCGCAAAGGTCCCAAGTTTACTTCATGGGAGGATATTCGGCTTCGATGTGGTGTGAGTAAAACAGTCATTGAAGTTTTAGCAGAACTGGGTGCTTTGGGTGATTTGCCCGAATCAGCACAGCTGTCGCTTTTTTAGATTTAAGACAGCTGTAAGGCAAATCGTGTCAAAGATCTAATTGAGACGAATTGGCTTCTATTGTCAAGGGCGGTGGAACGTGGTATACTGTGTAAGGAGAGTGCCCAGCAGCATTCTTTTCTTCTTGCAATAAAGTGGGCAGGGAATTGGTCTTTTAGAATGATGTATTTTTTGGAAAGAGTGGGTTATGCCCACTCTTTCATACTACAAGGACAAAATAGCAGTGTGTGAAATTCGATATAGCTAAAAGTATGCCTAAAATGATACAGCAAGCAGCCGAATTTATCTTTGAAGGTTTGTCCAAACAAAACGGAGGTTGAACAGATGGGACGCCGACGGGTACAAACAGTGGTCGCGGAACTGGCGGAAGAGATCCTGGTTGATTATCCCGAACTGGAATTGGTGGATGTGGAGTATGTAAAGGAAGGGGCAACTTGGCTTCTGCGGGTCTTTATTGACAAAGAAGCGGGAGTTACCCTGGATGATTGTGAAAAGGTAAGCCGCCGCTTGAGTTCACGTCTCGATGATGTAGACCCGGTGCCGGGCAATTATTCACTGGAGGTCTCCTCGCCCGGGTTGGAAAGACCGCTTACCAAGGATGTTCATTTTCAAAGATTTGCCGGTCACCTTGTGGAAGTACGGACATACGCACCTTTTCAAGGGCGCAAAAATTGGCAAGGTCACTTAGAGGGCCTTGAGGAAGAAATGGTGGTAGTAAAGACAGATGAAGGCGTTATCAGGATCCCTCGGGACCAGGTGGCCAAAGCGAACCTGGCCATCGAGTTTTAAGTGGAAACAGGAGGACACTTAGATGAATCTCGATGTGATGAGAGCTTTAACCGAATTGGAGAAAGAGCGAGGCATTGGCAAGGACGTGATTTTGGAAGCAATTGAAGCGGCAATTACTTCAGCTTATAAGCGCAACTACGGAACCTCACAAAATGTACGTGTGAAAATTAACGATCAAACCGGACGGATCAACGTATATACCCGAAAAGTTGTGGTAGAGGATGTCGGAGATGAAACTGCAGAGATCAGTCTTGCTGAAGCTCAAGCAATTGATCCTAACTATGTTTTGGATGATGTTGTAGAAATTGAAGTTACCCCCGCTGATTTTGGCCGCATCGCTGCACAGACTGCAAAACAAGTGGTCATACAGCGCATCCGTGAGGCGGAACGGGCCATTGTTTACGATGAGTTCAGCAACCGTCAGGGAGATGTGATCACAGGCATAGTGCAGCGCTATGATCACCGCAGTATCATAGTCGATTTGGGTAAAGTAGAAGCGGTTTTAAGTGCTTCAGATCAAATGCCTGGGGATGCGTACACCCAAAGGACCCGACTAAAAGTGTATATTTCTGAGGTCAAAGAAAATAGTAAAGGGCCTCAAGTTTTTGTATCCCGGACTCACCCGGGGTTGGTCAGCCGGCTTTTTGAAATGGAGGTACCGGAAATTCATGATGGTATCGTAGAAATCCGTGCAGTGGCACGGGAGGCCGGGGCCAGATCCAAAATAGCAGTTTCTTCTCGCGATGAAAATGTAGATCCTGTAGGCGCCTGTGTTGGTCCAAGGGGCATGAGGGTGCAGGCCGTTGTGAGTGAACTGCGCGGTGAGAAAATTGATATCATACCATGGGCCAATGCCCAGGAAGAATTTGTAGGTAATGCCCTTAGTCCTGCCAAAGTTGTAGACGTCTTTCTCGATGAAGAAACTAAAACCGCGCAAGTAGTTGTTCCCGACAATCATTTGTCTTTAGCCATCGGTAAAGAGGGCCAAAATGCCAGATTAGCTGCGCGGCTAACCGGCTGGCGCATTGATATCAAGAGTCAGGAACAAATGGCACAAATCATGGCTAAAGAGGCCTTTGAAAGAGCCACCCCTAAAATTTCCGAGATAGAGACCGCAGACGAAACCGATGATGAGCAAGTTAACGAAGAAGTTGAATCAAAGGCCCAATTACAGCAGGATACCTCGGATGATATGGAGAATGCCGATGCTCCTCTTCCGATCGCACCCCTTGAGGAAGAAGATGAGAAACTCGATGCACCTGATGGCGCAAACGATGCGCAGATGGAGGAAAGTGGGAAAGGCGAAACACTCGTTTCCGATCAAAGTGGAGAAGAACAATCTGAATGGTTGGACAAACCGGTTGCTGCCGCGGTTAAACCAAAAAGTCGAAAAACCCGCAAACAAGAAATAGAGGCCATGCTTGAGGAAGAGCTCGTGGATGCGGAACCACTGCCTACCTTGTTTGCGGGAAAGAAAACCGATCCCAAAGCCATTGAAAGCTATGTGGCAGGTCCCAAATCTGGTGAGAAGGACGGGCAGCAAACAAAAGAAAACCCGATTACCACCAAAAAAGTAATCAAGGATCTTTCAGACCTCGGCGCAATTGACTTTGATTTCGATGAATAGGCTGGATGGTTTGGGTAAAGGAGTGACGGGAAGGTGCGAAAAGGACGGAAAATTCCGCAAAGAACTTGTATCGGGTGTCGCGCCGTGCGTCCCAAACGTGATCTAATTCGGGTTGTGCGCACCCCCGAAGGAGCAATTCACTTGGATCCGACAGGCAAACAGTCGGGTCGGGGTGCTTATCTGTGTCCGTCTGCAGCCTGTGTTGAACTGGCTTTTCAGCGCAAACAGCTGGAACGGGCTTTACAGATTACCATTGCATCCGATACGCTTGAAGAGCTGCGCAGTGAATTGGAGGCTTACCATGAAAGCCCTTAGTCTTCTTGGCTTTGCCCAAGCGGCCGGTCAAGTCGTTTCCGGATATAACGGATGTTTGGCCGTGCTCAGGCAAGGGCGGTGTCATCTGGTGGTTTTAGCCGGCGATGCCGGCCCTGCCACAAGGGAAAAATTTCTCAAAGCAGCAAAACAGACACCGATTGTGACTATAAAAACCAAGGATGAGCTGGGCAATGCTATTGGCAAATCATCAAGAGCAGTGCTTTGTGTGCAAGAAAAGAAAATCGCCCAGGCGATTATAGATGCAGTGAATACTACGCTAATGGAGGCAGAGGGTGCCCATGGGAAAATAGTGGAAACGTGATCACAGGTAGAGGTGATGTATGTGGAGAAAATCCGTGTATACGAGCTTGCACGAGAACTGGAAATGAAAAGCAAGCATTTGGTAGAATTTTTGCAGGAACTAGGAGCAGATGTGAAAAATCATATGAGCAATGTGGACGGCGAGATTGCCACCCTAGTAAGAGATCATTATACTAAGGATGCGAAGGCAAAAGCAGAGGCAAAGAACGAACAGCAAACAAAGGCAAAGTCCCCTGCTGCCGCTCAACCAAAGCAAGCCGAGAAAACTAAGCAAGTTGAGGAACCAAAACCTATGGAAACAAATAAACAAACAAGATCGACCCGGCAGCGCTCCAGCAGGCCCCGCCAAAGGCCAAGAGGACGAGGGCGTCGCACCCGGCAGCCTGTCCAAAAGCCGCGACCTACTAAGGTTGAAATCCCAGAAAGTATTACAGTTAAAGATTTAGCCGGTCGTATGAGCGTACCTGCGGTAAATATTATTAAGAAGCTGATGGAAATGGGCATATTGGCCACCATCCCTCAAAGTATCGGATGGGAAGAAGCAGCCATGGTTGCCGAAGATTTTGGCTTCAGTGTTAAGCTGCCGGAAATTGAAATAATCGATCCTTTGGCAGACTTTGAAGATCCCCCTGAAAAGCTGGAAGCAAGGCCTCCCATAGTCACGATTATGGGCCATGTGGATCATGGTAAAACTACTTTACTAGACGCAATTAGGGAAAGCAAAGTTGTAGAAGGTGAGGCCGGCGGTATTACTCAGCACATTGGAGCATATCAAGCTGAGTGCCACGAGCGCAAGATAACGTTTTTAGACACACCGGGACACGAGGCCTTTACAGCCATGCGCTCTCGCGGTGCACAGGTTACGGATATTGCTGTATTGGTAGTAGCCGCCGATGATGGTGTTATGCCGCAGACCCGAGAAGCCGTCAGCCATGCTCAAGCTGCTGATGTGCCTATTATCGTAGCAGTAAACAAAATTGATCGCGCTGATGCCAACCCGGAACGCATAAAGCAAGGTTTATCCGAATTGGGACTGATCCCGGAAGATTGGGGCGGAGAAACTGTCTTTGTTAATTTATCTGCCCTGCGCAGGGAAGGTATTGACGAGCTTTTAGAAATGATTCTTTTAGTAGCGGATCTGTATGAGTTTCAGGCAAACCCGGATCGCCTCGCACGGGGAACGATTGTTGAGGCTCAATTAGACAGAGGTCGCGGCCCTGTTGCAACTGTTTTAGTGCAAAACGGTACACTCAAGGTGGGAGATCCCATCGTTGCCGGTGTAGTCTCAGGTCGAGTACGGGCTATGAGCGATGCCAGTGGGCACCGTGTTGAAACAGCCGGACCTGCCATGCCGGTTGAGGTTGTGGGCTTTAGTGATGTGCCTGAGGCCGGAGATGAGCTTGTGGCCTTAGATACAGAAAGGTTGGCCCGGGAAATCGCCGACGAAAAACAAGAAGCCAAACGCACAATGACCTTAAGACCATCTAAGCCGGTATCTCTTGATGATCTATTTGAGCGCATAAAAGAAGGGGAAGTTAAAGAGCTCAATATTATTATCAAAGCAGATGTGCAGGGTTCGGTGGAGGCTGTTAGACAGGCGCTTGAGGGCCTGGGCACTGATGAGGTTAGGGTAAATGTGATTCACGGTGCTGCCGGTGGGATTACTGAGACTGATGTCAATCTTGCAGCAGCTTCCAATGCTGTAGTTGTCGGTTTTAATGTTCGACCTGATGCAACTGCCCGCAGGGTGGCTGAATTGGAAAATGTGGATGTTAGGACCTACCGGGTTATATACCATGCCATTGAAGATGTAAAATCTGCTATGGAAGGTTTGCTTGATCCCGACTATATAGAGGAAGTTGTAGGGCGGGCTCAAGTTAGGGCCACGTTCAGGGTGCCTAATGCCGGCGTAGTAGCAGGAAGTTATGTTTTGGAAGGCAAGATTACCCGCAATTCCCACGTGCGGCTCTTAAGAGACAATGTTGTCATGCACGAGGGCCCCATTTCATCTTTGAAACGATTTAAAGACGATGTTCGGGAAGTTAATCAAGGCTACGAATGCGGGATCGGAATTGAACGTTTTAACGATGTCAAAGAAGGCGATGAGCTTGAGGCCTATGTTGTCAAAGCAGTCAAACGGACGCTTTAGAATACTTTTGTGCTTGCAAAGGGGTTGAGGACATGGCGACC
>JAAYQZ010000110.1 GCA_012519025.1 Bacillota bacterium
GCTTATATCAAGCACTCGATTGCGAATGTAGTCCCTCATGGCCCGATCCCCCCACGGGTTTTAATTCATGTATATGCGGGGGGAACCCAGATATTCTGGCGTAGAAAGCAAAGCTTACCCATTGTTCACCAGGTGTTAATACCCATTAAAAAAGATGACCCCGCTGATGGGGGCATCTTTTGCCTGCCGAGGAAGATTCAGTTAAAGATGTTTTAAATTATCTGCAGAACCCTTAAGGCAGATACATCCGGGGGTCAAGTGGAGTATTGGTCTGGCGCACTTCAAAAGAAAACCGCCCCGACTGTCCGTCATCACCGGGACCTACCAATCCCAAAGACTGCCCCTTTTGAACCAGCTGCCCTTCTTGAACATGCAGTTGGGATAGGCCCTTATAGATGCTTTGCCAATCATCTCCATGGGCAATAGTAACAACCAGACCCCGCAGCCGTTCACTTTGAATTTGCTGCACCCTTCCTTCCATAATGGCTTGCACAGGTGCATGCAGTGAAGTGGTAAATTCCACACCCGGGTGAAAGCGCCAGTCACGATATACTGGGTGCCGCACCCAACCGTATCCCACTGCAACTTGCCCGTCCACCGGCCACATCATTCCACCGGGCCCTACATTGGCAGGATTTGCGGTGATGCCTAAAGCAGGCTCCCGTGAACTGCCGGAACCGACAGACTCCAGTGAAGGAGAAGGGTTAACGGCAGCCGTGGGTTTAGCGCCTACTGTTTGAACCTGTACGTCGGTCTCCTGCGCTGTGTCTGTTGGCATCTCAGTCTTTGGGCCTAATTCCACATGTCCGGACGGAGTCACGTTTGCGTCTGATGGGCTTTGGGAATCGGATATTTCTACCTGGGGCACAGTCTCCGCGCCCAAACGATAACTGAGATCCAAGTTTTTAGTCTGTCTTAATGAGTATGTCTGGTAGACATAATTGACTACTGCCGATGCCATAAAACCCAAAAGTACTAAAACGACCAGGCGCGTTATGCTTCTAATCAAAAGACGTCGCCCTGTTTTTGGCCACCACGTTTTCAGCTTGGTCTGCAGACCCTTGATACCGATAATGAGAACACTCTTAGCCGCAGCGCACCAACCAATGAGCGTGTGCCAAAAGGATTTTGAAACACTCTCACTGCCAACACCATCATGTTTGTTTAGCTGTTCGTTCATGCACACCACCTCACATCTAGCATTTCCAGAAATTCCTACCATATACATCCAAATTGAATACAGCTAGTTTTCCACCATCAATGTCAAACGCCCCCCTTTATTTTGCTCATCTGGGACGTATTCCATGAAAAATGGAACAGGTTTGAGGCGGTTCTGCGCTAGATCGGGGCACTTGCCTTGGAGTTTCACTGAGTTTCCAATATGCACAATATCCAAATCATCGAGACTCCACGACCTGAGCCACGTTTCCGGCCCACCTTGGCCATTGGACACATATCCGGTTATCTCAGTAACGGTTGTCCTAATTTTACCCAGGTGGGCTGCAGTTGCAGCGGCCCAAACAGTTCTGTCTTTGACAACGCTTTTGCCAATACCCCATTCGGTCAACTCTAGAAGCAAAGTCGTTTTCCCCGTGTTATGCGTTTTCCCTACTATGCTGAGATGACGACCTTTACCATCAGTTGTAATCCACTGCAGGGACTTACCTGCAGCCGTTTGTCTTGCATCAAGAAGTCCGTCCTCTGGCTTCGCGCCAAACAGCCGCCCGGCCCGACTCACTTTAGACTTTAGGGCCGCAAAAGAATCTGCGGGCGGCAGTTCTACAGTAATTACTATGGTAAGGGAATGGATAGCCATATCTACTTGTTTGACAAAAACATCGAACGGATGTGCCAGAATTTGTTTGGTGTCCACTAAGTAAACCTGGTAACTAAAAAGCATTAAAATCGACCACACGGTCACAAACCGCAGCCCCATACGTCGCAAAAAGGCAAAAAAGCCCGTGCTAAGGCCGTAAGACCCGACGGGCTCCCAAGTCTCTTCTACGTAAAAACCATGTTCATCCGGCAGAATTGCTCTTTCCACCCCCATCCCTCCCTCTGTTGATTAGTATGGGTTGGAGGCAGTTTGTTTATGCCAGCTTTTTCCTCAATACTTCGGCTATACGGGGTGCAGCCTGCCCATCGCCATAAGGGTTGGGCGCTGCAGCCATTTTAGTGTAAATTTCAGTATCGGTGAGCAGTTTGCGAGCTTCGTCCATGATGCGCCCAGCATCGGTGCCAACCATAATGGCGGTGCCGGCTTCAATTCCCTCTGGCCTTTCTGTGGTATCCCGCAGAACCAAAACAGGTTTGCCAAGACTTGGGGCTTCTTCCTGCAGGCCCCCGGAATCTGTCAAAAGAAAATAGGATTTGTTCATTAGGTTGACAAATTCTTCGTAATGGGGTGGTTCGATTAAATCCACCCGCGGCAGCTCCCCGAGCATTTGTTCAGACAGCTCCCGAATTTGGGGGTTTTTATGTACAGGGAACACAATCCGAATATCGCCAAACTCCTCAACAAGTTGGTTAACAGATTGGAAAATGCGTTCCATGGGTGCACCCCAATTTTCCCGGCGGTGAGTAGTAAGCAGGATTACCCGTTCATCGGCAAAATTTAGGTCATTCAGTACTGGGTCGCTGAACACGTAATCATCTCTTACAGTCTGCAAAAGTGCGTCAATAACTGTGTTTCCGGTGAGAAAAATCTGTTCTTCTGGGACACCTTCCCGAAGCAGGTTTTCTACAGCAGGATCAGTCGGTGCGAAGTGAAAAGCTGTCATGCGGGTTGTTAGACAGCGATTTATCTCTTCTGGAAAGGGATTGTACATATTGTATGAACGCAATCCCGCCTCCACGTGACCGACAGGGACCTTTTGGTAAAATGCCGCAAGACTTGCGGCAAATGTAGTTGTAGTGTCACCGTGGACTAAAACAACATCCGGTTGTTCAGCCAACAATACTGATTCCAATCCTTCCAGCACACCGCAGGTTATATCTGTTAAGGTTTGGCCATGCCGCATAATGCCTAAATCGTGATCAGGCACAATGTTAAACAGATCCAACACCTGGTAAAGCATCTCCCGATGCTGCCCGGTTACGATCACCTTTACATCAAATTGACCTTTGCCCTTGAGGGCCTTGATGACCGGTGCCATTTTAATGGCTTCCGGCCGAGTTCCGAACACGGTTAGTACTTTTATCATACTGGTTCATCCCTTCTCCCACACAAAATGCCCCCGGGCGTGGGGGCATTAAACTGGGCTATTTCTAGTTATTAAAGGTAGTGACTTTCCTGCCGTCGGCAATCTTCATTTTGTCCGGTCCAACCCAACCTGCCGGCCAGGTGGAAAACAATACCCAAACATGCCGCTGTCAGACCTATGGCCAATGCGGGGGGTGCTGCCGCCAAACGGACGCCTAAAAATCCAAACACCAGTGCCCAACCATATAAAAGCAGCACTGCCTGCTTTTGGGATAATCCCATTTCCAGCAAACGATGGTGCAGATGTCCTTGATCGGCCTGGTAGACCGGTACACCGTTTCTAGTGCGTCGAACTACAGAGCAAACAATTTCTATTACCGGTAACCCCAAGATTAATATGGGTATAGCAAAAGCAACCGTAGCTGCCCCTTTCAACGTACCCTCAACAGCCAAAGAGCCCAACATAAATCCAAGAAACATAGCCCCGGTGTCTCCTAGAAACAGTTTGGCAGGGCTGAAATTATATCGAAGAAAACCAAGGGCACTTCCGGCTAAAGCTAAAAGCAATACTGCAACAAACGTATATCCCAGCTGCAGGGCCACAGCAAACAACGGCAGACACGCGATCACGGCCACTCCTGCGGCTAGACCGTCGATTCCGTCAATAAAGTTGAACATGTTGGCGACGGCGGTAATCCAAGCCACTGTAATGGGAATGCCCCACCAACCCAAATAAACCATACCACCAAAGGGATTGGTAGCAAACTGTATGACTGTTCCACCGGCGACTACCGCCACCGCGGCCAACAACTGGCCGATGAATTTAAGTCCGGGATTGAGCTCCCAGCGGTCATCTATGACACCGGTGAGACCGATAATTACAGACCCAACAGCAAGACCTTTGAGTGAAGGATGGTAAACCCCTTTCAAAACAACGGCAAGCCAAAAAGCCCCCATGATGGCTAATCCGCCACCATTGGGTATAGGAACTTTATTCAAACGTCTGGGATTGGGCTTGTCCACCATACCTAATTTCCAAGCCACCCGCTTATATATGGGAGTAAACAGCCAGCTGAATACTAAAGCCAAGATGAAAATACTGAAATAATCCTGCAAAAGCTCCCCCTCCTCCCCTTGGTCAGGCTGGCTTTTCAGATAATACATTCATGATAGAAAATTGTATTGCACCACCCATAATTCTAACCAGGTATATCTCACTTGTCAACATCGCCCCAGCGTTCCAAAGGGAGTCCTGCTTCTTTAAGCAGTTCAACAGCTAATTCATCAGGATAGTCCCCTTCATAAACAATCCTCATAATGCCGGCGTTAATCAGCATCTTTGCGCAAAGAATACATGGTTGATCCGTGCAGTATATAACAGCACCTTCCGTGCTAACGCCGTGTAAAGCGGCCTGAATGATGGCATTTTGCTCGGCATGAATACCGCGGCAGATCTCATGATTTTGCCCTGATGGTATCCCAAGCTCTTCTCGCCGACATCCTACATCCAAACAGTGGGGGATTCCCTTGGGAGCGCCGTTATAGCCTGTCGTCAAAATATGTGTGTCCTGCACCAAAACGGCCCCAACCTGCCGACGCAAACATGTCGAACGTTTGGCCACTAAGTGGGCAATTTCCATAAAATATTGGTCCCAGCTGGGGCGCTGCCCCGCACTGCCCTTAGGCAACTCAACTCCTCCTCAACACATACACTTACTGCACCTGTTTTTAATTACTTAGTCCCAAAAAGACGATCTCCTGCATCTCCCAATCCTGGAACGATATACCCGTTTTCATCAAGCCGCTCATCAATGGCACCGGTGAAAATATCTACATCCGGATGGGCCTCCTGCACAGCTTGAATGCCCTCGGGGGCAGCGATAAGGACCATTAGCTTAATGTTTTTGCCGCCTCTATCTTTAATGAATTGAATAGCAGCGATTGCCGAACCACCTGTAGCCAGCATGGGATCAACCACAATCAGATCCCGCTCATTAATATCCGGCGGCAATTTGCAGTAGTACTCCACCGGTTGTAGGGTTTTGGGATCTCGATAAACCCCGATATGCCCCACTTTAGCAGCAGGTATTAACTCCAACATGCTGTTGACCATACCAAGTCCTGCCCGCAAAATGGGTATGATGCCTATTTTCTTGCCGGCAATAGTCTGGCACTTCGCAACACCCATGGGAGTTTCAATCTCTATTTCCTCAAGGGCTATATCTCTGGTAACTTCATAAGCCATCAATAAAGCAGTTTCATCAACTAACTCCCTAAATTCTTTAGGGCCGGTTTCTATATCCCGGATCAAAGCCATTTTGTGTTGAATTAAAGGGTGTTCAATTAAGTGTACTTTAGACATCAGGACGCCTCCCGCTCCGCGCCCTCCACGGGCGCAGCAGCTATTTTCCTCTATTTCCATTGCAATATTGTCCTTCCCGCAGCTTCTCCAACACCAAAGTCAAATGTTTTTGCAGCTCTTGGGCTACTTCGCGATAAATCTTTATCCCCTGCCCAAAGGGATCACCAATATCTGGATTTCTTCCGATACCGCTGAATTCCTTTACTGTAAATACCCGGTCGGCCGCATCTGGGAATTCACTGAGAATCAGCTGTTTGTGAGCCCCGGTCATGGTCAGCACTACACCTGCTTTTTTCAGCATTTCTTCGGACAACTGCCTGGAACGGTGC
This sequence comes from Bacillota bacterium, assembly GCA_012519025.1. Classification (GTDB taxonomy): domain Bacteria; phylum Bacillota; class Limnochordia; order DTU087; family DTU087; genus JAAZMF01. The sequence continues at coordinate 5,894 of JAAYQZ010000110.1, forward strand.
TCTACAATATCAATTCCCAGGCCCACCATGGTTTCCCTTGCTTCCCAAGCAGCCACCCCGCCCTCAACTGCGTGGGTACCTGCCGAACTTACGGTCCAAGTACAATCAGTTTCTTGCAAGAGCTGCTTAAATATGGCCTCTGCCATAGGGCTGCGGCAAGTGTTGCCCGTGCAGACAAACATCAAATGTTCGTTCTTTGACAAGTAGTCTGTTCCCTCCTTTCCAAGGAGCACTTTCGCGTCAGCACTTTGCTTCCTTTCAGGAAATGAGATTTATTCCCCTACAGTCCAAAAATCGGCGGCTTTAAGCAACCGATTCATAATAGCGAACCCCAGCCCCTGAGTTGGCACACTTTCCAGCAGTATTTGTGTCACATGATGCGCATCCAGTGTCCGCAGACCTTCATAAACTGCGGTTCCTACCTCCGCAAGGTTCGTTCGGCTTCCCATCACAACCACCTGCCAATGACTGAAATCAACTGCCTGATCCTGCCAATACTGCATTGTTTCCCGAGAAATCATCAAACCAACTTGCTCACCCTTGCAGGTAAGTTCCTGAGCCTTTGCTGCCAGGTTTTCAAACAATCCCTGTGGTTCACCCAAAACAACTGCGGTGGGAGCATTGGGGGCGTAGTGCCCGTATTTGTGGGATGGAAAGCTGCCAATTTCTTTGCCAAGTTCAGCACTTAACTGTACACAGGTACCCAAAGCATCCTCAAGGGCTTCCTTGTCCACGCCTCCCGGTCGCAAAATCTTAGGTGTTGGTCCGGTACAATCCAAAACAGTAGATTCTACTCCAAGGCCTGTCGGCCCACCGTCCAGGATCACATCTATCTTTCCCATAAGATCTGAGACAACATGTTCAGCCCGAGTGGGGCTGGGCCGGCCTGAGGTATTTGCCGAAGGAGCAGCAAGAGGTGTACCTGCCGCTTTTATCAAAGCTGAAGCGATAGGATGGTTTGGCATACGCACGGCTACTGAAGGCAATCCACCGGTGGTGATCATGGGTACAGCAGGCAATTTAGGCAGCACTAAAGTCAAAGGGCCCGGCCAAAACAGCTCCATGAGGTGTTTTGCCGATTGAGGCACCGAGCCTACCAGTTGATCCAGGACAGACAATTCGGCGATATGCAGTATCAAGGGGTTGTCGCTGGGGCGTCCTTTGGCAGCAAAAATCGATGCCACGGCCTTTTCCGCCAATCCATCAGCACCAAGCCCGTAGACTGTTTCTGTAGGGAAAGCCACCAGCCCTCCCTGTTTGATAATCGCGGCTGCCTTGCGGATCTTGGGATTTCTCGCTAAATCCCCGTCTGTGTCATAAGACCCCCGGGGTATTTGCCAAATCTGTGTTCTTTTTGTGGTCATCATCCCCACCTTGCTATCACCATCCGTTCTTTGCCGCTGTGGTCAAAGTGCAGCTCTACTGCACTGCAGTCAAGCTGTTGGGCTAATGCTGTGAGCGCGTCTCCTTGACCATGCCCGATTTCAAAGACCATCCAACCCTCGTTTTTTAGAAAGTGGCGACCTTCTGTAAGAAGTGGGGGATAAAAATCGAGCCCCGCCGGGCCCCCATCAAGGGCCTGCACAGGTTCATATCCCAAGATATCCCGCGGCAGAGTATTTAAGTCCTCTGTCGGGATGTAAGGAGGGTTGGACACGATTATATCCACATTTTTCTTGAGAGTGTGGGGCAGATTTTCAAACAAATCACTTTCGACAAACTCAACCTTCCCATCCACCTGCCATCTGACTGCGTTTTGTGCTGCGATCTTAAGCGCGTCTTGCGAAATGTCGGCAGCGTAAATATGAAAACATTCATGCCCCTTGTCCAGCAGATTGTAAGCCAAGGCAATCGAGATGGCACCAGAGCCTGTCCCTATATCTATGATACTGATCAACTGGCCACTTTTTTCTTGACAGAGGGCAAGCAGCCAATCAACCAAGAGCTCTGTCTCCGGTCGAGGAATAAGGACATTCTCGTTCACAGCCAGCTCCAAACCATAAAACTCTTTGATACCGGTAATGTAGGCCGCAGGCATATGCTGCCCCCGTTTTTCCAATGCGTTTTGGAAACGCACTTTGTCCTCGCAAGACACCTCATCTGCCCACCGCACATAAAGTTGAATGCGCTCCCACCTCAAAATGTAGGACAAAAGCACCTCTGCCTCGAGCCTGGGGTTGGATATGCCTTGGTCTGCCAAGTACTTACTGCCCGTAGTAATGAGTTTGCCAATAGTAACCATCGGTGAAACAAACATCATCAGGCCTCCAGGGTTTCAAGCTGTAGAGCCTGTTCGGCCGCCTGCAAAGATTCGATGATTTCGTCGAGATCTCCGTCCAAAACTGCATCAATCCTATATAGTGTCAAGTTGATCCGGTGATCAGTAACTCTGCCTTGGGGAAAGTTATAGGTTCGGATTCTTTCACTGCGATCACCGCTGCCGATTTGGCTTTTTCGGGCTTCAGCTTGTTCCGCGTGCTGCTCTTGTTCGAGCATATCCAGCAGCCTGGCCCTTAAGATGCGCAGAGCCTTATCTCTATTTTTGTGCTGAGATTTTTCATCTTGACATGAAACAACTATACCTGTAGGAATGTGGGTAACCCGCACGGCTGAGTCAGTTGTATTCACACTTTGCCCACCGGGACCGCTGGATCGATAGACATCAATGCGGATTTCATTGGGCTCGATCCGCATTTCGACCTCTTCTGCCTCAGGCAGTACGGCCACTGTAGATGTGGAAGTATGAATACGGCCGCCCGATTCTGTACTGGGAATACGCTGTACTCGGTGGACGCCACTTTCGAATTTAAGCTGGCTGTAAGCACCTTTACCTTCAATCATGAAAATCACTTCTTTAAAACCACCGAGCTCAGTGGGACTGGAGCTCATCAGTTCTGTTTGAAATCCATTGCGTTCAGCGAAACGATTGTATTGACGAAATAGATCACCGGCAAACAGCGCGGCCTCTTCCCCGCCGGCACCGGCTCTAATCTCAATTATAACGTTTTTGTCATCATTAGGGTCCTTGGGTAAAAGCAAAACTTGAAGCTGACTTTCCAGCTCAGTCTTACTTGTTTCCAATATCTCTATCTCCGACTCGATGAGTTCCCGCATTTCTCCATCAACATCTTCCTCAGCCATTGCGTTGGCATCGGCTAGTTCCTGGTCTACCCGCAGGTACTCCTCATATATATTGACTATTTCCCCAAGATCTGCATGTTGTTTTGCTACCTTGGCATAGCGCGGAGGGTCGTTAAGCAAAGCCGGATTGCTTAACTCCTCCGTCATTTCTCCGTATTTATCCACTAAAGCTTCAAGCTTTCGAAACATAGACTTCCCTCACTTTCTAGTCCAGCAAAAAGGCAGACCAGCTGTGTGATCTGCCATGTTGTAACTCAATCGGAAACAGCATCAAGGCCAACTAGCGACTTCACCTTATACAATGTCATGGCCTTGAGGGCAAATCACCATTGAAAAGGTGCTCTCTAATGCACAAAATCAGTTTGCCCAACGCGCAAAGGCGACACATTGGCTTCGTCTTTGCGCAGCACTGCCTGTAAAGCCGAAATCGCCACCTCAATTTGCTCATGATCCGGTTCTCTGGTCGTTAGTTTTTGCAACAGCAGCCCTGGGCGGGCAATTATTTCCACCCACAAGGGAGGATTGGGGCGTCCGGCTAATCGCACCAATTCATAAGAAATACCGGCGACAACGGGCAAAAGTCCTACATGCAAAAGCACCCGCTGTACAACCGGGGGTCTTCCGAAGAAGGAAAATACTATCACACTGGTAAACAACACGATCAACATAAAATTAGTGCCGCAGCGGCGGTGAACCGTTGTATATTTTGCGACATTTTCCACCGTCAAAGGTTCCCCGGCTTCATAGCAGTTGATGGTCTTATGCTCTGCACCGTGATATTCAAAAACCCGACGAATATCCGGCATAAAAGAGATTCCGATGATATAGAGAACAAAAAAACTTGTCTTAATCAATCCCTCAACCAAGTTCAAGACCACGTTATGTGTGACAGCACTTTGCACAAATCCAATGATAAAAGCCGGCAAAGCTATAAATAGGCCTACTGTCAAAAGAAGCGCCAAACCCATGGTCAGCACAATATCCTTTGCTGTGAGTTCTTCTTCCTCTTCTTCTGCAAATTGGCTTGCAGAAAAACTCAAAGATTTAATACCCATACTCATGGCCTCTATTAAGGCTGCGGTTCCACGAACAATAGGCCAGCCCAACACGGGATACCGACTGGACCATGGTGCTAAATCCTCTTCATGAAATACCAAGCCATCGCCGCGGCGAACAGCTATAGCCAAACTTTGACGCCCTCTCATCATGACGCCTTCGATTACCGCCTGCCCACCATAAGAAAACGGTCTGCCCATCAAATTACCCCCTTAATCCCCGGAAATAGAGACTGGGATTTCCTCAATCTGTTGAAATTCGCCTGCAAACACTTCTGCCAATTGGGCTCTTCCGGGCTCCGGCAGATAGACCAGTAAGACATCCCCCGCCTTGATTTTCTCGTCACCCGACGGTAAAGTGATGGTTTTACCTTTGCGATCTATCCTAAGCACCCAAGCCTGACATTTGCGGGGCAAATCCAAGGTGGCTAAGGTGCATTCGCTAAAAGCCCCATCCCGGGGAACTTCCACCCTCGCCAAACATCGCCATTCATCCAGGTGCAAGACTTCCTGCATGCTTCTTTTGGCAATAGGCTGTTCATATGCCAAACTGGTGACACTCCTGTAACCTCGGGGCAGAAACAGGCGGGTAAGAGCCCCGACTAAAATACCCAAAGTCCATCCCATGATCAGGGCCGCGAAGGTACCGTAAATTGCGGATACAATCACTGGTCCGGCTTGGGATAAAAATTCTCTGGTGGCGGCAATCCGGTAAGTTTTATGGAACACAGCCAGCCCACCAGCGACACCAACGCTGCGGGAGAAACGATTGGGTGTTTTCTCTGCCAATGAGTACGACAGCCCCGCAGTAAGCACAGCACCAACGAAGATCGGCATACCGAAATAAACCAGTAATGCCGAAATACCCCCTATGCACAACCCGTAGATCAAAGTAAACGCTGTAGCAGCCGCCCCGGGTATTACAATTCTAATAATTTCCTTCCATACATGCCAGCCGCCCCGGATTCGTTCAAGGGAAATCATCAAATCAAAAAGCAAAACGGCTACTATAATTGCCACCATGGACGAGGTGACGCCCGGTATATTGATAACCGAATAATAGGCAACCCCCGCAGTTATGGCGCGTAACAGCCGGATAAACCGCACCGGCCATTGTGTGGCCATGGTATCCCCCTCCATGTTAAAAACCTGTCTTCCCAATATTATAGCACATTTTCCGGGAACGCGGTTTCAAACTATTGGGAAGAAGAGGTGCGAAACTCGGCCCAGCGTCGTGCAAATTCAGAGGGCAGCCGCACCCGCAGACAAATACCTGCCTCGGTATAGTGTTCATCGACCACTTGACCGATTTCCCTTATATCGGAAACAACGCCGGCCTGTTCATAGGGAATACTGTACTCCCCGTAAGATAATCCTTCGGCAAGTTTTTTCTCTATTGCATCGAACAGATGCTCCAATCCCGCGCCTGTTAAAGATGACATACTCAAGCTGTCCTTTGTCTGGGCCAACAGCTCGGCCAATTTTGCTGAACCGGGCAATCGGTCGGCCTTATTGAATACAGTTATTAATGACCGCCCCGCAACACTCAGTTCTTCCAATACTTCAAA
>JAAYQZ010000012.1 GCA_012519025.1 Bacillota bacterium
ACTTCTTTTGCCATTTCCCTGACAAAATCGGTAATGCAGTCTGCACTGAAATCTTCCCAAGCTGCCTTTGCTTGGGATTTTGTTAAATCAGAAAAAGCAAAGCCTGTTTGCCGTTGAAATTCACTTTTATGAAACTCGCAACAGCAGGGCTCATGGTGGTATCGCGCATAATCAAGATGAATGCCTGAGACATCGTATCTGTCCATCAGCTCGTTAAAGAGGCCGAGGAAATAGTCATGTACCTCTGGACGGCCAGGACACATCCAAAGGGCGACCTTGGAGCGGGTCCTGCCCACAGTGCCTACCGCCTGCCACTCAGGATGAGTGTTTTGCCCATCGCCCCACATACATACCCAAGGTTCTATACGAATGCCGTGCTTTGCACCTTCGTTCAAAAATGTCCCCATCACATCCCAACCAAAATCGTTGACCTCGATATCACTTTGCCATCCGACCGCGTTGTCATGGGTGCGCATACATGGGAAAAGTTCTGTTACCCCCGCGTCACGCCAAATCTTAAACAGATCCCGGGCCCACTTCTCGCCTTCCGCTTTGTTTTTGGGGACGTTTTTCTTTCGCTCAAACTCAAGTGCTATCCACATAGCCAAATCCGCCACAACCGCTCCTCCTTTATATGTAAAAAGTCAGGCACGACAGATCACAAAAGAAAAGGCAATCAACGTGTATGGTATTTTCCCTCAAGGCCGGTGTTCCGGATAGATCTGCTCATTTTGGCTTTATCCATTGGAAAAGGGTCGGTGGAGACCCACCGACCCATGGTATTTCATTATTACGTGTTATATCAATTCACCAGACAGCTGGCTACTCGCCCATGTCCATTTCAGCTAAGCGGCGGTATTGAGCATAGCGGGCCATTGCCTCGGCTTCGGCCTGAGTATAAAGCTCTTCTGCCAGTTCCGGGAACTGCCGCTGTAGACTTGAATAGCGTACCTGGGTGAGCAGGAAGTCACGGAATTTACCGTTGGGTTCCTTGGAATCCAGGATAAACGGATTCTTGCCTTCATCGGCGAGCACCGGGTTATAGCGGTAGAGCGGCCAGTAGCCGGAATCTACAGCTTCCTTGATACCTTCCTGACTGGTAGTCATGTTGATGCCGTGGTTGATACAGGGTGAGTAAGCAATAACTAAGGACGGGCCTTTGTACTGCTCTGCCTCTGTGATTGCCCGCATCAACTGATTCATGTTGGCACCCATGCCTACTGTAGCCACATACACATAGCCGTAAGACATGGCCATCATGCCCAGATCCTTTTTGCGGATCTTCTTGCCCGAAGCAGCAAACTTGGCGACTGCTGCCGTTGGTGTTGCCTTAGATGACTGACCACCGGTGTTGGAGTATACTTCTGTATCAAAGACCAGCACGTTTACGTCTTCACCTGAAGCCAGGACGTGATCAAGTCCACCAAAACCAATGTCATAAGCCCATCCGTCACCACCGAAAATCCAAAGGGATTTCTTCGTCATATAATCGGAGAAGCTATCAATTTCAGTCAGCCAGTTCTTTACATCTCCATCTGCCTTGGCAAGTGCATCGGGCAGAAGGGCAGTGATTTTGTCTCCAAATGCTCTGGAGAGATCACCGTTGTCCATGTTGTCCAACCAGCCTTTGAGAGCTTCTTTAAGCTCCGCGGAAATCTCGGCATCCATCAAAGCTTCAGCAGCAGCTTGGATTCTGCCCCGCTTTTGCTTGATAGCCAGTGCCATACCAAAGCCAAACTCGGCGTTGTCTTCAAACAAAGAGTTGGCCCAAGCAGGTCCGCGTCCCTCGTGATTGGTTGTATATGGGCAAACCGGCACACTGCCGCCCCAGATAGACGAACAACCTGTGGCATTGGCAATGAGCATTCTGTCGCCATAAAGCTGAGTGACAAGCTTAGCATAAGGAGTCTCTCCGCAGCCGGCACATGCGCCTGAGAACTCAAGCAGCGGCTGGCGATATTGACTGCCTTTAACCGTGTTTACATTTATTTCTAGATCCTTATGAGGAATAGTCTGGGCAAAAGCATATTTCTCCAGCTCTTCATCTAAAATGTCCTCTAAAGGAGTCATGACTAAAGCCTTTTCCTTGGCAGGGCATGTGACAGCACAAAGGCCGCACCCGGTACAATCCAGGGGTGAAATCTGCACTGCGGCCTGAAGCCCCTGAAGACCTCTGCCAACAGCTCTTTTTGTCTTATAGGAATCCGGTGCATCGGCCAGTTCTTCTTCAGTCGCCAAATACGGCCTGATGGCAGCATGTGGGCAAACAAAGGAACACTGGTTGCACTGAATGCAGTTATCTACAATCCATCTCGGAACCTCAACTGCAATGCCCCGCTTCTCATACTTAGTCGTGCCCAAAGGTACAGTACCATCAACACTGAAAGCGCTGACCGGCAGCTGGTCGCCTTTTAGGCCGTCAATGGGCTTCATAACATTTTTGACATAATCGGGCAGTGCCTCTTCGGAAGCAGCAGCCTCGTCAACTGCATCAGCCCAAGATGCGGGATAGTCGATCTCGACAAGTTCTTTCGAACCGCGGTCAACAGCAGCATAGTTCATGTTCACAATATGCTCGCCTCTGCGGCCGTAGCTGGTTTGGATAGCTTCCTTCATGTATCTCTCTGCCTCTTCGTAAGGCAAGACATTGGCAATCTTGAAGAAAGCAGCCTGCAGAACCGTGTTGATTCTACCGCCAAGACCGATTTCAGCAGCGATGTGAACAGCATCAATGTTGTAGAACCGGAGTTTCTTGCGGGCAATGGCACGCTTGAGACTGGCCGGCAAGTGTGTCTCCATCTCTTCTAAAGTCCACGCTGAATTGAGCAAGAAGACGCCTTCATCTTTAATCCCATCCAGCAAATCATAGCGATTTACATAAGAAGGGTTGTGGCAAGCGATAAAGTCTGCTTGGTCAATCATATAAGTGGATTTAATTGGCTCAGTTCCAAACCGCAGGTGAGAAACAGTCAAGCCTCCGGATTTTCTGGAGTCATACTGAAAATATCCTTGGGCATACATGTCTGTATGGTCACCAATGATTCTGATGGAGTTCTGGTTGGCACCGACTGTACCGTCAGAACCCATCCCGAAAAACTTAGCTCGGATTAGACCCTCTGGAGCAACATCAATGGTCTCTTTAACTTCTAAAGAAGTCTCGGTGACATCATCGGTAATACCAATGGTGAAGTTGTTCTTGGGGTTGTCCTGATTTAAATTGTCATATACGGCTTTGATCATGGAAGGCGTAAATTCCTTAGAGCCGAGACCATAGCGGCCGCCAACGATAACAGGGCTTTCGCCTTTTCTCATGAAAGCTGTGACAACATCCTGATATAAAGGTTCGCCTAAAGAGCCGGGCTCTTTTGTGCGATCAAGCACAGCAATTTTCTGCACAGTCTTCGGTAAAGCCTGGAGGAGGTGTTCCTCAGAGAAAGGTCTGTACAGACGTACTTTGACCAGTCCTACTTTTTCCCCTTGGGCCATTAGATAGTCAATGGTTTCCTCAATGGCTTCACAGCCTGAACCCATGGCCACAATTACTCGCTCGGCTTCAGGGTGTCCTACATAATCAAACAGACTGTAGGGCCGTCCTGTAAGCTGGGAGACTTCGGCCATAACATCAAGTACGATTTGGGGTGTAGCTAAATAGTAAGGATTGGCTGCTTCGCGACCCTGGAAGAAGATATCAGGGTTTTGAGCGGTTCCACGCTGGACTGGGCGATCGGGATGCAGTGCCCGCTTACGGAATTCCTTGATGGCGTCATGATCAACTAATTTTGCGATATCCTCATAGTCAATCATTTCTACTTTCTGAATCTCGTGGGATGTCCGGAATCCATCAAAGAAATGTAAGAAAGGTACTCTGGCTTTGATTGATGCCAGATGTGCAACTAAAGCTAAGTCCATAACTTCCTGCACCGAACTTGATGCAAGAAGGGCAAATCCTGTCTGTCGGCAGGCCATCACGTCGGAGTGGTCTCCAAAAATGGAAAGCGCGTGGGCAGCTACTGCCCTGGCACTTACGTGGAAAACAGTGGGTAGAAGCTCCCCAGAGATTTTATACATGTTGGGGATCATCAGTAAAAGGCCTTGGGATGCTGTAAATGTTGTTGTAAGTGCTCCTGCAGCTAGCGAGCCGTGAACGGCGCCGGCCGCTCCAGCCTCTGACTGCATCTCTACTACTTTGAGCGTATCGCCAAAGATGTTCTTGCGACCATGGGCAGCCCATTCGTCTGCAACTTCACCCATGTCAGATGATGGTGTAATCGGGTAGATTGCCGCCACATCGCTTAAGGCATAAGCAATGTGCGCCGCCGCCGTATTACCATCAATAGTCATCTTGACCTTGGCCATTGACTTATCAACTCCTTGAGTAATAATATGGGGTTTTTAGTGGTAAGGACGCGCAAAAATAGCCCGCCTTCTCCACGAACTTCACTAAACCAAAACTTTCACCATGTATAAGGATACCTCTTTTGGGCACACTATGTCAATGGCGGAGCGCAGTTTTAGCATTTTTGTGATATCCTTCGCGAACCGGTCTCAATAATGCCTGCGTTTTTTCCAAATATCGTGTATTCGCAGGTAGTTTTCCAAGGGCATTCCTTTAAAAGCAACATTGCTCGTGGAAAATATATACCCTCCTTCGGGTTTTCCGTGTTCTAAACAGTATTCGGCACTAGCGTCGATCTCCTCCGGCGTACCTGTCTGCAAAAGTGCACAGTTTACATTGCCGATCAGGCAAACTTTGTCTCCATACATTTCTTTAACTTCGGCGATATCAATGCCGGCCATTGGATCCAGTGAATGCAGACCATGGGGCTCACACTCAATTATTTGATCAATGATAGGCATGATGTCACCATCCGTGTGTTTAATCACCCAGGCTCCCATTTCTTTAAGCCTTGCAATGTTCTCTGCAAGATACGGTGTAACATATTCTCCAAACATCTTTGGAGACATGAAAGGCCCCTGATTAAAGCAGTAGTCTGCACAAAGTATGAAACAATCCACCCCGGCATCAAACAGTTTGCGTGCTCTTCCGATCTCTCGCTCTACATTGGCCCGGGCCTTGGCATGCACTTCCTGGGGCTTGTCAAAAAGCCAAAAGGCAAACTCCACCATGCTTTCCCCATCGGGAATCGCAAAAGTTCCATCGGCATGGGCCCAAATCATATATTTATCGCCCACGATGCCGCGGATATGCTTAGTCATGGTGATCAGGGCATCTACGTCACTTACCGCCTGCAGGGGAATAATCGAGTATTCCAAAATTCGGGCAACCTCGATGAACAGTTCTGCGTTTTCCTTAAGCAGCCGGTCCCTTTGAGAAGCAGGTGCTCGCTCAAGCATTTCCTGTGTCAAATAATCTTTCCCCAAAAGTTCCTGCGTGAGTTGAAATTCCAGCTCAAAAGTGGGTACCCAATCCGGCTCCTTAAGACTTAAGGCCATGATCGCCCGTTCTTTCGGTGTCAATACCACCATCCCCTCCCACTTGACCAAACCTTGTGTAAGCAAACTCATACACTATTTTCCGCATTTTGCACAGATGTCCTTGGTCGGGAAGTATGTGAGTATAACATATCAAACCGGCGGCAGGCTAAGCAGGAACTAGCCTTGGAGAAGGGAAGTCTTTGTGTATCTAATTACCTACTGTATATAAAGGAAAGGAGTCCTAAAAGTGTATCTAAATGAACTGTATGATTTAGCCATTGCCTTAGGCATGGAGGCGGATCCGCGGGGTAAAGCTGCAGTAGAGAGAATCTTGGCCAGAACTCGGACTGAATACGAAAAGCTCGATGCTGAGGCCAAAGAAGAATTTGACACAGCCAAACTAACAAATCCCTATGCAGACACCCGCATTTCCTATGGTGATTCCAAACTCGAGGTTAAGAAACTCATCACAGGCATTGATGTGGATGTTGCCGATCTTATGTTGGCTGATCGCCTGCGGGAAAAGGGCAACCCCATTGATTTAGTGATTTCCCACCATCCATCAGGGTTGGGCTCTGTGCGTTTCTCCGAAGTCATGTATATGCAGTCAGATATGCTCCATGACCTGGGTGTACCCATCAATGTCGCGGAAGGTATCCTGCAAGATAGGATCGATGAAGTGCGCCGCCGCGGCATGCCTTCCAATCACTACCGGGTAGTCGATGCTGCCAGGCTTTTGGATATGCCTTTAATGTGTATGCATACCCCGGCGGACAACAATGTGCAAAAGTTGGTCCAGCGCCATGTAGATACTGCCAACCCCGAGACTTTGGAGGATTTGATCAAAACTCTTAAAGAAATTCCGGAATACAAAGAAGCGGCTCGGCTCGGCACCGGTCCCACCATCTTGGCCGGTAGAAAAGATGCCCGCTGCGGCAAGATCGATGTCACTATGACCGGCGGAACCGGTGGTCCCAAATCAGATATCGAGGCTATGGTAAAAGCCGGGGTCGGCACCACCATCCAAATGCATATGTCTGATGAAAGATTAGAAGAAGCGAAAAAGCATCATCTGAATGTTGTCATTGCCGGCCATATGGCCAGTGATTCCATCGGCATGAATATCATCTTAGATGAGTTTGAGAAAAAGGGCGTAGAAGTGCAGGTCTTCTCTGGACTAATTCGCCATCGTCGCTATTAAATGCTGCTGTAGAATTCAAAAACGCAAGCTTAAAAGCCTCTTAAAGTGATGCTTGAAGTCTTGCGACTTTTCCGGGGGTGCAGTCTGCAAAAAGTGCAGCAGCACCCCCGATTTACTATCTATATTTCTATTTGAACCGCTGTATCATCGGCTCTTTCACTTTCCTCTCGCTTACTCAAAAGAAATGCAAAAACCAACTGCAGTATGCCAAAAAACGGTGCAGCAAGCATACCAACACCCAAACCCGCGGCATCAGACAATACACCCACAAGAGAGGGCAGAAGCATTCCCCCCAAAGAAGCCATAGTAATCAGATAGCCTGTGACTGTGCCGGTAAGTCTTGCAAAAAGCCCTGTACCATACGCAACCGCTGTTGGAAAAAGACCTGCCAAAAAGAATCCTGTAAACCAAAATGAAACGGCAATCCACCAAAAGACTTTAATCACCAAGGCCAGACCCACAAAAGCAAACCCGCCCATAGAGCATATTATGAGAGTCTTAATATACCCCACCCGCTCAGATACTCCGCCCCAGATTAAACGGCCCACAGTCAAGCCCACACTGTACAAAGTTAGTACAATCGATGCTGCAAACACGCCGGCTGTAAGTTCTGTGGACAGGTAGGTATTTACCCATCCGACGATGATGCCGCCCATTCCGCTGTAGGTGAACATGATGCCGCCCAGCATCCAAAAAGCCGGTGACGTTAAAACAGATTTCCTGACTGTTTTGAGTTCTGCTTTATTGTCGCCGGTTGTTCCGGATACCGCCGGATAGTTTTGGGTTTGGGCAAAAAATGCATGGGCCGCCGCTAAAACAGCTACAAACCCATAAAGCATACGCCACGATTTGACAACCCCCAGGAAAAAAGCGGCAATCAGCGGGCCTACCAAAGAACCGATTCCGAAAAACACATGTAAGCGATTTAGGGCAAGGCTTCTTTTTTCAACATGGAGATCCGCGATTAAAGTATTGGCCGCCCCATCCAACATGCCTGATCCGGCACCCATCACAACTGCGGAGAGTACTTGACCAACCCATGTAGGTGCAAGCCCAAACCCCGCGGCACCCAAGGCCATGAGCACTCCACCCAAACGCATGACGGGTTTTCTACCCACTCGATCAGACCAACTGCCGGTGAGAGCAACTGCGGCTATACGTCCAATCCCTTGAGTTGTAAACACAACTCCTGCTGTGGCAAGGGAAATTTGATACTCTGCTACAACCATGGGGATAACAGGTCCCATGACATTCCCTGCCATACCGATGAGTGCCAGACTCAGGTTGGCTATCCAGCTTAAGGCCGCTGCATTCATAATGATACCTGCCTCTCAATTCTTCCTTGTCTAATTGCTATGAAAATCGGCCATAAGGACATAAGTGTAACCGTCATCGAGGCGACCGTAAGACCTCTTGCCCGGCCAAGCTCCCCCACAACCAGCCCAACGGTCCAGGGGAAAATTACAGCACCCATCTGAAACATGCTGACCACTACAGCTATCGTTTCAGCCAATTTAGCTTGCGACACACTGCGGCTGGCTTCAATGTTGCCCGCCGGTGCTAAAATACCCAGGCTGAAACCAGCTGCCGCAACGCCCATCAGCAGTACCGGCAAACTGGGCCATATGAAGCTGCACAGTAACGCAAGCCCACAAATGACCGGTGCGGCACTTAAGATGGTGAGATTGCTTACATACCGTCTAACGAAAGGATACAGGGCTCGAGAAAGTGTGCCAAATACTTCCCTAAAGGATAGCAAAAGGCCTGCCAAAGTGGCGTTATAACCAATGTCCTGGACGAACAGCACTAAAAAAGCACCACCTATCGATACCATAAAAGCTGCGGAGAGAAATTGGCTGGCCATGGCCACCACCAATCTTGGGTTTTTAAACATAGCGGGAATACCTACAAACACCTGCCGAATAGATGCAGACAAACTTACTGAGGCCGCCTGGGAAGGTACAGCTTTGAGTTTGACAGACAGTATTAAATTGACCAACGCAGTAATAAACCAAAGCCCTAAGGCGCCTTGGTAACCTATTTGGCGAATTAAACTGCCGGCCAGCACCGGACCTAAAATCAATCCAATTCCTTGAAATGATGTATTGGTCGCTTGTGCTTTTTCCAAAAATCCAGGTCCGGCTGCCTCGGCTAGGTATGTAAGATTAGAGGGCCAAAAGAAAGCATTGGCCGCGCCGAATACCACCTGGGCGAAAAATACCTGCATTGTGGAGTCAGCAAAGAGATACAAAAGCGCGGCTAACACATTAGCAACCGCACTTACGATCATTATTTTACGGCGTCCAAAGCGGTTGGACAAAGGTGTAGAGGGAATCATGAGTAAAACAGCGAGAATACCCGGTGTAGCTACTAAAACTCCTACCTGGGTATCAAGTGCACCTAAAATTTCGGTGCTGAAAGCCGGTGTGACAACCATACCGATATTGACAACCAAAGAAAACAAGCCCGCGATGGCGGAACACATCCATACATTCCGATTCAATCAGATCCCCCTGTCGATGCCTCTTCTCGGCAAGGTGCACAAAAAGGCAGATTTTGTACCCCTAGGGGCACAAATAGCAATATTCTCCTTCCAGGAGCAAAAAGCCTTTCATTTCACCAAACAGGGTCGCGTCGCGGGCAACGTATCTACAGATTCGTTTGTTAAACAGCTAGCCCTTAATGCCGGTAATTGCAATTCCTTCAATGAAAGTTCGCTGGGCAAAGAAAAACAGAATCAAAATCGGCAGTACGACCAAAGTAGAAGCAGCCATCAAAAGTTCCCACTGCACATAATTAGTAGTTCTATACATCTGCAGTCCGATGGCTAAAGTATACTTTTTGTCTGAATGCAAGTAGATCAAGGGTCCTAAAAAATCGTTCCAGGCACCGAGAAATTGAAACAAAGCAATCACGGCTAAAACCGGCCTGGACAAAGGTAAGATGATCCTGCCGAAGATGCCCAGTTCTGAAGCACCATCGATACGGGCTGCATCAGACAGCTCCCCGGGAATTGTCATAAAAAACTGCCTGAGCAAAAAGATATAAAAGGGGCTGCCCAAAAAAGCTGGAATAATCAGCGGCTTGAAAGTATTGATCCACCCCAATTTCCCGAAAGTGACAAACAGCGGGATCATGGTCACAGGAAAAGGCAGCATCATAGTGCTCAAAATCAGAATCAAAAGGGCGTTGCGGCCCCTCCAGGGGATCTTTGCCAAGCTGTACCCAACCAGTGTACTGGAAATAAGTGTACCTATTATAGTGGAAGCACAGATGATCAATGTATTTCTTAAATACAGCAGAAACGGAATGGCTTTAACTGCTGTTTCATAGTTTTCCCAGGCAAAAGGCCAAGGAATCCATATCGGTGGATATGCCATCACCTGATGGGCTTCTTTAAACGACGTGCTGATCATCCAGGCGATGGGTACTAAGAAAATGACGCTCATGGCAATAAGCACGACCCGACCCAAGATCTGGGTTCTGATCTCTTTTCTTCTCATAGAGCGGACCCTGGCTCTTCTTCTAGCCTCTGGTGCTGTCTGTGCCATCTTTTACCTCTCCTCCCCTTGGTAGTAGACAAACCTTGCGGAGGTCTTCATCACGATCAAGGTTGTCACCAACGCCAAGATAAACAAAAGCCATGCCATAGCCGATGCATATCCCATTTTTCCGTAATTGAAGGCATTGCGGTAAAGATACAACACATAAAACAAAGTAGAATTAGCCGGTCCTCCGGCAGTCATAATGTAGGCTGGAGTAAACACTTGAAACGCCCCAAATAAAGCCATAATTACGTGAAATAAAATCACCGGTGATATCATGGGTAAGGTGATGTAGCGGAATTTCCGCCAAGCCGATGCTCCATCCAATTCAGCCACTTCATATAGGCTTCTTGGCACATCCTGCAGTGAAGCAAGAAAGATCATGGCAGAACCCCCGGCCCCCCATTGGGCCATTAATACAATGGAGAATTTTGACCAGCGGGGATCACTGACCCAACCTGGGCCCCAAATACCAACTTGCTCCAAAACGAGGTTTACCAGCCCATACTCCGGATTTAACAGCCACAGCCAGACAAAAGAGGCGGCGAAAGCCGGTATAATATTCGGTATGTAAACGCAAGTCCTGTAGATGGAAACTTCCCTAATCTTAAGGTTGAGCAGCATGGCAAGACAAAGAGCCACTATAAAACCCAAGGGTACAGCTAATGAGAGATAATAAAGTGTGTTGTAGAGAGATTTATGGAAAAGCTCATCTCTAGTCAGCATTTCGATGTAGTTTCCAAAACCCACAAACCCTGTAATATCTAACCCTGTAAACTCAGTAAAACTATAGTACAGCGATGCTGCGACCGGATAGGCGACAAACAGCACAAAACCGATAATCCAAGGTGCCGCAAAAGCCAAACCCATCACCAAGGCACGCTTTTCCTGTCTAGTCATTCCCAATTCCGACTACCCCCTAAAGATGAGAATGCTGTTTTTTTAAAGACTAGAGCGCATGTGTAAGTGAAAGTGGTGGAGGAGCCTAAAGGCTCTTCCACCACACTCGTCTTTGGTGCGTTGTTTAGAGATTTTTATCCAATTCCGATTGTACGCGATCGATCACATCATCTAAAGCCTGTTGAGGCGTTTTGTCGCCATTGATTACATAGTCTCTGGCCGCTGTGAGTTCGTCCCAAAGCAGTGCCCCAACCGGTACCGCCGGGCGAGATTTTGCAAAGGGCAGTCCGGCCAAGAAGAATTCGTGTCTGGGATCAGCCAAAAGATCGGTGCGATCGACAAGTGCTTTGATGGTAGGTAAGTGGGATGTTTCTCTTGTGTAAATCTCTTGTCCCACAGGACCTGCGGCAAAACGGGCAAACTCGAATCCACCGTCAGGGTTCTTCGCGCCCCTGGGCAGAGCCATGGCCCAACCACCGGCCCAAGTTACCGGTCCTACACCGGGCTTAGTGGGAATATTGGTAATGCCGTAGTCGAGCTCAGGACCGAAAATCTTCAGCCCCGCTATTTTCCAGTCACCGTCAATAATCATGCTGACCTTGCCGGCAATAAAGGGATCTTGTGCTTCAGATCCAAAAGCACTGGCAAAGCCTTGAATTGCTGCAATGCCATATTTATCCGCCACATCTGCCTGCCAAGCAAAGGATTCGACGATAGCAGGATCGTTGACTGTCAGCTGTTGATTGGCGACATCATAAAATTCGCCACCAAAAGCCCAACCCCACGTATAGTGCCAGCCTTGGCCCATCCAGGGGATCAGGCCCAAACGATCAAAACGACGTTCGGTGATGCGTTTGGTCAGCTTATCCATGACTTGGGTCAGCTCATCGATGGTTGCTGGCGGTGCTTCGGGATCAAGTCCCACTTCGGTGAAATCAGGTTTTCTGTAGTATAAGGCACGGGTATCTGTGTCAAAGGGCAAGGAATAGACTTTTCCGGCCCAGGTGGATTCCGTAATGGCAAATGGTAAGTACTCATCTTGAGGTTTCCAGCCAGCCCGCTCGATAAACGGGGTTAAATCTGTAAGTGCCCCCGCCACAGCCCGCTGGGCAGTGGTAAAGCGGTCAATGAGATAGACATCCGGACCGGTGCCGGCTGCCACCGCGGTCATCAGCTTGGCAACGTCAGTCTCACTGCCGGGGACAACAGTCATTTCCACTTCGTATTTGTCCTGGCTTTCGTTGAACTTGGTGACGATGGATTCCAAGGTGCTTCTATCAGGCTCTCCGCTGTGGTTGGTCCAAAATGTCACTTGTTCTTTAGCCAACACAGCTCCCGCCAAAGACACCAACATAGCTGCCGTGACCAATACCACGAGAAACTTGCCTCTAAAATGGTTTCTCACTTAAAGACCTCCTTAATGTGAAAATCGAAAATACAGATTTCGCCTCCCACTGAGTGCCTTTTCCGTCATCACACCCTTTCTTCAGATACGCCTGACAGTTTTGCCTATAGATGCTTCTTTGCTTCATACTAAATTCCTTCTTAATTGCCAAAGATCAATCTTCAGAGGCTTATTGTATTTAAATACCGCCAATCCGATACTGCCCATAAAAAAACAGCCGCGACAATCTGTCAACGGCTGTCTGCTTCTATTTTTGTATATCTTCTAGAGCTTGCTGTTTGCTCTAATCAGATCCAGAATGGTCCTTGCAGCAAGTTCAGGCCCGGTCACTTCAAACCCCTTGATACCCAGCTGAGTGCGGAGCTGCCCGACCTTAATGCCCTGTTTCATCATGTTTTCCATATAGTATCTGGCCAGTTTCTCATGTTCATCCCTTTTTTGCGGTGCTCCGAAGGGGTTTGCAAAGTATGTGTAGACCAATCCTTCCTCACTTGTGGTCCCTTTGGAAATGCGGGCACCTTGACTGCAGACTTGTAAAGCATCATCTGCTTTCTTAAAGAAATCCAGATATGGCCGCGTTCTAGTCACCCGTTCGTAGTTGTTGGCATACAAGAATAAATCAACCGGCCACCCCGCGGTAACTTTGCCGTAGGGAGTAATCGGTATAACAATACGGGCATTGGTCCGATGGGGGTTCATAAAAATACTGCGCTCGATCTCAGCATAAGCATATCCCGGCTGTAAATCATCTAAGCGCACAAACGCCCCAATTTCCGTTCCCACACCAACAATCTCACCATCGCGCATCCTGAGAGTGCCCATATCGTCAAACACCACAATTAACTCTCTTAGGTGTTCATCAGCCAAGATTCTGAGTGCCTCCAGTGTTTCCGATTTACCGGCACCGCTGTCTCCCATAAGTATGATATTGGCGCGGTGCCCATTCCTCAGTACTATGTGGGCCATGGCCCCGTGTACCGGCAGGTTGCAGCGATCTATCTGAATGAGATTGTGGAGGGTAAGGGCCATTTTCTTTAGATATCCGAAGTAGTCCACCCTTTCAGAGCGACCCACAACCCCGATCATCAGATCGTTGTCTTTATCCTCATAATAAATAGTCTGATCATTTCCCAAAATCTCCGGGTCAACCCCGAAAAGCAAAATGGCATCGGGTTTTTGGCCTTCAATCTCATCTGCTTCAGCCATTTCTAAAAGATTGGACAAACTGGTCCCAAGGCCAAGGTAGCGCTTATGGAAATATATAAACATGAGCAACCCGCCGACTTTCGCCGGGTAGCACACCCATTCCTCAGGATCAAATTGTGCCTCTTTTAAAGGGTTCTCCGCCACCGAGCTGAACATACCGGAGCGGTAAGTTCGCCGGGGATAGTATACCAAAGGCGGCACAATAACCAAAAGTTGTATGAATGGTATCTTTTCCAGATTAGCGTAAGTGGAAGCAGGAATATCCCATGCCAGCCGGGAGGTGAGTATACCCACACCGGCACCGGCCGGCAGCTGCCGGTATACCATCGGGACTCTGCCGGTCAAATTGCTGCAGATATTTCTGTACGCTTCAAGGACAAGATCCTTTAAGGTCTCATTGACCTGGATGAAATGCTGATGCCTGGTATACACATCAGTTCTCGGTCCATAAGCATCTTCATAGATTAAATAACGCTCATGGCCTCTCCAAAAGTCGTAAAACTCCTCCACCAGATCATACAGCTCCCAACGAAGTTCCCGGCATTCGGCCAAGGCAGGCATAATTTCAATGACTTCTTCCAAGGGCTGTAAACAAAGAAACGTCAGGAATTTAGTCAGAAGTTCAATATCGTAAGCGGTTTCGCCGGCTTCTGTTTCACTTTGCATTTGAAACGCCGCAATTGCCTGCAGCAGGGGCGAGTCGTGTCTAAGCAGGCGTGAAATGAACCGCTTCAGCACCCTGACGAAGATATCGCTTTTGAATATGTCCGCCGGGACCCTGCAAGGTGTGCGTCCAATTATTATCCGATTCCCATTTACCTCGGATATCATAATTTTGTGTCCTCCCCATTGTATACAAAGTCCTTTATGTCAAAACTCCGACTGATCTGTCAAACAGAACTAGTCGGAGCTATTTGGCAAGAGGCCTTCCCCCCAGCTATTTCTGCCCTATGTTAGCATTCCTATCCGAGAAAGTCAATCTAAAAAGTCAATTAATACCATCTGGGTCTAAATTCATAATTTTAATATGTTTCTCCCGCATGGCTTCCCGATCAAGGGCAGCAGGCCATAAAATTGGAGCAGCGGATTTACGCATACAGGCGGCCACATTATGATACACTGAAGGATTTTCTGAAGTAAGCCCCCGAATTAACTCCTTGACTCGGAAGCGGTGCGTTCTCCCTTGAAAAGGACAGGGGTTGGGTGTGGGCTTCCAAGGCAGATTTTCGACAAACTCCTTGATCTTGCTCTCTCTTAGGTATACCAATGGGCGGATCACAGTTAAACCGGTTTCATCTAACATGGACTTAGGCAAAAATGTTTGCAGCTGCCCCGAATACAGTTGGCTCATGAAAAACGTTTCCACTGCATCGTCATGGTGATGGGCAAGAGCTACCTTGTTGTATCCTTCGGTGTTGGCTATTCGATTGACCACTGCACGACGGAAATAAGCACAGGTAGAGCAGGGATTGTCGTCTTTTGCTGCTAAATCCGCTATTTTTGTCTCTTGACAATAAAAAGGAATATTTAGATCTTGGCAGACTGCCGCAAGCTCTTCTACACCGGGCTGCTCACTAAACCCGAGTTCCACATGGGCAGCAGCAAAAGTGAAGGGAAACGGTGATTTTGCCTGCAGTGCTTTGAGAGCATATAAAAGGAACAGGCTGTCTTTGCCGCCGGAGTAACCGACTAAAATCTGATCTTTTGGGGCCAGCAGTTCAAATTCTATGATAGCCCGCCATATCCGCCTAGCATAATGGCGGGGCAGCGACATCCGCAAAGTCTTTGCCTCCTACTCTGTAAAAAACTTCGCCTCAAGCATAGCACAAAGAGCATGGTAAATGGGCAGATGGGCCTCTTGAATTAAATGGGTCCCAGTATAGGGCGCCTTTAAAACGGTATCGGCATAGCTTTTCAATTTGCCGCCGCCGGCGCCGGTTAAGGCGACAACATGCATATCTAAGGCTTTGGCGGCAATGGCAGCGGCCACCACGTTGGGGGAATTCCCTGAGGTAGACAATGCCCAAAGCACATCACCTTGTTTACCCAAGGCATTTATCTGTTGAGCAAAGATCATTTCCCCACCGATATCGTTAACAACAGCTGTACCCAAAGCTGTTTGAGATACTAGGGAAACGGCTGGCAAGCCTTTCTGAAGCATGTTTGCGATGTTTTCCCCCAAAGCACCGCCGATTTCGGCCAAGCGCTGTTTTAATGCACTATCTAAGGGTCGTTTTTTTAAAAACCCTTTCATCAGTTCACCGGCAATATGTTCCGCGTCCGCAGCACTGCCGCCGTTGCCACAAAGCAAGAGTTTACACCCATTTTGATAAGCATCTGCAGTCAAAGCAAAGGCGTTTTTTATCTCGGCGGCCATACATTTAAGATCAGGTCGGCGCTCCAGCAGTTCGTCTAGAATTCCGTGGACAGCAGGCATCAGATTTCATCCCTTCTTTGCAGGATTCTACTCCCTCCATAATACGCAAGTCCCCGGTATTGTTCCACCGCCACTTTGTTGGCTTATTGTTGATGCCCTGTCCATTCCTCTAAAATGGGGAGATTGAGACCCAAGGCGTCAAGGGTTCTTGCTGCTACAAAATCTCCAATTTCTTCGATTGAAGTAGGATTGTGGTAAAACCCCGGCATTGCCGGCACCACTTTCACTCCTAAACGAGCCAGTTTCAGCATGTTCTCTAAGTGGACGGCACTTAGGGGGCTCTCCCTGGGCACGACTACTAAAGTTCGACCTTCTTTAAGACAAACATCTGCTGCGCGCTCTAAGAGATCCCTGCTTTGCCCGACAGCTAGGGCTGACACTTTCGCCATACTGGCCGGAATCACCGCCATGCCCAAAGTCCGGAATGAGCCGCTTGCTATAGGTGCACCGATATAGTGGTGCGGATGAAATGTCACCTTGGGGCGGTAAGTACCGGAGCGCAGTTTAAGCCAGTCGTCTAAAAGATGATTGATTGTCTCCGTATTTTCCGGCAGTTTGAGGCCCCGCTCATTATAAATTATTCCCATGCCTGTTTTTGAAGCAGTTACAATCAGTTCTCCCGGCCAATAGCGGAGGTGGTAGAATACTCTTTCTACATAAACGGCTCCACTGGCACCGCTGATTCCAATGACCAAGCGCCTGGGTGCTGGCATCTTCTACTCTCCCTTTGAAAAGCTGTCTTTGATGCGGGAAGCCGCCCTCAAGGACGGCTTCCCGGTATTGCTGCACAAGTGGTGCCGAACAATCAGCCGATATACCAAACCCGCATGGTTTTGGTCACTCACCGGCTAATAAAACGATGGCATCGGCAAAGATAGCTGTGTTCTGCACCAGTTCATCGATTGTAGCAAACTCGTCTTCTCTATGGACGTTGCGCTGCTGACCGGGCATTGTGGCTCCAAAGGCTACGGCATTGTCAAAGGCCCTTGCGTAAGTACCTCCACCGATACTTAAAGGTTTGGCCTTTTCGCCTGTGTGCTTCTCATAAACTTTGAGCAGCTGCTGTACTAAAAAGCTGTCTTCCGGCACATGCAGAGGTTCGTTGGCATGTCCGGGGGTTAGTGTAAGGCCATACTCATTGCTGGCTTTTTTAATGGGGTCTACGATGTCAGGAACGTTTTTAGTGACAGGGTAGCGAATGTCGAACGCCATTTTTACTTTCCCGTCTTTATATGACAGTGTCCCTACATTCAATGTCAGTGTGCCTGATAGATCATCCTCATAATTAATGCCCAAAGAGCTGCCGTTTGTTTCCAGTCCCACGTACTTTGTCAAAAATGCCACTATCTGTGTGACTGCTTCCTGATCAAAGATAAAACCCGCCTGAGCGGCATTGTGCAGGCCCTGAATTAGATAAGAGACGGCATTGACACCGGCATCCGGGGTGGAACCGTGCCCGGCAAGGCCCTCAATAGTGACAGTTAGTGTATCACCCTCTACGATGGTATCCACCTTAGGAAGAGGTTCTGCTGCCAGTGCTTGGAACAACCCGGCTGCTTCATCTAAAGCCTTTTTCGGCCCAGCCAGTTTGCAGGTGGCAATGCGGGGAACCATATTGGCTCGATGCCCGCCTGCAAGCTCCAGTACTTGAAGCTGCTTTCCACCGGGATCAGCATTCGCTTTAGCGCTGTGGGTCAATTCCACATGGATGATGCCTTTCTCCACATTAATCACGGGATAACTGGCATCAGGTACAAAAGCCATAGTGGGGGCCTCTTCGTGGAGTTTGTAATAGTTAATACCTCTCCATCCGGATTCCTCATTGGTGCCAAAGATCAACCGCACCCGGCGCTTTAGGGTAATACCGGCATCTTTGACTGCCTTTAGTGCGTAGATTGCACTGATGGTGGGCCCTTTGTTGTCACTGGTGCCCCGTCCGTAGGCTTTTCCGTCTTCAATAGTCAAATCAAAGGGCGGCTTTGTCCAACCCTCACCGGCAGGTACTACATCTAAGTGACCGAGAATACCCACCATTTCCTCACCACTGCCCCACTCGGCATAGCCGGCATAACCATCTATGTTTTTCGTGCGAAAACCAAGTTTATCACACAGCTCCAGCGTATATTCCAACGACCGGTTGACCGGTTCTCCCATGGGCATTCCCGGTTCAGGATCACCTTCAACACTGGGAATGCTGACCAATTCTTTAGTGCTTTTGATGATTTCGTCCTTATGTTTTTCGGCAAAAGCTAAAAAGTCCATTAAATCTTCCTTCCTGATTAACCATAGATTAAGTGGCTTTCCTGGTTGCCACCATTTTGTCTTTGTCTATGACAAAGTCGGAGAACACTGTGGGAACAGCTTCCTGCAGAAGCTCCAGCATTTTGATGCAGATCATGCGTATTTCCCATTGAGCAGGGGCTTCACAGCGTACACTGAAGATGTGGCGCCATTCCCTCAAGTTTGCACTCATCACAATTTCACTTACCACCGCATTGGGCAGTAAAAAGCGAGCATCTTCGTTGGGAATACCCAGTTCCTGTAATTCACCGTATGTTTTCTTGATCTGCTCCATCATTTCCACATATTTTCCATGGGCATCGGCGTTGGCTTTAATAGTTTCGGGTACGACATAATCAAAAGATGCGTCTGATACATATCTTTGCGATTGCTGGGAGTACGATGCAAGCCTGTGTCTTACGATCTGGTGGGTAAAGGCCCGAGAACCACCTTTGATGCGAAAAGTGGCATGCGCGTGCTCCAAAACAGATAAGTGACCTAGGCGGATAAGCATGCTGATGAATTTCTTTTCACTACCCGGTTGACTCCGATCATGGGATAGGTAGCATGTCCTGCCCGCGCGTTCTATTAGTTCCTCGGCATTGGGTGTTATAGCTAACAACTCAACTTCCGGCACTGATTTTTCCTCCCTCCCGGAATCTGCCACATAGGCTGCGGCATCTTTCCCTGAGTCATTTTATTCCACACCATTTGGTTACTTCCTACAAGATTGCTGTGGGTATTTGGTTCCCCACATAAGTTTTAGTATATGGAAAAAGCGCAGTCTGCAGCAAGCACTACTGACTGCGCTAAATTTTGCTTAACCAGCAACTAGTTTATCGGCATTAAAGAGAGTCCCGACACTCTGGCATCTCGCATGACTTCCACGTAAAACTCTGTACCAGTAGCAATGCTTACATCCTTGCCTTTTACAAAATATGCTCCGGCCAGCCCAATGGGGCCGCCAAGTAAGATGACTCCGGCCATGCCGGCACCGGCGGCTAGTTCTAGGGACTTGTTCTTCTCTGTGGCCTTTTCACTCATTACCAGGGAAACACCTGTACCATCAATGGCAGTCAATGTGCCGAAATCCACTGTAAGTTTGCCATCCATACCCAGGCGTTTAGCAGCTGTTACGTCCTGGACTCTACCCAACCCCTCGATACCGGCAGGCACTACCAGTCTATCTTTAATGATTACATCCTCTATAACCCTGTAGCGCACCCTGTCTCCCACTTTATTTTTGCTGCTGTCGAGCTCTGTCAGAAGTTTAATTTTAACTAAAGTCTCTTTGGGAACAGTCACAAGGTCGACGTTGAGCTTATCTGTGGCCCAGACCATGGTCAGTAAGGTATCTGCTCGTTCAATGACAGAACCAGGCTGCATTTCACCAAACATATCGTTCTCCAACTGTTCTAGTCGGGCAAACAATACCTCATCTGCGCTTACCTTTTGATACATCATCCACTCAATTGCATTGAGTTTAAGCTGCAGTGAATCTGATACACCACTGCCAAGCATTAAGTATGTTTTGAGATCTTCTATACGTACCAATATAGGTCCGGACTTTTGGTCGCTGAAAACATCATATTCCAAGCCATTCAAGCGCTCGATGAGTGAGCCGTCTTTTACCTGACCATATAAGATCAATTCAATCTGCCTAAGACCCTCTAAAGGTGTACTTGAGGCCCAAGTAGGTGCTGCGTAAACCACCAACAGCGATACTGCCAAGCAAATGGCCACAAGCCTTTTTCTCATAATGTTCCCCTCTTTTCCTAGAATCTGATGGACAGTTCCGCAGTGGCGATATTCTCCGGATCTGTCAATGAGCCCTCTGTGTCGGTGAAATCAATCATTTTGTAACCAAAAACCAAAGCCGCTTCTTTGCGGAAATTATATCCCAGGCTCCAGCTGGTAGCTTTCCGTTTACCATCTGCATCTACCAAGTCTTCCCGGGCCACCCCAGCTTGAAACACCGACTCCACATCCCATGGAGCGGCATGGGCAATGTCAGCGCTGGCCCCTGTGGGAGATACCCTGCCCCCGGCCTGATCTTGTTCATACGTCAAACCTAGGCTGATGCTTGCTCTGGGGGCATTGACCCCAAGACCCACTGTAGTCCTTCGGGTGCTCGCCGGCTCCTCACCTATTTCTACAAGCTGGTCAATATCCACATAGCGGTAATCGGCGCGCAGGGCAACTTCTTCCCCCACCCAGTAATGCAGTCCCACCGAAGTAATAGTTTCTTCACCATCTTTTTCAGACTCAACGAAACTGCGTTGGGTTTCCCGACCAGTGCTCAAAGTCACATCCTTGTAATGAACTAGAACATCGTACCCGCTTGTTTTTTTACCTTCACTGCCGGTAGCAATCAAAGGATCAAATTGGGAACTAATGCTTTTATATGACGCGTCCACGGCGACATCACCCATGGTCATCTGTGCACCCAGCCGCACTGCCCCGGCATCTTTCTCTGTTTCTGTTTCAGGGTTTGCGGAGAAACCTCCGGATACTTTCACACCGGGTAATACCTGCAGCCTACCTTCTAAGGTCGTTACACTGCGGCTTTCCTCCGGGGCGAAGGGATCATACGCCTCACCCAGGATCTTACTAACACCGGCTTCCAGTTCCAAATTGCCCGTTCTCCAAACAGTACTATCTGATGTAATCACACTGCGCCATCCACTCAGACGGAAGGGATCGTCCTCTTCATCGTTGTCCTTTTTAGGTGATACTTGATCAACTCGATCTAAACGCAGATAAGAAGGATCAAACAATAAATTCAGATCCATGGGAGTAGATGCTTGTTTGATCAAACCCAAAGACGTCAATTCATCATTAAATCCGTCCACCAACCGCTTGATCAGTTTCAGATGATCGTCAGTTAAAGCACCCCTGCCTATTTGTGAGGACTTAACCGAAGCAAACAATTCTTCTAAAATCTCAGCTTCCGAACCCGCGTAAAGCCCGATACCGTTACCGCTGCCCAGATCATCCAGCTGTCTTAGGATCTTGGCTACCAACAAAGCCATTTCATACCGACTGATGGATGTACTGCCATCAAACAACACATCGCCCTTAGAGATTAGAGGAGTCTGTGATAGAAGCTCCACAGCTTCATAGCTCCAATGGCCCAATGGAACATCCATATTCGCCTGCTGCTCGGCTTTTACGGGCAAACTAAAGCAGATCATAAAAAGCATAATAAAGACTGTTGTGCAAGATACAAACCATAAGTTCTGTCCTGCCTTGGTTTTGCCCATGCCAATCCCCCCTAACACTTGAGGCTTCAGTTCAAAATACTATTTCTAAGTTTATGATACCTGATAATATTTCTCCAATCCGGGAACCAAACCCTTCTTTGCACACTGTGTTCGATTATACCAAATTATGGGCAATACCCCTAGTTCTTTGACTTTCTGCTCAAAAAGCGTTCCGCCAGGATAACAGCCACATGATCATCATAAGCCCGATCCGGCGTCTGCAGACCCAAGGGAAGGATCTTATGAATCAGCCCGCCTTGTTCGCGTCTTGCAGTTAAATACCGTCTTCTGCCTTCTTGACTGGTCAAGTGCTCGTCAATTGTTTCAATACCTCTGATCGGAAGTCCAGCGGCTTCAACCAAACCAACGAACTTGCCGGAGCCTGTGCGATCTCCCGTAACCACAACAGCCGGGCTGAACCGACGGACTAAATCAGTTACTTGCTCAACGATCTCTTCAGCAGGGATAATGCCTTTCAGCATGAGAGCGCCATTTTGCCGCATCACAGCGACACCATATTTCTGTCGACCGGGATCGACCGCGATGATATACTCTGCGTCTTGCTCCATATCCATCCATATTCCTCCCCTACTGATTATGTCCCAGATAGTAAACACCCCCGGGAGACAGACTCCCGGGGGATATATCATACATTGACTTGTGCTTTGAGCTGTTTTAGAAGGTGAACTTCAAACCAGCTTTGACTTCGTTGACGGTGTAGTCATACTCGGAGTCATATGCTTCAACATCCATCCAGCGGTAGCCGAGCTCAAGGTCAGCATCAGCGATAACCGGATAGGTCAGCTTGAAGTCAGCAGTTTTGTCGAGTTTTGGATATTTGCCATCGTTGTCTCTAGGGCCATCAGTGCGATGTCGGTAGCTTGCCAAAACTGTAGCACTGCCGATGTCTCTCTCTGCACTGACTTTGTAAGTCATGAGCGGTTTGACATACTTCCTGCCGTGAGCCTCTCCAATTTCTTTAGACTCGCGGTTCTCGTAACCTACAAACCCGGTAATGGTGGTGTCCCAGATCTCAACGGGGTATTCTGCACTTAAAGCGACTGTGCTTTCCGGTGCAGCCTTGCCACCATTCTTGCTAGCGATCCACTTCTCTGCGTTGTCGAAGGCACCATCAATAGCGTTTGTTGAGTATTCATAGCTTGCAGCCAGCTTCAGAGCTCCAATGGTGGGCTCATAGGCGATTTTACCCAGCAAGCTTTGCTTATCTGTAACTTTCTTTGCATCGTCATCAATGTTGGCATACTGTCCGCTCACTGTCAGGTTGTCTAGGAATAGATCTTTTTTGGCTGCAGTGAACTTCATAGCGGTTACGCCATCCTTTGCACCTTCATGGGCTGTCTTGGCAGTATAAGCACCACCGAGGGTCAGGCCAATCAGTTCAAAGTTATCGGCAGTAAGCTTCAATGTTGATTTGTGTTCGCCGACGTCGCCGGCTAAGAATGTCTCAAAGCCATCGTCGCCAACGC
>JAAYQZ010000111.1 GCA_012519025.1 Bacillota bacterium
TCCCCTCATCTCCACCATTAATCATCGCGGGGTGGAGCAGTCTGGTAGCTCGTCGGGCTCATAACCCGGAGGTTGTCGGTTCGAATCCGGCCCCCGCAACCATTTTGGCGGCGTAGCTCAGTTGGTCAGAGCACACGGCTCATACCCGTGCTGTCACTGGTTCAAATCCAGTCGCCGCTACCACGCGTGCCCCACTAGCTCAGTCGGCTAGAGCACCTGACTCTTAATCAGGGCGTCCGGGGTTCGAATCCCCGGTGGGGTACCAAGAGATAAAGTCCCACAACCACTAGGTGCGGGGCTTCTTTTGTAAGTAACTCATTGACGCGAAAGCCCCTTGGACTGCCAAATTGCAGTTCCAAGAGGCTTTTTATTTTACCGAAGTGCCTCATACATGGTATGCAACAGTGTGTGGGTTTTGTCATGCCTGTACTCCCAAAACATGATACCGGCTAAATTATTCTCTTTGAGATAGCGGCACTTTGCCCTTAAAGACTGTTCATCATCGTAGCTGATGAAATTGCTTCCGTCAAACAGATAAGGAGCTTTTGCTTCATCATCCCAGAATCGAGTATAGCCGTTTCTATTTATATAATTGGCCGCCAAATCCGAATAGCTGGGACCATAGCCCCCGAAGGAATCGGTCATTTGGTGGAGCCCGTTGTTTTTGTTTGGTGTGTTTTTCCACATACGGGAATAAAAAGCGGCACCGATGACGATTTTCTCTGGCGGTACCCCGGCTTTTTGGAAAAGGTTCACAGAAGCGTCGACACTGATGCGAAATAGATCCCCTGTCGGTGTAAACAGATTGGTATGATGCCCGGTCAGAGTTTGAAAACCGCCCCGCATATCATATGTCATCAACTGTATCAGGTCTAGGCACTGTTCTACTTTATCCATTTCCGTGCCGTCAATGTAGTACTGATCTGCACCTGTGGCAATGGTGAGTAGATAAGCCTTGCCATCTTTTTTACTATGCTTGTCTATTTCCTCTCGAGTTTGCAGCACCAGTTCGGTGAAGGTGTATTTGTCACGGGGGCTGGAAACTATGTCTGCTTGGGAATAACATGGATACTCCCAGTCCAAGTCGATTCCATCAAATTCCCATTCCTCCAAAACTGAAACCGCTGAACGGGCGAACCGCGTTCTACCTTCCTTGGTGGCCGCAGCTTCCGAAAAACCACCTGCTCCCCACCCTCCCACCGACAATAAAATCTTAAGTTCTGGGTTATACTCTTTAATCGAAGATAACCGTTTTAAGTTTTTAAGATGCTTTGTTGTGATCGTGTCATTTGCTACCTTTCCAAAAGCAATATTCATGTGGGTCAGCTTGCCCACATCCTCCTGTGTGAGCATGGAAAGGGAAGCGTCAGTAACGTAAGCCGTAAGCACATACTTCAAAATCCGCACCTCCACATATTTTTAGAATATATTGATATGTTCTGGTGAGTCAATAGTATACCTTCCAAAAGCAAACCCGAGGTGGATGATATAACAAAGCCCAGAAACGACTTCATACCTGCAGCCCGATTTCACTTTCTTACAAAACTGTACGATCCCATCGTTGCTTTTACTGTAAAGGAGCAGGAATTCAAAAGGCTTCTGATAAAACAAGCCGACTTAAAACCTCAGCACTGCATTTTGGATTTGGCATGTGGTACGGGAACCATGACCTTATGGATTTGGCAAAGTGCCAAAGGGGTCGTGGTTTTCGGTCTTGACGCAGATCCGAAGATCCTCACTATTGCTAGACGCAAAGCGAAGCTTGTCGGTGCTGACACAGCATTCCACCACGGCTTTTCCACAAAGCTGCCTTACGAAAATGAGGTATTTGACAGTGTGTTCTCGAGCCTGTTTTTGCACCATTTGCTGCCAACAGACAAGATCAAGACTTTGGAGGAAGTACATAGGGTTCTAAAGCCCGGGGGCGGGTTTTATGTTGCTGATTGGGGAAAGCCCCAAAGCCCCCTAACTAAGATCTCATTTTTCCTGGTCCGGCTGCTCGATGGATTCGTCAACACCCGGGACAATGCTGAGGGGACTTTGTCAAAGCTGTTTTTAAATGCAGGTTTCATGGATGTTGTCTTGATCCATCAAGTGACCACTGTTTTTGGTATATTGGATCTTTATGCAATGGTAAAGCCAGGCCCCAATCCTGCTATTTCATCACTTCCACAGTCTGTAAGTGGCGTGAGAAAACGTCGATGAATCTACACTATCGAGGGAAATGTGTAAAGGGACAATCAGCACCAGAGTTTTGCCAATAGCCTTCCTTCAGCGAAAACAGACTTTGTACCAGGATTCTCCAATTGGGTCGTGGAACTTTTAGATTATCAATTTCAATCAATGCATTTCAAATAGGAGGAGACGCCATTGAAAAAACTGTTGACAGGGATGTTGTTGGCATGTATGTTGTTAGGTTTTGGTTCCACAGCTTTTGCCCAGACCGGGGAAGTCTCTTTGGAACAGTGGTTTGCAACCCATGCATATGAAATTAAGGCAGGGAGTCAGACAATGATGGATCTTGACGCCCCCGCAAGGCTGACCGGGCTGAAAGGTGAAGTCAATGTCACAAAACAGCTTTCTATTGCCGGTTCTTTTCTTTTCGGCAAAAGTGATGATTTTAAGGATGAGGGACTGGTTCTAGGCCATGCGGAACTCAGCAATTTGAATATTGCCGCGCAGTATCAAGTGATACCGATGGTTAAAGTGCAGGCAGGTTATGTGAGCGGCACATGGGACGTTGTTAAAGAGTCCAAATCAATCTCTAAAATGGGCCTGTCCGGGATTACCTTAGGTGCGGCGGTCGATGCCGATCTCGGCAATGGCATAGGTGTTTTTGGCGAGGCTCTTTATGCCCCTAAAGTAAACGCCAAACCTAAGTCTAGTGATGAAAAAGTTGATGACGCCAATATGCTTGCTTTTGAAGCTGGAGCCAAATATGACTTTGGCCAGTTCAATGTCAAGGGTGGGTATCGCTATCAAGGATTCAATTTGACTAATAAGGGCGAGCAGGGTGAGCTGGGCCTTACGTTCTCCGGTCTTTTCATCGGTGCCGGCTTTAGTTTCTAGAAATACTTTATACTTACTTAATATGCTAAAGGAGGTGCCTAAAGGCACCTCTTTTGATTTGCTCTTTTTTTTGATATGCTTGAGGATGTCGGATAAAGGCAACACCAGTCTGATGCAAAACACACCACCGCATATAATTTAAACCCATGTCCGGCCTACCCGCGGGTCGGTACGTGCAGCAGTATTTGCAGAAAGGAAAATGCAGTTATATGACGCAGAGTTTAAATTTATTGGAGGAGCATACAAGCCGGCTGTTTTGGCACTACCTGGTTCCCACCATGGCTTCAACCATGTCGGTGTCAATTTTTATTTTATTCGATACGTTGTTTATCGGTCGTGCCCTGGGCAATGACGGTCTTGCGGCATTGAATATTGCCTTACCGGTAGTAAATTTATTAACAGCAACAGGTTTGCTTTTAGGTGTAGGTGGGGCAGCGGCTTATTCTGTTTCTTTGGGTCAAGGTAAACCACGCAAAGCCGGGGAGTTCTTTACCGTCAGTATGGTACTGGCTTTAGTGCTTGGTGGGGCATTGACGCTTTTTGGCACAGTATTTGTCACTCCTTTAGCAAGGTTTTTGGGGGCTGTGGATTCCAATATCCATCTAGTTGTTGATTATGTGGGAACCGTTTTGTCAGCAAGTTTATTTTTTGTACTGTTTAATTCTGTTGCGGTCTTCATTCGCGGCGCCAATGCGCCCCGACTTGCCATGTGGGGGGCCATAACCGCCAGTTTCTCCAATATTATCCTGGATGCTTTGTTTATCTTCGGTTTCGGCTGGGGTATGAAAGGAGCCGCCATTGCTACAGCTTTGGCACCCCTTTTTGGGCTTTTCGTCATATCCACATATTTTTTACGAAAAGATCGAGAACTCAAGCTCGTAAAATGCATCCCAAGTCTTAGTATCGCTCTTCGCGTTATAGGCAACGGCAGTTCCAGTTTTATCATGGATATTTCGGCGGGGCTGGTAATCTTTGCTTTTAATCTCGCTTTGGTGGAGCTTATTGGAAGCCTCGGGGTATCGGCTTACGGTATTATTACCAATGTTTCACTGCTGATCGCGGTAATGTTTACCGGAGTTGCTCAAACAGTTTTACCTTTAGTGAGTATCAACCAAGGGGCGGGACTGACAGAACGGGTGGAGTCATTCGTTCAGCTGGGAATGTCAACGGCAGGGATTTTGGGAGCAGCGGTGTATTTGGGAATTGCTATTTTTCCCAGGCAAGTGGTCTTTGTCTTTACTAACGAAGGTGCCAAATTGCTTGATCTTGCCATACCGGGGCTGCGCCTTTACGGACTTGCGTTTTTGTTCATGGGGCTGAATATAGTCGCAACTATGTACTTCCAAGCTGTTGAAAAACCGCGCTACTCAACAATCATTTCATTAGCCCGTGGTGTTGTCTTAATCTTAGGCAGCCTGACGATTTTACCCAGGTTCTTGCATGTTAAAGGAGTATGGCTTACAGCACCACTTGCTGAACTTGGCGCTTTGGTCATTTCTCTTGGGTTTTTGGCCGCCACTTTGCCGGGCATGGCCAGTTTGTTTGCTGGGGAGAGACGCATTGGAGACAGCTAGTTCGCGGCTTGATTAAAACTAAAGGGTGTCTTTACGCTACAGGGTTATAGGTTCACAAGTAGAAGCTTTTCAATTAGAAAGGAGTTGACAATTGATGAAGATTACCAAAATGGAGCTTTTTGAAGTACCACCCCGTTGGTTATTCCTAAAAGTAAGTACAGATGAGGGACTGTGTGGGTGGGGAGAACCCATAGTAGAGGGTAGAGCCAAAACTGTACGGGCTGCTGTAGAGGAGCTGTCCGAATATTTAATTGGCAAAGACCCGTTTCGCATTGAGGACCACTGGCAAGTGCTGTATAGGGGCGGCTTCTATCGAGGAGGGCCAGTACTCACGAGTGCAATCTCCGGTATTGAACAGGCATTGTGGGACATTAAAGGCAAATACTATAATGCTCCTGTTTATGAGCTTTTAGGAGGCAAAGCCAGGGATAAGATGCGAGTATACAGCTGGATCGGAGGCGATCGCCCTGACGATGTGGCAGCCGCCTGCAAGGAACAAATCGAGGCTGGGTTTACCGCGGTGAAAATGAATGCCACTGAGGAGATGCATTACATAGACTCATTTGACAAAATCGATGCAGTTTTGAAAAGGGTTGCCGCTGTCCGAGAAGCTGGTGGGTTGGGGTTTGGTATCGGCATTGACTTTCACGGTAGGGTGACAAAGACCATGGCCAAAGTTCTGGCCAAAGAACTGGAACCTTTGCACCCGATGTTTATTGAGGAACCGGTTTTGCCGGAAAATAATGAGGCTTTGCGGGAAATCGCACGGGCCACATCAATACCCATCGCTACAGGAGAGCGCATGTTCACCCGTTGGGATTTTAAACATTTATTGTCTGATGGATATGTAGATATCATTCAGCCGGACGTATCCCATGCCGGCGGTATTTTGGAAGTCAGAAAAATAGCTGCTATGGCTGAAGCCTACGATGTAGCACTTGCACCCCACTGTCCTTTGGGACCAATTGCCCTTGCAGCCTGTTTGCAGGTTGATGCGTGTTCGCCTAACGCTGTTATCCAAGAACAGAGCCTCGGGATTCACTACAACCAAGGTAGCGATCTTTTGGATTATTTGGCAGATCCCGCGGTATTCCAGTATGATGCGGGGTTTGTGATGATTCCCGAAGCACCTGGACTTGGTATTGAGATTGACGAGGAGAAAGTCAAAGCCGCGGCCAAGGTCGGTCACAACTGGAAAAACCCCATTTGGCGGCGGGAAGACGGTACTGTAGCTGAGTGGTAGCTACTTCCGGTTATCGGATTCATTAAAGATTTCTGCGGCCAGCCTTTGACCGGTCTTGGTTGCGGCAAGGCCCCCCGCTGCAGTTTCCTTTAAGGATGCAGGCATCTGCATGCCGATAGCGGCCATAGTTTGGATTACTTCGTCTGCCGGAATGGCACTTTCAATGCCCGCAAGAGCCAGTTCTGCGGCGACAAAGGCGTTGGCTGTTCCCATGGCATTCCGTTTTATGCAGGGTATCTCAACAAGGCCGGCAACAGGATCACAGACAAGTCCCAGTACATTTTTCAAGGCTAAAGCGCAAGCATGTGCTGCTTGGCGGGGGGATCCTTCAACCATTTCCACTATCGCGGCGGCCGCCA
>JAAYQZ010000112.1 GCA_012519025.1 Bacillota bacterium
GAGCCCTTTCCTCTTTTTCGTCTCGGAGTGTGACTTTAACCCTCGCATGTCTGCCGCCAATCAATCCTAAAAAGGCTCTGGTCCCCTCATCTAGTACCTCTATCTCAACATCATCTCGAGAAGCATCTAAATCCGCGAGTGCCTCAGCAACGGCCTCTTCTACTGACCTTGCTGAGCGCTCAATGCTCTTCATAGCTATGCAGCCCCTCCTTCTTGAGGGTTCATCCTTTGGGCGATAACATACTGCTGGCCCATGGAAAATAAATTACTCACTACCCAATAAATTACCAGACCTGCAGGGAAATTAATACTGATATAACCAATGAAAGCGGGCATGATAAACATCATGGATTTTTGAGATGCATCCGCACTAGTCATAAGCATTTGCGCATATGTCGTCAACGCAGATAGAATCGGTAATATATACAGCGGATCCGGCGTACTCAGGCTCGTCAGCCAAAGAAATCCTGTACCGAAGTCAAATTCCCTCAAAACTGCAAATAAAGCCCAAAGAAAAGGAAGCTGCACCAACATAGGTAGGCAACCCCCCAATGGATTAACTTTATTCTCTTTATAGAGCTCCATGATTTTAGCATTATATTCTTCCGGTTTGTCCTTGTATTTTGCCTGGAGTGCCTGCATTTCCGGCTGCAGGCGTTTCATTGCTTCCATGGATTTACTCTGACTGAAGGTCAGTGGAGCCAAAACAAGCCGAATAGCAACTGTAAGCAAGATAATAGCTAGACCGTAGCTACCACTAAAATCGTAAAAAAATCTCAACATCCACTCAAGTGCGGTTTTCAATACTCCCAAACAATCCGCCTCCGATCCGCCATCTCCGTCATTTTACAGGATCATATCCTCCCCGGCTCCAGGGGTGACATCTTAAGATCCTTTTACCTAAAAGCCCGGTACCCTTGAACACTCCATACTTCTCCACAGCTTCGCGCCCGTATTCCGAACATGAAGGGTAAAATCTGCAGCGAGCGGGAAATAGTGGAGATATACATAATTGGTAGAGTCGAATAAACAAAATCACCAAGCTTTTAATCATGGGGTTTCCTCAC
The DNA here is from genome assembly GCA_012519025.1 of Bacillota bacterium. GTDB lineage: Bacteria > Bacillota > Limnochordia > DTU087 > DTU087 > JAAZMF01. The sequence goes on from JAAYQZ010000112.1 coordinate 1,068, forward strand.
CCGTTTCCTGCGCAGGGTTAAGAACCAATTGAGCATTTCCTAAAGTCGCGTCAACAGCCTGTTTGACTTCACGGAATGCAGCATTCCGACATTGAATACGAGCAGACACTACCAGATCGTAACCCGGCTTCAATAGCGGGCTCTGTTTCCGCATAATTTCTCGGAGCCGGCGCTTTATGCGATTCCTATTTACAGCATTGCCCAATTTTTTGCTTACCGAGAAGCCGACCCGAGTGGTTCCTTGCCCATTGGCCAGATAGTGCAGCACTACTAGGCGATGTTTCACAATCTTTCCCTGAGCATATACCCGCCGAAAATCTGCCGGTAGTGTCAATCGCTCCACCGTTTTTCACCCTCAATAGTCTTACCAAACCCCATTAACACTCTAAGCAGATAATACGCGTCGGCCTCTTCTTCTCCTGCGCTTAATTACGTTGCGTCCGGCCTTGGTCCGCATTCTAGCCCGAAAACCGTGATTCTTCTTTCGGCGCCTTCGGTTAGGTTGATAAGTGCGCTTCAAGCCCATCCACCTCCTGCAATGTCTTTTCATTACACGCAGCCTCAATATTCCGCTAACTGCTTGTCGCAGAATGCTGCGTCCTTCGATCAATATGACAAGAGTATAACCCCATCATATATCATCACGATTATAGCAAGGGCCGCTTTACCCTGTCAACCCTGGCACTTTTTCCCTATTATGCCGCTTTACCGCCTAATCCATTCTCATCCCGGAAAATCGTCGGTTTTAGTGAAACTCGTTCAGATACACCTTTCCAAAATACCCTGTGGATAACCTTCCCTTCCAGCTAGAAGCGGTGTCGAAAACTCCACATTCATGGAAACACCTGGTAGATCACGTTTAAGTTTAAGCAGAGCCTGTGGATATCCTGTGGAACTTGAGGATAACTTCTGGGGAGAGGCGTTGAATTTCCAATCCACACCCTCAGCCTGTGGAAAAGCTGTTGATACTGTGGATAACCGCGCATATCACACAGCTTGTTTCTTAACAAATCCATATAATACAAGGATTTTAAAGGGTGCTGCCGAAATGGTTGTACTGTGGTAAAACCTGGGGAAGTGCTGTGATCAGCCTAATAATCTAATCCACACGGGAGGAAAGTGCCGCAAGGCAAAAGCCTTTGAACTGATGTTTTCACTTTCCACATTTAGTGCTCCTGCCGATACACAAACATGTGAAAAGGAGGTAATCGGCTGTGCTGAAATTTCTCAAAAATCGCCAAAAAACCCCACTTAAACCCGAATTTCCCTCGCCTAGGGGTCTAATTGTCTACGAAACGGTAAACAATCAATTGCCTGAAATCGCAAGTATTCAGGGGGCTTCACCCCAAGATTTTATTGATAAACTGACAACACGCGCTTGTCAGATACTAGGAAGGGCTAATTCGCCAATACCTCCCTTTATATTGGAAGAATTGATCACCAACTTATGCCATGCAGATTTTAAACAGCCTGTGATCACAATCTACAATGATGGGCATAGCTTATCGATCAGTGATCAAGGTCCAGGTATTGCTGACAAAGAAAAAGCCCTGCAAGCAGGTTATTATGGTCGGGAACCCAGGTATGCTATTGCAGATATGAGGGGAGTGGGAATGGGGCTGCCTATGGTGTGCAAGGCAATAGAACCCCTCAACGGTCGTATATCAATCACAGATAACTTGGGTGGAGGCACGGTTGTACAGATAAGTATACCCACAGAGTCTGGGGAGCAATTGGAAAAATTGAATGTACTGCCCGAGCCCCAAGCCGCGGCGGAATCGGGATTTCCTGGGGTTTTCGTCCCCGAAAGTGTACCTGTGGAGGAAGGATATTCTTTAAAAGAGGCAGAATCATATATGGCGCCAAGTTCAGATGATGGCGAACTCAGCCATAGCCACGAAACCGATGCTCAAACTCATCCGGTTGGAGTTGAAGGATCAGCAGTCGTTGAGGCTTTATCTGATCTGGAGACCAAATTGTCCCGAAGACAGCGGCGAGTTTTGTTTCTCGTTGCCGACCTCGGTGAGGTAGGTCCTTCGACGGCATCGGTGGAATTGGACATGTCGTTGAGTACTGCCTTCCGGGATCTTGTAACCCTGGAAGAAATGGATCTTGTTCAGTCTGATGATAAAGGTAAGCGGAGCCTTACCCCGCTTGGTGCCCGCGTTATAGCAGCACTGACTGCATAACACCGTGCACTGAGCAGGCAAGGGGAAGCTCCGCTAGTTTCTTACTGTCAGGAGGAATCTGGCATGCAAGAAAATTTGGCTTCTATATGGCAGCAGACCTTGGCCCGTATAGAACCATTAATGCCGCAATCTAGTTTCAGCACCTGGCTTAAGGGAACACGTCCCATAGCCTTAAATCAAAACACTTTATATATCCACATAGCCAACGAATTTGCCAAAGATTGGGTGGATTCTCGTTATAAGGAACCCATGCAGCAGGCCTTACAAAAAATGGTTGGCCAAAGATGGGAATTGGAGTTTGTGCTGCCCGGTGGGGCAGTTCCAGAAGACACCGAGAATGGGGAGATATCACCCTTCACTGAAACCTCGGCTGCCGCCCCTTTATTGGAGCAAGCAAGCACTTTAGAAACAGCACCCTTGCCAAATGTCAGCGATGAGGTGGTTCCGGGGATTCTTAACCCCAGATATACGTTTGACTCCTTTGTTGTTGGCAACAGTAACCGCTTTGCCCATGCTGCATCGCTGGCTGTAGCAGAAGCACCTGCCCGGGCCTATAATCCTTTATTTGTTTATGGTGGTGTTGGCCTAGGCAAAACCCATCTAATGCAGGCTATTGGGCATCATGTTTTGGGATATAATCGGCATTCGAAAGTAGTTTATGTTTCTTCTGAGAAATTCACCAATGATCTAATTAATGCCATTGGCAAAAAAGCGATGGTGGAATTTAGAGATCGGTACCGAAATGTGGATGTGCTTTTGATTGATGATATTCAGTTTGTTGCAGGCAAAGAAAGTACACAGGAGGAATTTTTCCATACTTTCAATGCCCTTTATGAAGCAAATAAGCAAATAGTCATGACAAGCGACCGGCCACCAAAGGAAATCCCCACTTTGGAAGAAAGATTGCGCTCAAGATTCGAATGGGGTCTAACAACCGATATTCAACCACCGGATCTGGAAACTAGAATAGCCATTTTGCGTAAAAAAGCTGCCGACGATAACCTTGAGATTCCCGAAGAAATATTAAGCTACATTGCCAACCGGGTTCATTCAAACATCCGAGAGTTGGAAGGGGCGCTAAACCGAGTTATGGCAGTCGGTTCTTTAAGTCGGCGCGATATTACGATTGAGGTTGCCGAGGAAGCCCTTAAAGATATCGTTAGTTCTGCTCGACAAAGACAAATCACCATCGAGGCAATACAGATTACGGTGGCTGAACACTATTCAATTAAAGTTACCGATATGCACAGTAAAAAACGGACAAGAGCTGTCACATTCCCAAGACAAATAGCAATGTATCTGGCTCGAGATCTTACAGATGCCTCTTTACCCAAGATTGGAGATGAATTTGGAGGGCGGGATCACACTACTGTAATCCATGCGTGTGATAAGATCAAAAGAGCCCTCCAAAAAGATCCCAGCCTGCAAAGGGAAGTCGAACAGATAATTCAGCAACTTCGCACATCTTAGGCGCCGGCGGGAGAGTTTTCTATCATATTTTTTCTATCTGTGGAGAAATATTTGTTTTTATGTTTGAGATCTATAATAGATCTAAGATAGTAGTCGTAGTAGTAGGGCCTGTGGAAATGTGGAAAATCCCCTTAAGCCCAGCAAAACTAAGCTAAATAGGTGTTGGCAAGTTGTGGAAGATGACGCGTTGGTTGTCCACATTTCCACACCAAAATCGGGATTGCGGGATCATCCACAGTTTATCCAGGTGGCATGCACAACTTTTTCAACAGGGGGCTTATGTCATGCAATTTACCGTTATGCAAGATGACTTATTGCGATGTTTACAAATGGTAGAGAAGGCGGTTGCTGTAAGAGACACCGCGCCGATACTGACAGGTGTTTATTTAGAATGTCAAAATGGGAGGTTGACGGTAAGGGGTTCTGACTCAGAGTTAACTATAGAAGCCTACTGCAGTGTGGAAGTTGTGCAAGAGGGAAATCTAGTGCTGGAGGCCAAATTTTTCATACCTTTAATCAGAAGGTTGCCTGCCGGTGAGGTTACAGTCAAACTTAGGCCAGAACAGCAGATGCTTGAGATTAATGCAGGTAGTGGCAGCTTCCAACTTATGATAATGTCAGGTGAAGAGTATCCCGAGTTAGATATCGCTGGCCGTGAGCCGCTTGTAAACATATCCAGCCCACTTTTGGCTAAAATGATCCGTCAGACAGTTTATGCTACAGAAAAGGACTCTGGACACAGTGCATTCACAGGTCTCTTAATGGAAGGTACCTCAGAAGAGATCCGGCTTGTGGCAACCGACAGCAGCCGCTTGTGTTTCAACCGACAGCAGCTGCCCCATGGTAGTGAGTTTGATATAATAGTACCTGCTAGGACCTGCACTGAACTACTGAGGATCCTCCCGAGTGATGATGAATCATTGCTGGAAATCTCACTTTTGGGGAACCAAGTGGTCTTTACTTTAGAAGATGCGGTTGTTGTATCAAGATTGCTTGAAGGTAAGTATCCCGACTACAACCGGGTAATCCCTAAAAGTGGTGATGTTGAGATAACTGCCCCTTGCCAGGAACTTAGAGCTGCTTTAGGTAGGGCTAATTTGATGGGTAAAAGGGGTCCTGCCATTGTCACTTTTGATTTAGCAGATGGGGTACTAAACCTCAGATCACAAGATCCTGATCTTGGAGAATCCGAGGAAACCTTGGTTGTCGAGCATGTCGGAGAGGAAGTAAAAAGTTCTTTCCAAGCCAGGTTTATATTAGAAATGCTGAGAACGGTAGAGAGTGAGAAAGTAACCATTAGGCTTACAAATGGATTGAACCCCGGAATTATGCGACCGGCGGATAGTGAAGACTATCTATATGTGATTATGCCGGTGCGTACAGTTTGACAGATTGAGGGTGTTAGGCTAACAATGGATAAGTGTGTTGACGTAGGGATAACAACGGAAACTATCAGACTCGAACAATTGTTGAAGTTTGCTAATATAACTGCTACTGGCGGGGAAGCGAAGGTCATCATTCAAGGTGGCCGGGTTTGTGTGAACGGCGAGGAAGAAAGGCGTCGAGGTAAACAACTGCATATCGGCGATGTTGTAGCTGTACAAGGACGGGGGCGGCTGCGTGTTGTTCAAGGTTAGAAGTAGGATGTGCCAAAGGTGTATGTAGAAGCTTTGGAATTGAGCCGGTATCGCAATTATGAAAAGCTCAGCATCGAATTGACGCCTAACCTAAACATTTTCGTTGGTAACAATGCCCAAGGTAAAACTAATTTGATGGAATCTGTTTATCTTTTGGCAACAGGAAGATCGCACCGTACTTTTCGTGACGGAGAGTTGATTAACTGGGATAGGGAAAAGGCGCAGGTCAAGGCCCGGATTAAATCTAGTATGGGCCGTTTCACCATGCGCGTAATACTAAGTCGCAACAATAGGAAACGCTTTTGGATAGGCGGAGAAGAACTAAATCGACAATCAGACTTGATGGGTTATGTGAATGTGATTTTGTTCAGTCCCGACGATCTACAGCTGGTGAAGGGCAGCCCCAGTTTGAGACGTCACTTCATCGATCTTTGTCTAGCTCAGGTCAGCAGGGTATACCGCCATGATTTGGTGAACTATACAAAGGTACTGCAGCAAAGGAACAATCTGCTTAAGGAACTGTTGGGACAAAAACCCCAATCCGAGCTTTTGTCCGTATGGAATGAACAGTTGATCGAATTAGGCAGCCGGGTTATGTATCGTCGGGCAGTGGCGATCGAAATCATGGCTAGATTTGCTTCTGTAAGCCACAGTCAAATAAGTGGCGGTGATGAGGTTCTCACAATGCGTTACCAGCCTTTCTATAATACAGGACTCCACAACAAAAGCATCTCTATGGAGGAAATTGCGCAAGAATTTAACGAGGCGCTGGAAAAAAATAAAAAGCAAGAGCTCCGCCGCGGAACAACTGTGGTGGGTCCCCAAAGGGATGATATCTTATTTGAAATAGGTGGCAAAAATGCCCGTCAATTTGCATCCCAAGGACAGCAGCGCACTATAGTTTTGGCAACTAAATTGGCTGAACTGGAATTTATGCAAGAAGAAGTGGGTGAATATCCCATCTTGTTGTTGGATGATGTGCTTTCGGAATTGGATTTGTCACGCCGCACGGCATTCTTAGAAACCATCGGTAACAAGGTGCAGACACTGCTTACTACCACAGATAGAGGTCATTTTTCACCCGGCGATTGTTTGGATATTCGGGAGTATACTATCCATGATGGTCAACTGACTTTGGGGGAGTGATAGCGCTGTTTGTTCATCTAGGTAAGAATGAAATCGTGCACTTTGACAGAATTGTTGCTATTATAGATTGGCCGACTTTACAGCATTCTGAGGTTAATCAAGCTTTTGCGGAGAGAGCCAAACAAGGCCAAAAAGTATGCGATGTCTCCGGAGGTCGGCCAAATTCAATGGTCATAACAAATGAGTGTGTATATTTGTCTGCCATTTCCAGCACTACCCTGAAGAAGCGTGCGGAAACTCCGCTGTATTAAGTCTTAGCAAGATTGGTGTAAACGGGGGGATTTTGTCTATGGATGTAAATTCTCATTCCTATGAGGCTGAACAAATACAAGTGTTGGAAGGGCTTGAAGCTGTACGGCGACGCCCTAGTATGTACATCGGAAGCACTGACAGCCGTGGTCTGCATCAGCTGTTTAATGAGGTTGTGGACAACTCAATTGATGAGGCGATGCAGGGACGCTGTGATCATATCGTGGTGACCATCAATGAAGATAACAGTATGACTGTCACAGATAACGGTGGCGGTATTCCAGTGGGTCTGCATCCCAAAACAGGGAAGTCAGCAGTGGAAACCGTGCTTACCCGGCTGCATGCAGGAGGTAAATTTGGCGGTGAAGGCAGTGGATATAAAGTGTCCGGTGGCCTTCATGGGGTAGGTGTTGCTTGTGTGAATGCTCTATCAGAGGTCTTAATTGTAGAAGTTAAACGCAATGGTAAAGTGCACCGCCAAGAGTATCGACATGGAAAGCCGATAACTGACTTGGAGATCATCGGTGATGCAGAAGACACGGGCACATCCATTACTTTCAAACCCGACAAGGGGATTTTTGAAATAACAGAGTTCAGCATTGACACAATAGTCTACCGCATGCGAGAAATGGCCTTTTTGAATAAAGGCGTGAAGATGGAGTTTTTCCATCAAGCTACCGGTCGCAACCATATTTACCAATATGATGGTGGGCTTGTATCTTTCGTGGAACATCTCAATAAAAGTAAAGATACTTTGCACAAAGATATTATTTACCTTGAGCAGAACGTTGATGGCAATTTTGTTGAAGTCGCCATCCAATATACTGATGCTTATGCGGAGAATATCTTCAGCTTTGCAAACAATATCAACACCCAGGAGGGCGGCACTCATCTCAGCGGATTCAGAAGCGCTTTAACAAGGACTTTTAACGAATACGCGCGTCGAAATAAAATACTGAAGGATAACGAAGACAACCTGTCAGGGGAAGACGTACGTGAGGGCTGCACCGGTGTAATCAGTATAAAAATTCCTGAACCGCAGTTTGAAGGTCAAACTAAGACTAAGTTAGGCAACAGTGAAATGCGCGGTGTGGTGGAATCTGTTGTAACAGAGCATCTAGGCAATTACCTGGAAGAACATCCAGCAGATGCGCGCCGAATTATCGAAAAATCCTTGGCAGCGGCCCGGGCCCGGGAAGCCGCCCGAAAGGCCAGAGAGCTAACTCGAAGAAAAAGCGCCTTGGATGTGTCAGCCTTGCCTGGTAAATTAGCAGATTGTTCCTGGACAGACGCCGATCTTTGCGAAATCTTCATTGTTGAGGGCGACTCTGCCGGCGGTTCTGCAAAACAGGGGCGGGATCGCAGGTTTCAAGCTATTCTACCTCTCAGAGGTAAAATCCTAAACGTGGAAAAAGCCCGCCTGGATCGCATGTTAACTAACAATGAAATTCGGGCCATGATCACTGCCTTTGGCACCGGTATAGGTGAAGAATTCGAGCTGGAGAATGCTCGTTACGGTAAAGTAATTATAATGACTGATGCTGATGTAGATGGCGCCCATATCCGCACATTACTGCTCACTTTCTTTTTTAGATACATGCGTCCTCTCATTGAGCAAGGCTATGTATATGTGGCACTGCCGCCTCTGTATGGGATTAAAAAGGGCCAATCCCAACATTACGCTTACGATGAAGAGGAACTGGACAACATTTTAGAGGAAATAGGCCGCCCGGGAACGACTTTACAAAGATATAAAGGGCTTGGTGAAATGAACCCTGAGCAGCTTTGGGAAACAACAATGAATCCAGAAAAAAGGACTATCTTGCAGCTTAGGTTGGAGGATGCTATTGCGGCCGATGAAGTGTTTACCACGCTAATGGGTGAAAAAGTGGAACCCAGGCGCAAGTTTATTGAAACACACGCTAAAGAAGTCGAGTATTTGGATCTATAAGGGCCCATTATAAGGGGTGAATATTGGATATGGAGCTATTTGACCACAAAATTATTCCAGTTGGCATTAAAGAGCAGATGCAGACCTCATATCTGCGCTATGCCATGGCAGTTATCGTCGATCGGGCCCTACCGGATGTTCGGGATGGTTTGAAACCTGTTCAACGTCGGATATTGTACAGTATGAACGAGTTGGGTATGCGGTCTAATCGACCGCATCGTAAATCGGCTCGAATTGTTGGAGAGGTTATAGGAAAATACCACCCCCATGGGGAAACAGCTATTTACGACGCTATGGTGCGTATGGCCCAAGACTTTTCGTATCGGTATATGCTTGTAGATGGGCATGGTAATTTCGGTTCGGTTGATGGTGACCCTGCAGCGGCGATGCGCTACACAGAGGCACGTCTGTCGCGATTGGCAGAAGAAATGCTTCGGGATCTTGACAAAGATACCGTGGATTTCATACCGAACTTCGATGACAGCCTAGAGCAACCGGAAGTACTACCTTCCCGCTTTCCCAATTTATTGGTCAATGGGGCATCGGGTATAGCGGTGGGAATGGCAACCAACATTCCTCCCCATAACTTGGGGGAAGTTATCGATGGCTTAGTTATGTTGATCGATAACCCGGATGTGCCTATTGAAGCCTTAGGCCAGGTAATTAAGGGACCGGATTTTCCCACAGGAGGTATTATCCTCGGCCGGGACGCAATTGATGACGCTTACACTACCGGGCGCGGCCGTGTTCGAATGCGGGCACGGGTCCAAATGGAACAGCTGTCTAGTGGACGCACCCGCATTGTTGTAACTGAGCTGCCTTATATGGTGAATAAAGCCAACCTTATAGAAAAGATCGCCCATTTAGTTAGGGACAAACGCATTGATGGAATCACGGATCTAAAAGATGAGTCTGATCGAACAGGAATGCGAATTACTATTGAGATCCGGCGAGATACGAACCCCCATGTAGTATTGAATCAGCTGTATAAACATACGCAGCTGCAGGAAACTTTTGGGGTGATCATGCTTGCTCTGGTTGATGGGCAACCCAGAGTACTCAATCTAAAGGAAGTTCTGCGGTATTACTTGGAACACCAGCGGGATGTAGTGACCCGCCGTACTCAATTTGAACTGCGTCGGGCGGAAGATCGCGCCCATATTCTAGAAGGGTATCGCATAGCACTTGATCATATAGATGAGATCATTAGGTTGATTCGCGGTTCCGCAAGTGATCGGGAGGCGCGAGAAGGGTTAGTCAGCCGATTCAACCTAACAGAAAAACAGGCTGTTGCCATATTGGATATGCAGCTTAGGCGCTTGACTGGTCTTGAGAGAGATAAAATTGAAGCAGAGCATAAGGAACTTTTGATCAAAATAGCGCGTTATAGAGAAATATTAAGTGATGAGAGAGAAGTCTACGGTATAGTTCGCGAAGAGCTGCTGGAAATAAGGGAAAAATACAGCGATCCCAGAAGAACAGAGATAACAGGCCATTCAGGCGATATCCGTATCGAGGATCTGATAGCCGATGAAGATATAGTGGTTACTTTAACCCACCAAGGATACGTTAAGCGTATCCCGGTTAATACCTACAGGAGCCAAAGACGTGGTGGGCGAGGTATAACAGCCTTAACAATGAAAGAAGAAGATTTTGTCGAGCATCTATTTGTCACCTCTACACATGCTCATATTGTCTTTTTCACTAATCAGGGCAAAACATACAGATTGAAAGGTTACGAAATTCCTGAGGCAGGTAGGCAGGCCCGGGGAGTTGCCATAATTAACTTGATCCGAATAGAACCCCAAGAAAAGGTTCAGGCCGTAATCGTTATAAGTGAATATAACGAAGATAAATATCTGTTAATGGCCACAAAAAAGGGCAGAGTTAAAAAGACACAACTTCAGGAATTCGACAGCCCCAGGGAGGGTCTAATCGGGATTGTCCTGGAGGAAGGCGATGAGTTGGTGGGTGTGAGGATCACAGAAGGTGATGAGGAGATCCTTTTAGTTACCAAAGAAGGTATGTCTATTCGCTTTAGTGAGACAGACGTCAGGCCGACTGGAAGGGCCACAATGGGAGTAAAAGGAATTACCCTAGACAAAGGCGATGAAGTTATGGCCATGAATGTAGTGGAAAGCGATGCTAAACTCTTAGTCGTTACCGAAAAAGGTTACGGTAAACGCACCGAGCTTTCCGAATATCGTGCTCAAAACAGAGGTGGCAAGGGTATTAAAACGATCAACCAAACTGAAAAAACCGGCGGCATCGCGGGGGCTAAGGTGGTTGCAGAAGGTGAAGAATTAATGATCATCAACTCCCAGGGTCTAATGATACGTCAGCCGGTCTCTGATATATCCGTATACGGTCGCAATACTCAAGGAGTCAAACTCATGCGGGTGGGGGATGACATAATTGTTGTTGCTATTGCTTTGATTGCCGGTCAAAGCGATGATTAGTGCCATACCTGTTTAAGTTCATTAAAAGATAAAGGCTGGAAAACAATCCAGCCTTTATGGAAGGGGAGTAGGGATTGTCGAAAACTCATCCCAAGAAGTAGTA
>JAAYQZ010000113.1 GCA_012519025.1 Bacillota bacterium
AATACCCTTGCGAAGCTCCATGGGATTTGCCCCGGCGGCAACGTTTTTGAGACCTTCCCTAATCATGGCCTGGGCCAAAACGGTTGCGGTAGTAGTACCATCACCGGCGATATCGTTGGTTTTGGTAGCCACCTCTTTAACGAGCTGGGCACCCATGTTCTCAAAAGGATCTTCCAATTCGATCTCCCGGGCAATGGTAACACCATCATTGGTGATCGTCGGGGAGCCGTATTTTCTCTCTAATACTACATTACGTCCCTTAGGACCAAGGGTAACTTTAACTGCATTGGCAAGAGTGTTAACGCCCTTTTCCAGCTTGCGGCGGGCTTGTTCGCTGTATAACAGATCTTTTGCCATCCCTTTATTCACCTTCCTTTGTTATCTTAAGATGAAAATCCTAGCCTACGGTACCTAGTACATCGGTTTCCCGCATAATGAGGTATTCTTCCCCACCAATTTTGACTTCGGTACCGGCATACTTTGCAAAAAGCACCCGATCGCCTTGTTTGACGTGCATTGGAACAAGGTTGCCGTTCTCGTAGCGGCCGGGTCCTACTGCCATTACTTCGCCCTCTTGGGGTTTTTCCTTGGCAGTATCCGGCAGGACAATGCCGCTTTTGGTTGTCTCTTCTTGCTCAATCACCTTAACTACTAATCGATCACCTAATGGTTTGATCTGCATCTGTCTGAAGACCTCCTTTTCCGAAACCTTGTCTTTGTTAGCACTCATCGCTCGTGAGTGCTAATGCCAGTACTTATATTACAGAACCACAATTTATAATGCAAACATACCCAAACCCCGAAAAAGGCTTTTACTCATCTTTATCGAGATATAGCGCAATTTTGCTCCTGTTTTCACTGGATTTAACATCAAGTTAAGTCACAGAATGTCAAACTGTCCATTTCAACCCAACATCGACACAAACGACTGGGAATGCGGCATATGCCCATTCCCAGTATGACCCAAATCAGCTGAGTTAATCTATTATTTCAATTGTTTGTAATTATATTTTGGCTTCCACAGCAGCCGTTTCCAATGCCCGGATTTCACCTTCATGATACAAAGGAACAATGGGTGATCTGTCCATTCTGGTGGCAAACTCAATATCTTTGCCATAGCCTATTTCCTGCAAATAACGTCCATGGCGGCTGGCCATGATCTCGTTTGTCAGACTGTTTTTACCAAAGGCCTCATAAAGGGTCAGACACACCCGGGCCGCATCGGACAATTGGGTGTGGGAGCCCAGCCCTTTGATAATAGCACCTGCACATACTGCGTCTTCCAATGAGAAGCGCCCGCGGGTACCGGCACATACAAGCAGGACCGACTCTTGTCTCCCCCGGCAGTATTCAACAACTGCACTGCGGTTAAGCAGTGCACCGACAATAATTGTATCTGCCCCAGCCCTACTGGCCGCCTCAATGGCAGCAGTCCCATTGGTTGTGGTCATGATGATACTCTTCCCCTCAACCTTGCGTTTGCAGTACTCTAAAGGTGAATTCCCCAAATCAAAGTCTTTGGGCCGTTTGGCATCTCTTTCGCCCCCCAAAAGAAAGTGGGGTTTTTCAGCACGGCGGGCCCTTGCTTCATCAATGCACTTTAAGGGAATGATTCGATCAGCACCGTTTTCAAGGGCCGTCACCATGGTGGTGCTTGCCCTAAGAACATCGATGACTACAGCTAAATGTCCCTTGCCATGTACAGCATCCAATTCCCTCGATAATAAAGCAACATCGATTTCTCTCACTACTAAATCACCATTTCTTTATATTTGTCGCCTATAACTAATTTTATACCAGCAGACCTTTCAAAGCATCCATGCCTCGGCCTCTGTGTTTTCTCAAAGTGCGAACCGCCTCAAGCGAACTGGCTAACTTGTGTACAACATCGCAAACAGCCTCTGCTGCTGCCCCAGGATCGTCTTTCCCCGGATACAGCATATTGCGACCCACCATGGCTCCCCGCACATTAAAACCTTCCCCCATGCCTCTTTCGAAGTTTTGGATGGTGTCAACGGGATTGCCGGTGGAGGCACCCCCAAGCATAAGCACAGGCAAAGTCGTTGCTCGCAAAACCCTGTAATATTCCGGCACATAAGGTATTTTAAGCCACAAGCCTGTGGAGGAATCTCCTAAAGCAGAACCGACACCGATGGTTTTGATCAACTCATCGGCATCCATTTTTACCTGGTAACCTGAGGCCGTTTTAACTACCGGCAGGGGTTCCAAAAATACAGGCAAGCCTACGGCATTACAGCGGCGGATAGCCTGGGCGCAGTAGTCTATAGTATGGATGGAATAACGGGAATGAAAGCCTGTATCAACCCGGAACATGATCTTAGCACCGTCCATGCCCAATTGCTCCATACGCTCCGCTGTAAAAGCTGTCATGCGGTCATCCATTTCATATTCCAATCCTTGAAGACCCGAGCGATTCATACAGCCAATGAGTACTTTATCGTCTAAAAATCCCGGAACACCGTTTTCTTTGAGTAAATAATCAACCAGCAAAAGATCCTCGATAATATCCGGTGTGGCCATCACACCATCAATTGTAGATGTTGTCATGACCTTTAAGATCCTGCCTAAATAATCCAGTCGATCCCCCATTGCCGTGGACTCACCGCCGACATTGGTCACATTGCGAGCAGGGTGGTCTGCTGCTAGTATCACCAATTTACCCTCTTTAGTCAGCTGCTGCCGCCGTGTGCGTTCCCTGGCCGCCTGTTCCACTAAATTGCCGCGATATACCCGGGTCTCATTGAGTAAATCCATCATTTCCTCAGTGAAAAATCGCCGGGTTTGGAAAAAGTAACTGCCGATGGCATAGTTGACATCCAATCGCTGCCCGGTTATTTTGAGGTAGGATTTCGCACTTTCAATGGCTATGGAACTGTCCTCATGTGGTCGTGGTGTAATCTCGATGCCGATGCCACCGGTATAGCCGATCTCAATCAAGCTGGTAACAAAGGCTGCCAGCTCATCTTCCCCCACAACACCGCCGGGATAATCAAAGCGGGGATGACTGTCACCGTATAATGGATCTGAATCATCTGTCACACAGCTGCCCACATGAACATGGTTCAAAAAAGGTGCCAAAGACTTAAGAACTTCTGGTGTCTCCGACTCAAAGGAAATCCCTTTCAGCATGGGCATGTGGCTTAGATCGTACATAAGGCCGAAGTGCCCATGCCCGTATACATCCTTTAATTCCCTGGCAATGTCAATGGCTTCTTCCGACGGCCCAATCAACTGATTTTTATGGTTGGGTTCATCGATTCGATCAAACAACTCTAGGCTGATCTTAAGTGTTGGGATTTCATGACTGCGGGCCGCCGTATCAGCATATGTACAGATCTCGTCTAAAGACCGCACTAAAGCTAACAAGGCTTCTTCCCGGGCTTTTAGCCCACCGGCTGTGCCAACATCCCGGCCGCTGACCAGACCCAGGGCTTGGGCCCCCATCTCCAGCGCTTCATCTATACAGGCTTTAATCCTGTCTACAGCCAGCTTCCTTTGGGTTTCATCACGGCTGCTGATATCTTCTGGGGCAATTAAATTGTCCTCGTTAATGAGCTGAATCGGCTGTGCGCTGAAAATGACCCGTTTACCGCTTTTGGACAGCAGTGCGGCAGCTTTTTTCCGGATATGGCGGTGCTTGATTCTGGTGATCTCGATACCGTCGAAAAAGGCATCATCAACCACCTGCTGCATGGTACCAAGCAGGTATTCTTCCCGGGCTTCACCCCGCTGCACGGAATTGGTGCCTCCCGGTCCCGGAAAAGCCATAAAATGTACTAAACTGATGGGATTATTTTTAAAAACCATCTTTGTCCCTCCCTAACTTTGGTTGCTTAAGTAAGTAAGGCATCAACTATATTATCAACGACTGCCCAAAAGTGCTTTAATCCGGTCCAACCCTTGGACAATCAAATCCTCCGATGTAGCGTAAGAGAACCGCAAATATTCTTCTTTTTCCCCGGGCTGGCGCTTTCCAAATGATGTTCTGGCAAGCACAGCAACTCCTGCATCATGGAGTAGTTTATGCTGCAGTGCCCTTGAATCCTTAAGACCCAGGTTTTTACAAGCCTCTGTTACATTGGGAAATACATAAAAAGCGCCTGCCGGCAAAAGACATTGAATGCCCCTAATATCATTTAGGCCGCTGACAATTAGATCACGGCGGCGTTTAAATTCTTCCACCATAGCAGCGGTTGCATCTTGCGGTCCCTCTAAAGCGGCAACCCCGGCCAACTGAGTGAAAGTAGCTGTACACGACTCGCTGTTTGTCACCAGACGGGCTACATGCACAGCGAGCTCCTCATTCATCACTCCATATCCAAGACGCCAGCCGGTCATAGCATAGGTTTTGGAAAACCCGTCCAACAAAATGGTGCGCTCCTGCATACCGGGGATACCTGTAATGCTGAAGAACTCGCCATCAAACACAATGCGGGAATAAACTTCATCAGAAAGCACCCACAAGTCATGTTTCAATGCCATTTCTGCCACAGCTTCCAAAGTCGCCTTCGACAGCATGCCGCCGGTGGGGTTGTGGGGGGAATTAAGAATTACAAGCCTGGTGCGAGGCGTAATCAGTGAGCGGAAATAGTCGAGATCAAATTCAAAATTCTTGGACTCTAAGAGCGGCAAAGGTACCGGTTTGCCACCGGCGAATCGAATCACAGATTCATAGATAGGAAAACCCGGTGTCGGATAAATTGCTTCATCACCCGGATTCAAAAGGGCTAAAGCCGTAAAAAAGATGATGGGTTTAGCACCGGGAGTCACAACAACATGCTCGGGATTCACGGTAATCTTTCGTGTGCTTTTAATGTATTTAGCAATGGCTTCTCGCAGTTCACTGCGGCCGGCAGAGGGGCTGTAGTGGGTCTCATCGGCCCTTATAGCTTCTATGCCCGCTTCTTTGATGTTGGCCGGTGTTGCAAAATCAGGTTCACCGATGGCAAAACTGATGATGTCTTTGCCCTGGTTTGTCAGTCTTTGGACTTCTGCCAGCACTTCAAAAGCAGTTTCTGTTCCCAATTTACCCATTCGGTCTGCTATTTTCATACATCAACGCTCCCCCTGGAATTTTACGCCACTTGTTTATCTGATTATACAATAGACTTTGCCAATAAGAAAGGAGTGGAGATTATCTTGGGATTTCTGTAGAATAGAAGCAAAGCCGTTGAGGTGAATGGAGGAGAAAATGTGAAAAACAAAATCAAAGTAGGAATTGTTGGCTACGGCAACTTAGGGCAGGGTGTAGAAAAAGCAATAGCCCATCATAGGGACCTTGAGCTTGTGGCGGTGTTTACAAGACGTCCCCGGGAAATCAAGACCTTAAGCAAAGCCGTCTCGATCGACGATATATTTACATATCAAAACGCAATCGATGTATTGCTCCTTTGTGGAAGCTCTGCCGGTGATCTGCCCCATCAAGGCCCTTTATATGCCAAAGCGTTTAATACCGTAGACAGTTTTGACATCCACGCTGAAATCCCAAGTTATTATGCAGTGATGGATAATGCTGCAAAAAGCGGGAACAGCTTAAGTATTATTTCCATAGGTTGGGATCCAGGGTTGTTTTCTTTGGCACGGCTTTTATTTGCAGGCATTTTGCCTCAAGGTGAAAGCTACACTTTTTGGGGCAAGGGTGTGAGTCAAGGTCATTCTACGGCTGTACGGCAGGTCCCAGGAGTAAAGCAAGCAGTGCAGTACACCGTTCCAGTTAGGGAAACTGTCAAGCAAATCCGTCAAGGCCTAACACCGAAACTGTCACCCCAAGAGCAGCATGAGCGCATATGCTTTGTTGTGCCGGAGCCGGACGCAGACCCAAAAGACATAGAAAACAGCATCAAATCAATGCCCGGATATTTTGCCGGCTACAACACTACCGTCCACTTTATCAGCGAAACAGAATTTGCCCACGAGCACACCGGCATGCCCCACGGTGGGTTCGTAATTCGCACAGGCAGTACAGGGACAGCAGACAAACAGCAAATGGAATTCCGCCTATCCCTGGAAAGTAATCCTGAATTTACGGCAAGTGTACTTATCGCTTATGCTAGGGCTTGCCATATGCTGCATAAAACCGGAGAGCGGGGTGCCCGCACCATCTTCGATGTGCCGTTGGGCTGCCTTTCCCCGCTCTCTAACAGCGATTTGCGTAAATCACTGCTGTAGCTTGTCCTTAATAAAGTACGGGCATCTTAGCTGAAAACTTGGCCATCACCCCTATTTATCTTGTCGGAACACTGGCCCAATCCGCCATGAACTGTTCGATACCGGCGTCAGTTAAGGGGTGTTTGGTCATCTCCACCATCACCTTGTAGGGAATCGTAGCTATATCGGCACCGGCTTTGGCTGCATTGATTACATGAAGAGGGCCGCGAATGCTGGCCGCGATAATTTCAGTGTCAATACCGTGCACGGCATATATTTCTGCAATATCAGCCACAAGATCCATGCCATCGTGGCCTTTATCATCGAGTCTACCGATAAATGGGCTCACATAAGTAGCACCGGCTCTTGCACAAAGCAAAGCTTGGGTAGGTGAGAAAATCAAAGTCAGATTGGTTTTGATGCCCTCCCGGGCCATGATTTTAGTAGCCTTTAGACCTTCAATTGTCATGGGCACTTTAATAATTACATTGGGATGCCAAGCGGCATATTCCCTGGCTTCCTTTACCATGCCGGGCGCATCCTCACTTACAACTTCTGCACTGATAGGCCCATCGACGATCTCGCAAATTGTATTGATAACTTCTTTAAAGTCCCTTCCTTCTTTGGCAATAAGCGAAGGATTGGTTGTTACGCCGCAGATAACTCCCCAACTGTTTACTTCCCGAATCTCATCAATATTGGCAGTATCCAAAAATAATTTCATGAAATTGTACCGCTTCCTTTCCTAGGAAAAAGCGGTTTGCCACCTCACTTTTATGTTAAGATCACCTATAAGATACCACGAACCATGTCCTAGTGCAATTTTTGTCATTTGACTTCAGTGGAATTGTAGAAGATTTTGTCGACAAACTCCCGAACCGCTTCACAGTCCGGCACACAATCGGTGTCAACTTCTTCCATGGGCAGGAGCACAACATCTAAAGCATCTTGTTTTTGCCTAAACACAAGCCCCGCAATCTTTAAAGCTGTTTCCCACGGAAGATCTGTTTCCACCAGCTCATCAGTTAACCTAATCAACTGCGGCAGTTTGAAAATACTGGTTTGTTCTAAAATTTGTTCTCCCAATGCACTCAAAAACCCCATTTGCCTGACCAGTCGCCGGATTTCAGCCTGGGCACCGGGTCGATAGCGCACGTATTTTAGAGCCTCAGCCCCGTTAAGCCTGTGAATACCTTCCGTCAGTTCAAATACGAGCTGGCCGTTGTCATAGTAGCGAATAGGCTCCTGCACTGACAGCTCAACACCCCCTACACTGTCAACCAATTGGGTAAACCCGCCATAATCGACAAGCACATAGTGGTGTATGGGAACATTGAGCAGTTTCGACAAAGCTTTTTGCAGTGCAGGCACACCTCCTGCCGCGAAAACATCTCCCAAAGGTCCCATATCGCTGTCTGACATCTGTGCCTTCAAACTGGCCGGTAGGGGAATGAAGTTGATGGTTTTTTTGATGGGATGAACTGTTCCGACAACCAAAGCATCAGCTTGGTAACCAAAATGTTCAAAAGCGGCAGGATAGCTTTTTGTGTCTGTCTCTGCTTCGGCCGACCGCCAAAAAGGCGTATCAACTCCAATAAAAACAATGTTAATGCTTTCATCACCCA
This sequence comes from Bacillota bacterium, assembly GCA_012519025.1. Lineage (GTDB taxonomy): Bacteria > Bacillota > Limnochordia > DTU087 > DTU087 > JAAZMF01. Next base: position 7,794 of record JAAYQZ010000113.1, read on the forward strand.
AGACCGCTGCATCAGACCACCAATAGCGGTAGGCCAAACTGCCGGTAATTGCCAATACTAAAATCACTGCCAGAAGCACAATTTTAAAAATCTTAGCCCGCCCCTTGCGCTCCTGGGTCTGCTCCCCGGGCGGGTGGGGGCCTTGAGCCAAATCCATGGGTAGTCATCCTCCCAATTTGGTTAACGAAAATCTGTGTAACAAAGCTACACCGGATCCCCTAATCTCAACTGCGGCGCGGCATTCAAATCCCAAGGTGACTGCTGCCCTTTCAGGAATCGATAATGCCCAGCGCAGGCAATCATCGCGCCGTTGTCAGTGCAAAGTACCTTTGAAGGGTAGTAAAGATTAATACCCAATGCTTGGGCATCTTGTCTAAGCTGATCGCGCAGTGCCTCATTGGCGCCAACTCCGCCGGAAAGTAAAATTGTGTCCACCTTATAAGCAGATGCCGCGGCCAGGGTTTTATGGACCAAAACATCCACAATAGCTGCCTGCAGGCTGGCAGCAATGTCTGAGATAGGTAAGGTTTCCCCTTTTTGCTGCAAATTATGCACGTGATTTATGGCTGCCGTTTTTAACCCGGAAAACGAAAAATCATAGGTGTCCTCATGGATAAGTCCTCTGGGGAAATCTATTGCCTTTGGATCGCCTGACAGTGCTTGTTTTGCAATCTCTGGCCCTCCCGGATAATCCAGGCCAAGCACCCGCGCTATTTTATCAAATGCCTCACCTGCGGCATCATCCCTGGTCCTGCCCAGAATTTTGTAATCTCCATATGCATCTATATACAGCAGGTCAGTGTGGCCCCCGGAAACCGTAAGACAAACTAATGGAGGCTCAACATCCTTATGTTCCAACACATTGGCGTAGATATGCCCCTCAATGTGATTGATACCTATCAAAGGGCATCCCAAGGCCAAAGCCATGGCTTTGGCGGAACTCAATCCCACAAGCAGAGCACCGACTAACCCGGGCCCATAAGTTACTGCTATACAGTCTAAATCAGTCGGCTTGATCTTTGCTTTTTTCAAAGCCAAATCAATTACCGGCATAATCAGTTCAATGTGTTTCCGGGAAGCGATCTCAGGCACTACACCACCATATAGTCTGTGGAGTTCTACCTGGGAGGCGATGACATTGGATAAAACCATGCGGCCCCCTTTGACAACAGAAGCTGCTGTTTCATCACAACTAGTCTCTATACCCAGCACTAAAACATCGGCATGTTCTGCTCCCCACCCCACCTGCTTATCAACCAATTTCTATCCTCATTTCTCAAAACAAAATATCTAAAGAAGCTCTTTCCACATAATGATAGCATCTTCGTTGTTGTCCCGATAATAACCCGGTCTGATTCCGGCATCAACAAATCCCATTTTCCGGTACAATTCATGGGCAACTTTATTGGAAACCCGCACCTCCAAAGTGAATCGGTGCATATCATGTCTGCGGCCCACCGCCTCGGCAGTTTCCAAAAGCTGCCGCCCGATCCCTTTACCCCGGTAATTGGGATCAACGGCAATGGTGGTGATGTGCCCATCGTTGATAATAAACCACATACCGATATACCCCACCAGTTTGCCCGCCGGTGTGCGGGCCACAAAATAATAAGCCTTATCATTCTCCAAAAGTTCTGTTAAAAAGGCGTACCGAGACCAAGGAGTGGGAAATGACTGCTTTTCTATGCTGAGAACCCCGGTTAGGTCCCTAACTCGCATAGGCTCGATTTGAACGGCAAAATGTCTGTGGTTGGTTACTTCGGCACTCAAAACGCTGCTCCCCTTTCAGCCAACCTAAATTTATTTAACTTGACTGCCGATTCCGTGCCTCTAACCTGCGTTGGGCCTCCGGCAATCGCAAATACATGGGTGCCAAACTCATGGGGTCATCTTGTCTGCCTGCTTGAAGGTGCCTCAATCCCAAGAAAGCAATACTTGATGGTCTAAGATATATATTATTATTGCCGGGAAACACCAGCCGTTCTTTCGTAAGATCTCCAATTAATCCCTTATAAGCGGCAGCGCCATCCCCGGTGAAGCAGATCTTTTCCACACCGGATATTTCAAGCACTTGTTCAACAAATTGTCGGACAGGAGCCGCCTGAGGGCAGATTACGGCCTTCGGTACATCGCTGCCATCACCCACCTGATAAAGAGAGCCGTAAACTTCATCGTGGCGGGCATCGACCAAAGAACACACCCACGGCACAAACGTCTCTACTTGGTATGCGAGTCCTTCTAAGACGTTCACACCTATAAGCGGTTTATCCCATGTGTAAGCCAGTGCTTTCGCGGTGGCAGTGCCTATACGTAGACCCGTGAATGAACCTGGTCCCAAAGCTACTGCAATACCATCAAGCCTACTGCCATCTAGGCCTGTATCTTTAAAAAGGCGATCCAGTGCCGGAAGCAGCCTTTCTGAATGTGTCGCCCTGATGTTTAGAATATACTCGGCAGTTATCTGCTCTCCTTCAATAAGTGCTGCACCTCCGGTAGTTATGGCTGTATCAATCCCAAGAATGCGCATGGTCTACCTCCTTACGAAGCTTGGCCATGAGTTTTTCATAACCACCGCCTACATCCAGAAAACTGATTGTGCGCTGCAGTTCCTGCACAGCATCTTTTTCAATGTGAATTTCTAAAAATACACGGGGCAAATATTCTTCTATCATGTTGCCCCATTCCACGCAAGTGATGCCCTCTCCCCTGAAATATTCCTCATACCCCAGATCTTCCCACTCCTCGGGTCTATTAATCCGGTAGGCGTCAAAATGGTACATCGGCAATCTGCCGGTATACTCATTCATTAAAGAGAAGGTAGGGCTTGTCACTTGGGCCGGATCGATATCTAAACCAGCGGCAATGCCTTTAACAAGCACTGTCTTGCCTGCACCCAATTCTCCGGTAATACTCAACACATCACCGGGTCGTAAATACCCGGCTGTGAGCCAACCGATTCTATCTGTAGCTTCCGGACTGTCACTAACTACTTTCAGCTGCTGCACCTTGATGCCTCCAATTATGGCGTTTCACCTTCAGAATGCCCCTCTGTTTGGCTTTTATTTGGCATAAAGCCAATTATTCCCTGCCGTATTCCCGGAGTCCATACCTTTGCTGCCATTATAAAAGGGGCCTTATGGCCCCCAAACGTCTGCTTTTTTATCTGGCTGTTTGTTATCCGACTGAGCTAGCCTGATCATCCGGTTTGATTTTTCTTTTACTCTCCGCCAAATGTGTCACCGCATTTTTTAGCCCAAACAATTCCAAAGGCTTGATCAGATGCAGATCAGCACCCGCCCTCAGAACCTGTTCCTTAAGCAGGACAGATCTAAGTCCCGTGTAGGTAATTATACTCAATGAATTGCCGAGCATGTGCTTTAGACGACGGGTTAACTCCAAACCGTCCATGATGGGCATACGAATATCTATTACAGCCACATCTATTGGACTGCATTCTGCTATATACAAAGCGTCTTTGCCGTTGGTGGCTCGTCCCATCACTTTTAGCCTTGGATTAGCAGTTTCAAGAAAGTCCTCCAGCACCTGGCGGAAAGGCACATAATCGTCGGCGAGCAGGATCTTAATCACTGGCAACAACTCCTATTTATCATATAAATAGAAAATTCTTTGCCTAGGATCAGTTCTCCTGCCACAATTCATTAAATTATCATAAATTTCTCAGCTATTGATCACATTCTTCAATAACCTGACCAGCGATCATGACTGTCTCCGCCCGAGTCTGAATATCCAGTGGATCACCGGACCAAAGTACTAAATCTGCCTCTTTTCCAACCTCAACACTGCCTATGCGGTGGTCTACACCTAAGACTTCAGCCCCATTGATGGTGAGGGCCTGCCATGCTGTTTCTACCGGCATGCCTTCTTTGACAGCAAGTGCTGCAATGATCGGCAGGTATTTCATGGGAATAACTGGGTGATCCATGGTAAAGGCCACCTTGACACCGCCCTTGGCCAATATGCCGGAGGTAGCAAAACTGAGTTCTTGCAGCTCAACCTTGGAGCGGGAACTCAAAGAAGGTCCTACCACGGCAGTCACTCCTCGTTTTGCTATATGATCGACGATCTTGTGGCCCTCTGTGCAGTGTTCGATCACAACACGTATGTTAAATTCATCTGCAATACGCAAAGCAGTCATAATATCATCTGCTCTGTGGGCATGGGCTCTCAAAGGAATTTCCCGCCGCAGGACCCGCACCAGCGCTTCCATTCTCAGATCCCGTTCAACAAATTCATCGTCACCTTTTTGATCGAGCTTATTGATATAATTTGCGGCCTTCACGAGATTTTCCCGCAAAATAGCAGCTGTTCCCATGCGGGTGGTGGGCATCTTCTTTTGACCCTGGTAAACTCGCTTTGGGTTTTCGCCAAAAGCTGCCTTTAACCCGGCGTCTCTTGTAACCACCATATCATCTACGACGCTGCCCCAGGTATGGATTGCCACACCTTCCCCACCTAATACATTGGCACTGCCCGGTACAACACCAACAGTAGTCACGCCGTTTGAGGCGCCTTCCCGAAGACCCAAATCCGCCGGATTGATCCCATCGATGGCCCTTAGCCATGGAGTAGCCGGATCAACCGCTTCGTTGTAATCTCGCCCTTCAAAACCATAGCCTTCCTCACCTATGCCTGCATGGCAGTGAGCATCTATAAGACCGGGCGTAAGCACTTTCCCATTCCCATCAATCGTTTTTGCACCTGCAGGAACTTCTACATTTTCCCCGACCGCCTTAATTTGATTGCCCTCAACCAGCACTGTGCCTTTTTCGATGATTCCCTGGGTTACTGTGATGATCTTTACATTAGTAATAGCTAACATGATTCGGCAGTGGAACCTGTACCAACTGCCTTACACCTCCCCTTTCTTTGCATTGCTGCATCTATAAAGCTTGTAAAAAGCTTCATTTGCCTGGGATAATATCCTACCATGTGCTCCGGATGCCACTGAACGCCCAAAACAAAACTATTCATCCTGCTTTCTACTGCCTCGATGATCCCGTCAGATGATCGGGCGGTGGCTTCAAACCCACGGGCCGGCTCTTTAATGGATTGGTGGTGAAAACTATTAACTCTAACATCGCCTGAGCCAAATATTTCGGCCAACAAGGTGCCTTCTTCAACGCTCAGGCTGTGAGAGGGGTACCAATTGGGAGCTTTTTGAGTGTGTTGGTATAGTGGGCCGGGGATTTGAGAATCTATGTCTTGATAGAGTGTACCTCCTGCCGCCACATTCAAAAGCTGAGCCCCGCGGCAGATACCCAAAATGGGTAAATCGAGATGCAGGGCTGCCCGGGCGGCATACAGCTCCAATTCATCCCATACGGGGTTGACATCTCCCAAAGCCGGGATCGGCTCTTCATCAAAATGAATGGGAGCAACATCTACTCCCCCCGGAAGCAAAAGGCCATCGATATAGTCCAAGAGCCCATCCAAATCAGCTGCACTTTTGAGACCGGGGATTATAAATGGCAGCCCCCCTGCCGCCTCTATGCACCGCACATAGGGCTCATTGACATAAAATCGCCCACTTCCTTCAAAGGTATGACCACAGGTAATCCCAATGATAGGCTTGCTGTTGACAAAACCATTCCCTTGGGGCGTCGTCATTGGACATCCTCCTTCACGGCACGTGGAGAACAACAAAAGACGCCACCGGCGTCTTTGCGTCAAAGAGGCTCGAACGATGAAACGTTTGCTTCAACACCTAGATTTTTATCAAACCCAAACTGACGGATAATGCTTCATCGATCTTCATCATTGTTTCCGCGTCCAAATTGGTAATCTTTTCTTTAAGCCGCCTCTTGTCAATAGTCCTGATTTGTTCAAGCAAAATGACAGAGTCTTTTTCCAGACGATGATCGTCTGACGATAATTCAATATGGGTAGGAAGCTTGCCTTTTTTGATCCGTGATGTAATAGCGGCAACAATTGTAGTGGGGCTATATTTGTTGCCGATATCGTTTTGTATGATGAGCACGGGGCGAGTACCGCCCTGCTCTGAGCCAATCACTGGATTGAGATTGGCATAAAAAACGTCTCCTCGTTTAATTTCCACTAAAATCACTTGGCGCTCGCTAGCTGCCGCTCGTAGGTTTCAAGATCAAAATCGTAGTTAACTTCACTCTCCTCAGCAATTTGCAGGTTGAGCTGAGCCATTTGGCGGTAGCCCTCAATCAGCTCTTCCCGCAGTCGAGTCCTTCTTCGCTCCATCAGGTAAAACCGCATAGCCTCACGTACAAACTGACTGCGATTTCCCTGAAGCTCACGCACCACTTCGTCCACCTGTTCCAGCAGGTTGCTCGGCAGACAGATCATGATTCGTTTAGTTGAACTCACTATCGAGTAGCCCCTCTCTTGGTGACTGCTGACCTTTAGCTCTCGTTTTTAGTATATGCAGACAACAGCAGAAGCTAAAACCTTTGCCGCAACTTTCCCCGAACACTGCCCCGGTTGCTCAAGAAAAGTTAGTGCATAGAAACTTGATAATATCTTATTCTCTTTCTTTGAAGCAAACTCCTCCCCCGCCAGTTAATAATCCTTTTGCCAATTTTACCTTTATGGTAAGACAGCCGGAAAGATTTATCCGGCCGTCGTCATCTATAGTTTGGGTTCTTGACTTTAAGTTATGCAATCGCAGCCTCAGTATCTTTATCGAAAATATGAATTTTGGACATATCAAGCATGACTCTATGCTCCTGGCCCGGAGTTGCAGTAGTAATAGGATTCAATCGCGCCACAAAGCTGTGATTTGCAATAGAGAAATACGCAAACACCTCAGCACCCATAGGCTCTGTTACATCAACAGTGGCAGTCATAATAGATGTATCGATAAGCTGCTCATCTGCGAGCTCAGCATCTTCAATGTCCTCGGGTCGGATGCCAAATATAACTTCCTTATTAACGTATCTTTCCAAATTCCTCAGCTGGGCTGCCCTAGCGGGATCTATCGTCAGTTTAAAAGCACCGCCATCTACAATATAATTATCTCCATCCTTGCGCACGACAACATCCATGAAGTTCATCGCGGGGCTGCCGATAAAACCGGCAACAAACACGCTGTTAGGCTCATTATAAATCTCAAGAGGTGCGCCCACCTGTTGAATAAAACCATCCCTCATAACCACGATCCGGTCACCCATGGTCATAGCTTCTGTTTGGTCATGGGTAACATAAATAATAGTAGTCTGAAGTCTGTTATGCAGCTTGGCGAGCTCCGCCCGCATCTGGACCCGAAGTTTAGCATCCAGATTTGACAAGGGTTCGTCCATCAAAAAAACCTTAGGCTCCCGGACGATAGCTCTACCAACAGCCACTCGCTGTCTTTGCCCACCGGACAGTGCCTTAGGTTTTCTATCAAGCAGATTCTCGATACCCAACAATCGGGCGGCCTCTTTCACCCTTTGGTCGATCTGCAGCTTGGGAAACTTGCGCAATTTCAATCCAAAGGCCATATTGTTATAAACATCCATATGGGGGTAAAGTGCGTAGTTCTGAAAAACCATGGCTATGTCCCGATCCTTGGGCGGAACATCGTTGACAACAGTGTCATCGATTAGAATGGTGCCCTCTGTAATCTCTTCAAGCCCGGCTACCATACGCAAAGTAGTAGATTTTCCACAGCCGGACGGACCTACTAATACAATGAACTCTCTATCTTTTACCTCCAGTGTTGCATTATTAACGGCCACAACGTTACCAAACCGCTTAGTCACATTTTGCAGTGTAACTCCTGCCATTATTAATTAACCTCCTTCTATATCTAACGTGGCATAGCAAAGTGCCAACAGATACATTCCGTCACCTAACTATTGCTCACATCACCCCTCCCAACCTATCTAAGATTCTATATAAGATATATCGGGACTTCAAAGAGAGGCAATGGCCCGGAAGGAAGGCAAATATAATGATTCCGACAGGAATTGTTGCTTTACTAGTATAAGTCGTAGATTATCGTCTATATTAAACCGCAAAGCACCCTGCTTCCGGTTACTCTCTTGTAAACATTATTCAACGACGGATTTTAATATCCTTCCTCCAAACCCGGTTTTCTTTTCGGGACTGCGCACCAATGAAGCATCCAAGATTATAGCGGTATAAAAAGAAAACCCCAGGGAGACCCTGGGGTTGTTTTGCTTAAGCTAGATGCTGCTTAGAAGCTGGTCTTGAACCAGACTTTAACAAAATTGTCTGTGAGTTCGTTTTCCTTGCCAGCCTCCAGAAGAGCAGTATATGTTTCTAAAACATCCAGTTTCTGGTTGCGGTTGGTGTAGGAAAGTCCAACTTCAGAGCTGTCAGATAGTGCATAAGTGAGAGCAGCAGTAAGCTGTAGCTCTGTCATATCCTTAGCCACGGTGTCCACAACGGTTTCCTTGTCTTCGTCAAACTTAGCACCTTCGGAAACAGTCAAAGTATCCCAAGTTGCATATTTAACACCTGGCTTGAGTTGAACTTTATCAGTTAGCTGGAC
>JAAYQZ010000114.1 GCA_012519025.1 Bacillota bacterium
CGGCACGGGCTGCTTCAATGGCCGCATTTAATGCAAGTAAGCCGGTTTGTCCTGCTATATTGGCAATCAGATCAATGATGCCTGTGATCTGGTGGGAAGCAGTCTCGAGTTCATTTACAACTTGCAGAGAATCGCGGGAGAAGTCCAATGCTTCATCTACTGCTTCACGGGTCATAAACATCTGTTTTTGACCATCTTCACCCAAAGTATGTACGTGATTTGACGAACTCAGGATCTGCCCGGCAAGGCTGTCAAATCTTCCTGTTGTCGCCGTCATATCCCCGACAGAAGCAGCCAGCCGATTGGTGGTGTTTGCTGTGTGAGCGGTGGAACACGACAGTTCTTCCCCAATGGCTGCCGTTCTTTCTACCAATGATGAAATCTTGTCCCTTATCACAACCAGATCTGCGGTTAATCGTTTGGATTCCTGCTTTTGCTGTTCGGCAAATCCAATCAGCCCTGCAGCAGTTTTGGCCAGATTCCAGGCCAAAACTGCTCCCAAGAGAAAAAGTGCAGTCAGTGTAATCCAGTTTCTTGGTACGTAATTTATCAAATAGGGAGTGACATCAAGGCCGGCACTGGCGCTGTTTAACAAAATAGTTAAGGCCACATAAAAAACTACCAGCCGCTGATTGTAATACATTGCTACTGCTGTCAATGAAAGCGTAACAGCTACAGGAATTCCTATATTGTTTTCACCTAATACAGTCATCAGTGCAGTTAAAAGTACTGCTAAAATTGCCAGGTTTAGATATTTTGCAGTATGGCCATATGGTGTATGTGCTATCTTACCAACTCCTAAAACCGCCACTGCTCCCATCAGTAAAACAGAGCTCTGGAGAATACTGATATTAAAAAGAAATATCAAGAGGAAAAAGAACCCCAAAAATGCACTGGATAGAATTTTACTGAGTACCTGGTTTACTCTTGCTTCGTGTTCGGCAAGTATACCGTTCAACTGCATCTCTCCCAAACTAATTTGTAATACTGCATCCCACAACGAATGGGCTCTTGTTGATTATGTCGTTCATATATTGTATCGACCAATGAGCTGATGGACTTGAATCCGGCAAACCAAGTTTGTAGTTTTTGTCGACAAAGCATAGAAAAATGGTAGAATACAATACAAATGCATGCTGTAGGCAATTACTGAGGAGGTATCTAATGGCTTCTTATGATGTTGTAGTTATCGGAGCCGGTATTATCGGCACAATTATCGCCCGAGAGCTTACCAGGTATAGACTCAAGGTTGCCATCTTGGAGCGGGCCAATGATGTGAGCATGGGTGCGACCAAAGCCAACAGCGCTATAGTGCACGGCGGTTATGCTGAGCCCAAAACCACCTTGCGGGGTAGGTTGTGCTATCCCGGTCGCAAGCAGTTCAAACGTTTAAATGAAGAGCTGAATTTTGGATTTAGAGAAACGGGTTCTTTGGTTGTTGTATCAGAAGATGATACTGCTTCTTTACAGGCGCTTTTTGAACAAGGTGTAGCCAACGGACTAACTGATCTTTCTATTATCGGGGCCGACGAAATTCGGCGTATGGAACCCGCATTAAGCCCTGATATCAAATGGGCACTGCACTGCCGAGGTGCCGGTGTGTGTTCACCGTATGAGATGGCTATCGCGCTTGCCGAAAACGCCGTGGCCAACGGCGCCCGGCTCCAGCTGGATGAAGAAGTGGTAAGGATCGCAAAGCAGAAAAACGGATTTGTGGTGACTACCGGTCCAAGTCAATACCAAACCAGGTACGTAATCAACACTGCCGGGATACATGCAGACAGAATCGCTCAGATGGTGGGTCTAGATGATTTCAAGATTATCCCTCGAAGCGGCGCTTACATTCTTTTTGTCAGAGGTACCGGGGATCCAATCAACAATATAATCTTCCAACTTCCTACTTCTCAAAGCAAAGGGGTCGTTTTGACATCGACATACCACGGCAATTTGATGATCGGACCCGATGCGGCTGACCAAGAAGATCGCGAAGATACTTCCACCCAAATCGAGCGCGTGGCCGCGATCTATCAAAGCTGCCAACGATTGTATCCTGATATGGATCCGGGGAAGTTTTTAAGAAGTTTTGCCGGTATCAGAGCAAAGAGTACAACAGATGATTTTATTATTGAAGAGACATCTGTCCCGGGGTTTATCAATGTGGCTGGTATCCAATCACCGGGACTCACAGCGGCTCCGGCCATTGCGGATCTGGTTTTGGATATTTTGGAGAACGCCGGATTGGAATTAAACAAAGATCCTGATTTTAATCCAAACCGCAGACCCATTATTACGCGCCAACCGCTTCTCCCTTATCCTGAAATTGAGCACTTAGTTGACATACCTCCTTCAAAAGAGAAGATCATCTGCCGCTGTGAGCAAGTTACTGAAGGTGAAATTGTAGATGCTTTGCACCGGGGGATTCCCGTCCAGAGTATAGATGGGGCAAAGAGGCGCACACGGGCGTCCATGGGTTGGTGTCAAGGCGGTTTTTGCCACCCCCGCATCGCTGAAGTCATGGAAAGGGAATCTGGAAAGTCTATAGACCCTCTTTTCGATATTGAACACAGTGGAGTTAACAGAGTGGGGAAGTCGGAGTTAAAAGATTACTTGGATGGATTGTGCGGAAGCCCATTAGGTGGCCAAAAAACAAACAAATAGGCAGTAATCGCAAACAACGCCGCAGGTGTCATCGAGCAAGAAAGGGGTTTTGACACAAGATAGTGCTAGCAAAACCCCTTTTGTGATTATCTTAAATCAAACAACCTCTACACAGTCTCGAGGAGGTAAGTCAGGGAACACCCCATGGGGTTCTGCCTGGTACCAATAGGCTACTGATGCGATATCATCTTGCAGAGGCAAGTATCTTCCGCCTTGCCGCCATCCCAGCGCTTGGATGGTTACTTTTAGATCCTCTTCAAAGCGAATCGGGTCCATGATGTGCCAGCGATACATACCAAAACGCTGTTGGCTTCTGTAAAGCCCATCGGGTTTCAACACTTGAGAAAGGCCCAAAAATGGTGTGGAGTATGTGCCGTACTCACCTTTTGGGTGTTCAAAATTCCAGGCACCGCCAAAATAGTCTTCTGTTCCTGTGCCGCAGATGGTGGGAAACTCCATATCTCCATCCATATAAAATTTGATCTCACCTTCACCCCACCAACCGCTGTTGTTGACTTGCCATGCCAAATAAGTGCCGACATAATGTCCCCAACCTTTGACACCGTCAATGATTGTATGCACATCTTTGTACTTTAAAGGGTTGCTGCGGCGCCACTGGGCGTGGAAATATGCCGCATCATCGGGAACTGTTGTCAACGCATACGTAATCTGGTAGTACAAAATCGCATCTTCATCACCGCGGTTTTCTACAGTAAGCTTCGCAGATTTTCTAAAAGGCATTTCCCAATAGGAATTCATACCACCCGCGGGATTAACTGCAATAGGCAAAGAATTAACATTTGAACGCTCACACCAACCATTGCAAAAAAAGTCACCATACGGTACTTCCACAGAAGGTTCCTGCTCGCCGTCCCAATAAATACGCAGTATCAGATTGCGCCAGTGTGCCGGAAAGCAGGTCATCCACATATGTTGAACAGCACCGGGACCTTCAATTTCAGCAAGGGTGAAAGTGCTCCCACCCTTGATTTCCACCGATGGCGATACTTTCCACCCTTGGCCAAGATCCCTTGCCGCGTTGGCACCTGTGCCATCGGTTGCCATTCCGCCTTTGCCTTTTTCTCCAGTGAAATTCTCTGCGCTGATTGAACGGGTTTTTGCTTTGGATAGACGCCAAAGCCCGCCCAAACCCAGGTTAAGCCCATTAAAGGTCTGCATAATGCTCCTCCATTCCAGTTGTCTTACTGAAGTATTTGTAAAATGGCGATCTTAGAGCCTTGTCTTTGACTACCTGCCAAGCGTTCGTTTGGGCAAATACTCCTCTCCCAAACCATTCACCCACGAATGAACATGTACTCGGTGTCCGAAATACTCAATCAACCTCGGTATATCCAACACCTGGGCGAGATTGAAAGCCTCCAATCGATGATCTTTTAGATGAAAGCGTTCATCAACAATTGATTGGACGCTGTCTAAAAGGCGGCGGAACTCCAATGATCGAAGACCACGCCCTTTTTCCATAGTGCGGCTTTCCTGCAGCTTATACTTTTGAGCCAGTTTCCCAAAATCCACTTCCTCTAAAGCGGCAGCTGCAGCAAGCCCTACTACACCAAGCCAATCTTCCCCATACAATGATGGGCGTTTTCCTGTTGCACCATAAGCATAAATAAGCGCTTCCAGAACATCATAAGCCCTCATCCAAAGCAAACTATCCTCCAGCATCATGGCATTGTAGTTTAGAACAAATTCAGTTCCATAAACAGCTAAAGGTCTATAACGGTTGATTTTGCGCTGTTTCAAGGCTCCGTGTCCCCGCACATCTAAAAGCAAAATGTTCCCTTTTTCCCTTGTCATCCTGCGCACAAATTCCCTGTCTTTCTCGAGAGTGTTTGTACCTTCCGAAAGCATGACTACCCATGGTGGTGCTTCTGCGTCCACCGCAGCCCAAATCCCCGTCACTAATATATCGGACTCTGTGAAAAAGAATATCTTTTGCCAAGATATATTGCCGCTGATGCCGGAATCAATACACCTAACCCAAAGCGGATTGGCATCGCGGTTGACGGTGATGAGCCTTTGCAAACACTGGAAAAAGTCAGAGGTTTTAACTTTCTTTGGCTGGGTTTTGGTCCAGGTTTCTTTGTTTAAGTCAAATACGGTTTTGCTTTTGGGCATGTCCAAAGAAATTTGGCCTGAGGTGGTACACCACAGGTCTTTTTCCGGCAGAAGCTCATGATCTTCAAAAGCTGGGGCAGGGCTCTTACCGAGGTGCATCCACGGCTGCTCCAAGCGACTTGGGTCAATCACATCTACAAGCGGCTCAGACGTTTTGTCATCCATGAGGTGGTATTTAAACCATCTGACTGCTTCCTTCCGCAAAAGGTCAGCATACTGGTGGGTCCCATCGGCGACAACTAAGCGGAAATTTCCCGGGCATTGATACAAATCATACACCTGCTTGGCCCTGGCGGCACTTTGCAGTGCTCCTTCAATGGTGAAAAAATCTGATGCAACAGCGCCCAACTGTACCGGCCTTGGCGCTATCGAGGTCAGCAGATCATCGTAATTTAGTCCTTTAGTGAAAGCACCAAAAATATTTTGCTCAGCATCATGGGCTTGTCCGGTCCACAGATAGTGCTCTCGAGCGGTTATATAAGTACAGGGTATGGCCACTTTTACTCTTTCATCTAGTACCATAAGATAGCTCGTTTGAGTACCACCACCCGAATTCCCGGTAACACCCAGCCGGGCGGAATCGACTTCCCGCCTCGTGCAAAGATAATCCAAGCTCCGTTTGGCATCATGGATGAAATACCTGGCGATGTTTTGTCCTGTTAAAGTGCACTGCATACCGGCATGGGAGTGTTCATAGGTACCCCACTCAACGTCAAGTTTGCCGGTTGCGGGATTTACGTAACCCATGCGCTCACCTTGTCCCAAGGGATCGATGGCAAATACTACGAATCCCGCTTTCACCAATGCGATACATACGCTTTGGTACCTAGGATATGCTTTAGCTTCCCGGGCATGTCCGCAGAGAAAGAGCACAGCGGGGTTGGCTTCGGCTCCATTGGGTACATAGAGGTTGCCGGTAACGAAAAAGCCAGGTAGGCTCTCAAATATGATCTTCTCGATGATATAGCCGTTTCTGGAAATTACCCCTGTGTTCCTGGGGTTTAGGGGTGTGCCGCCGGGGGGCAGGTCCCCAAGCCCGTCTAAAAATACTTGTTTTATTTGTTGTCGTCTTTCCTCAAACGCTTCGATAGTAGTTGTCTCATTCTTTATTTGGTGTTCAAGACCGGCATAGGCAGAAGCCCTTCTTTGTATATGCTGGGCCAGCTGATTTTCAACATCCCAATAACCGTCAACAAAAGGTGCAAATGGGCGCATAAACCTGCCTCCTATATTGTCCAAGACATAAAGTTTAGTACTAACTTTACACCTTTCTTCGCAATACTCCTTTATTTGACTGATGACGGTAACCAACCCGTTCAACTGCACTTTTAGTCATACGGTAGAAAAAGTGAATATAAGTTGTGTAATGACAAAGACTTCGCAGGAACATGCAAACTTCTGACGAAACTTGTATACAAGTGGTATGCTAATGGAATATGTGAACGTCAAAAGGCTTGGTGGTGATTTTTATGCATAAGAATCCTGACGGGATGGGGGACCAAATGCCCCAATCTGATCGGATTTATGAAGAAGTAAAAGCAGCGATTTTGTCCGGGGAGATTGCTCCAAGCACTGTCCTCAGCCAAAATGAGCTTGCCAGACAATATGATGTAAGCCGTTCACCGGTGAGAGATGCCCTCAGACTGCTGGAGCAAGAGGGCCTTGTCCAGCTTGTACCCAAAGTGGGTGCGTTAGTTAAAGCAGATGACTTTTCCGGGGCTGTGGAGGTAACAGAAATCCGGGGCATATTAGAAGGTTATGTGGCCAAACAGCTGGCACATACGGCGACATACGAGGATCTAAAAACACTGAGAGACAGTTTAAATCAAGTTCGCCTAGCTGTGGAAGCGGGGGACTTGGATGCCTTTTTCCACCGGGAACGCAACCATCACGTGCAGCTGGTATCTATGTCTCGCAACCGCCGCTTAGCCCGGGTGATCGAAGGTCTGGTCGATCCTTTATGCAACCGCGCTTACGCGGCTTATGTGCAGAGTTCTCCGGAAGCCGCCCGCGTTATGTATGAAGAACACCTCAGTATTTTAAATGCCATAGAAGAAGGGGATGGTTCACGGGCCCAGGCCCTTATGGGTAAACATATTCAAAGAATGCATGCTGCCATGCTTCACATGGCCGGGTATGATTACACCGATTTGGATCTTGAGGATCTCGAGAAATAACTGAGATCGCGACGAAGTGTTGGAAGTATTGAATGGAGGTGTCGATGTGGCAGTGATGAAGGCTATACGTAAGACTGTGTCCGGGCCTGGTCTTGAGCTTTGCGAAGTAAAGGTACCTAAGATCCAAAAAGATCAGGTGTTGATAAAGATTGAGGTTGCCGCTATTTGCGGGACGGATCTGCACATTTATAACTGGGACAAATGGTCAGCCGCAAGAATCAAGCCTGCTGTTACAGTGGGGCATGAATTTGCAGGCAGGATTGTAAAGTTGGGAGAAGATGTGACCCATCTTGAGGAAGGAATGCTTGTTACTGCTGAGGGCCATATTATCTGTGGTCAATGCTATTACTGCCGTACAGGGCAGGGACATATATGCGATGATGTTAAAATTATAGGTGTAGATATTAACGGTATTTTTGCCGAATATGCTGCCATTGATGCTGAAAATGTTTGGGTTCTGCCGGATGACAGCGACCCGGCCTTGGGAGCAATCCATGATCCTTTGGGCAATGCTGTTCACGCTGCAAATGTCCACAAGCTTACCGGTCAAAATGTGATAATCACCGGCTGCGGACCGATTGGATTGTTTTGCATAGCTTTAGCAAAGCAGGCGGGGGCCAGGCGGATCTTTGCTTCAGATATAAATGATTATAGGTTGGAGATCGCCCGCAAGCTCGGCGCCGATTACGCCATTAATGCTCAAACAGAGGATTTATGCAAAGTTGTCAAGGAGGTAACTAAAATTGGAGCAGATGTGCTTTTGGAGATGTCCGGATCGCATCAGGCCTTTGTAAATGCCCTTAAAGCGCTCCGTAAGGGAGCAAAGGCATCTTTGCTCGGCATTTTCTCCGAACACGTCAGCCTGGATCTTGATGCAGCCATTTTCAACCAGCTTACCTTATGCGGCATTAACGGGCGCCGCATGTTCGATACATGGTATGAGATGCAGGCAGCTTTAGAGTCGTTAGAAATTCAGCCTGTCATTACCCACAAGTTCAAGTTTGAAGAATATGAAAAGGCCATGGCATTGATGAACTCAGGGCAGTGTGGGAAAGTACTGCTTGTACCTTAAACTCAAGAGTGCCGTGATATTTTTCAATGGAGGAGTGTGTTTATGGTAAAGGAGCCGTTGGGATTTGTCCAAGATGAATTGGCCAATTTGCAGGAACAAGGTTTGTATAACCACATACGTACATTAGAGGGTCCCCAGGGAGCCTGGGTTACCATCAACAGCGAGAAAATGCTCAACTTTTGCTCAAACAACTACTTAGGTTTGGCAGCCGATGCTAGAATAAAGGCAGCCGCAAAAATCGCCATAGATGAATTTGGTGTCGGACCCGGTGCAGTCAGGACAATTGCCGGTACCATGACACTGCATAAAGAGTTGGAGGATACACTGGCTGCTTTTAAAAAAGTGCCGGCAGTGCTCACTTTGCAGTCCGGCTTTACTGCCAACCTGGCAGTGATTGGAGCCTTAGTCGGAAGAAATGACACCATATACAGCGACAGTCTCAATCATGCCAGCATCATCGATGGGTGCCGCTTGAGCAGAGCGGAAATCAAGGTCTACGACCACTGTGATATGGACAGCCTGAAAGCCAGACTCGAAGAGCCTGTATCCGGTAGGCGGTTAATCATTACAGACGGTGTTTTCAGTATGGATGGGGATTTGGCCCCTTTGCCTGAAATTGTGGAACTTGCCCGCCGTTTTGGAGCAATGACCATGGTAGATGATGCCCATGGAGAAGGGGTCTTGGGTTCTCACGGTCGAGGGATAGTCGATCACTTTGACCTGCATGGTCAGGTGGATATTGAAGTAGGGACATTATCAAAAGCACTGGGAGTCGTTGGGGGTTATGTGGCCGGAACCAAAGAATTGATCGACTATTTGGCCCAGCGAGGTCGGCCGTTCTTGTTCAGCTCTGCCCTGACACCGGCAGATGTGGCGGCCTGCACTGAAGCGGTGAGAATACTCGCTGAAGACGACAGTCTTGTAAAAAAACTTTGGGAAAACGGCCGGTATTTCAAAGATGCCGTGCAAAAACTCGGGTTTAATATAGGCAGGAGCCAAACTCCCATCACCCCGGTGATGCTGGGAGAGGCAGCACAGGCAGCGGAATTTAGTGTAAGGCTCTCCAACCACCAGGTGTTTGCACAATCCATTGGGTTTCCCACAGTCCCCCACGGTAAAGCCCGCATCCGGGTAATGGTTTCCGCAAGCCACAGCCGGGAAGACCTTGACTACGGGATAGAGGCTTTTCGCAAAGTCGGGAAAGAGCTGGGAATTATCTAGAGGAATTCTATCCATGTTTGGGAAGGCTGCTAACGTGCACTATGGTGGGTAGACGTCATTCCCCAAACATTTGGAACTGCTTTATCGAAGCAGGGTCACACCTGACCAGATAAAATAAAGACCTAAAAAGGCCAGGAAAACACTGCCTACAAGGAGCAGGCCTCTGTATAGTTTTTGGCTGATCAATTTGCGGCCGGTGACTAGGGCAAGCGAGATGAGGAAATACCAGGCATAGTCGGAAGCAACATGGCCAATGTAAAATGCGGCAACAGCCCTTGTGCCTTGCTCCATTGCCATGGCCACGTAGGCGGCACCTACGCTTGTCCACCACAAAGCCCAGTAGGGGTTGGATATTGTGGCAAGCAGACCAGCAAAAAAAGGCCCGGATTGTCTGTCAGCGGTCGTTTCCGATTCTTCTTGAGTTATGGACATTTCCAATGTTTGGCTGGCCTTGGCGGTATCGATTGCCATCCACACCAAAAGCCCGCCGCCGATGACAGCGATGGCGCCAACGAAGAATTCGTTTGCAAAGATACTGCCGAGGCCAAGGGCCAATCCGATGACAAGAACAACTTCCACAAGGGCATGGCCGGTGATGACCAAAAGCCCCCCGATTAAGCCTTTTTTGATGGTTTCATTTATGTTGACGATGAGCAGCCCGCCGGGCATCATGGCACCGGAAAGGCCCACCAAAAATGATGTAGCTAGTAAAGCTCCTATACCCACGGTAAAGCCTCCTTAGCAAAACTGTTGTCCCAAAGATTCAGCACTGATGTTTCGAATCCTCTTTTTATTTGAATATCCCCGCGTAAAATCATGTATATTGCATTATGGGCGGCTTTGGCCGCCTTTTCCGTTGACAAAGCAGTACCTTGGTGTGATAATTGCATAAAGTAGTTGACCAGATAATATACACCACTTGATATTCAGGGAGAGAGATAGATGACTGCTAAGTCAAACGGCCATTATGAAGTTGTTGCCGAATTAGTGGAAGCGGCCGCTTCTTACATGGATTTAGATCCTCAGGTAAGGACACTGCTGAAAGAACCCATCCGCACGCTTACGGTTTCCATACCAGTCAAAATGGACAATGGGCGGGTTAGGGTCTTCCAAGGGTTTCGCTGTCAACACAATGATGTGCTTGGTCCATTTAAGGGCGGCATCCGTTTTCATCCTGAGGCCGATGAGGATGAGGTCAAGGCTCTTGCTGCTTTGATGACTTATAAATGCGCAGTTGTGGGCCTGCCTTATGGCGGCGCCAAAGGTGGGGTTTTGTGTGATCCCTCCAAGCTATCTAAGGGTGAGCTCGAGCGGTTGAGTAGAGGTTTTATCCGTGCCATCGCCGGTATCATTGGTCCAGATAAAGACATTCCTGCACCTGATATCAATACTAATGCTCAGCTTATGGGGTGGTTTGTCGATGAATTTGCAAAGATTAAGGGGGCTTACCAACCCGGAGTATTTACCGGCAAGCCTTTGATTCTAGGAGGCTCCCAAGGCAGGATCGAAGCAACGGGACACGGGGTAATGCTGGTCATCAGGGAGGCTGCCAAAGCATTCAATTTCCCTTTAAAGAATGCGCGGATAGCAATACAAGGTTTTGGCAATGTAGGAAACTATGCTGCCAAGTACCTGCATGATATCGGATGCCGCATTGTAGCAGTTGTTGATGTGTTTGGTGGAGTACAGAACCCAAATGGTATAGATCCTTACACTTTGAAGGAATATGAGCAAGCAAACGGTTCTGTTAAAGGTTTCCCCGGCACAAAGCCTATTTCCAGTGATGAGCTTTTGGCTATGGAATGTGATATTCTTATCCCTGCGGCTTTAGGTAACCAACTCACAAAAGAGAACGCCGCGGATGTGCGGAGCAAATGGGTTGTTGAAGCAGCCAATGGGCCCACTACACCGGAAGCTGACAAAATTCTGCAGGACAACGGTGTGTTGGTAATCCCCGATATCCTCACCAATGCCGGAGGGGTTTCAGCTTCGTATTTTGAGTGGGTACAAAATAACTACAGCTATTACTGGTCCAAGACCGAGGTTTTAGAGCGGCTTGAAAAGATCATGGTCGACGCATTTAAAGTGGTATATGAGGCATCGCAAAACCACGCTAGTGGGGCAATACCCCTAAGGGTTGCGGCTTATGTAGTGGCACTGCAGCGCCTGGCCGCCGCTATGGAAGCCCGTGGGTGGGTATTGGTTTAAACCTTAGATGATTCCGATATCTGTGTTACAGTAAAAATGCGGGGCCTTTTGGCACCCGCATTTTTTATCCTTTGAACCGGCTGAATCATCCACCTACTTGCTTGAGCAGCCTTTCCGGCGGCTGTACCGGAATGAGTTCCAATTCCTCGGCCCTGTGGCATGCAACAAAATGCTCCGGGTTGTCCTTGGTGGGGACTAGCTGCGGAATCTCTTTACTGCAAATGGGCTTGGCATACAAGCATCGGGGATGAAAATGACATCCGGGCGGCGCGTTAGCCGGATCGGGGACATTGCCCTCCAACAAAATTTCCTCTTGCACCATATCGGGATCCGCGTAAGGAATAGCGGAAAGCAGTGCCTCTGTGTAGGGATGTCTCGGGTTTTGATAAAGCTGTTCAGAATGGGTCAGCTCAACAATCCGCCCCAGATACATAACTCCTATTCGATCACTTATATGCTCAACGACACTTAAGTCATGGGCAATGAACATATATGTTAGACTCATTTGTTCCTGCAAGTCTTTCATAATGTTCAGCACTTGGGCCTGCACGGAAACATCCAAAGCCGATACCGGCTCATCACAGATGATCAAACGGGGGTTGAGGGCAAGGGCCCTGGCTATGCCGATGCGCTGCCTTTGACCACCGCTGAACTCATGGGGATAACGTGCTGCAACCTGACCGGACATGCCCACAGCCTCTAACAGTTCAACTACCCGTTTATGACGGGATGCTCTGTCACCAATTTCGTGTACTACCAGAGGTTCTGCTATCAGCCGCTCAATTGACATGCGGGGGTTTAAGGATGAAAAAGGATCTTGGAAAATGATCTGCATTTCCCGGCGAATGGCCTTCATTTCATCCTTTGAAAGACCACTTAGATCAATCATTTCCCCAGATTCACTGCGAAAATGAACAGTCCCATCTGTAAGTTCATAAAGCCTGAGAATGGCTCGACCGGTGGTGGTCTTGCCACAGCCGCTTTCGCCCACCAAACCTAAGGTCTCGCCTTCACGAATGAATAAATCCACACCATCAACGGCTTTGACATAGCCAGTGGTTTTTTGAAAAAATCCACTTCTGATGGGGAAATATTTCTTTAGCCCTTTGACATCCAATAGAACCTGCCTGGTATCTTTGACTGATGCATCGGTATTAGTCATGGCAAACACCTCACTTATATAACCAACAACTGACGAAATGGCCTGGTTCTGGTTCCGTTTCCGGAGGTGCTTCCCGGCGGCACCTATCCATGGCCTGGGGGCAGCGGGGAGCAAAATAGCACCCTGTGGGCAGATTGAATGGACTGGGCACTGAACCGGTGATGGGCACCAACTTCTTATCTTTGAGCCCGATCAGCGGGATTGACTTCATAAGCCCTTGGGTATATGGATGCAAAGGGTTGTGGAAGATATTTCGGACTTCCGCCTGTTCGACTTTTTTGCCTACATACATAACCAACACTTCATCGGCCATGCGTCCAATCACACCCAGATCATGGGTGATCAACATGATGGACATACCGTACTCTTGCTGCAGATCCCGCATGTTGCGCAGGATCTTGGCCTGTATTGTAACATCCAATGCAGTGGTGGGTTCATCAGCGATCAATAGACTCGGGTAACAAGAAAGTGCCATGGCAATCATGGCTCGCTGCCTTTGTCCACCGCTCATTTGATGGGGGTATTCACTAATCCGCCTTTCGGGATCGGGAATGTCTACTTGTTCCAGCACCTCAATGGCCCTGGCTCGGGCAGTGTCCCGATCTACTTGTTGATGCAGTTGAATGGCCTCAATGATCTGGTCTCCTACAGTATAAACCGGGTTCAATGAAGTCATAGGTTCTTGGAAAATCATGGCGATATGGCGCCCTCTAATGCCTCGCATTTGGGAGCTGTGGCGGTCGAGTGCAGTTATATCCACAGACGTTTGGTTAATGTTATTTTGTTGAGGCGGGAAAAAGGTAATCTTACCCTTAACGATACGCCCCCTTGGCTCCGGCAATAAACGCATGATGGACATGGCAGTGATGCTTTTACCGCATCCACTTTCCCCGACGACACCCAAAGTTTTCCCTTGTTCTATGCTGAAGGTAACACCATCAACAGCCTTTACAATACCTTGTTCTGTAAAGAACTGGGTGTGGAGATCTTCGATTCGCACCAGCTCTTGGCCTACTGCCAGCTCTTTTTGTTCAACAGCCATTGTTATCCCTCCTGATGTCCGCCTCGTTATTAGTTGGAGTAGGGGTCTGCCGCATCTCTAATGCCGTCTCCTAAGAAGTTAAAGGAGAGTACAGCCAATACCACGAAAAAGCCCGGCAACAGCAGCCAAGGCCGCTCCAAAACAACACTTACTTGCTGTGCCTGCTGTAGGAGAACTCCCCAGCTGACTATAGGAGGTTGAATCCCCAGGCCCAAGAAACTTAGGGAAGTCTCCGCAAGGATCATCCCCGGTATAGATAGTGTTGCAATTACAATAATGTGGCTGGCAGCGTTGGGTAGCATGTGTATGAGTATAATTCTTCGATCAGATGCTCCCATGGCCTGTGCCGCTACGGCATAATCTTCTTCCCGATAAGCTAAGACTTTAGCTCGTACTTGCCTTGCCAATCCCGTCCAGTTGCGCAAAGATAATATAACAGAGATGGCAAAAAAGGTCTTGGCAGGCGACCATTCCGGCGGCAGTGCCGCTGCTAGAGCCGCCCAAAGGGGGATATCTGGAAAAGACATCATCAGTTCAACAATGCGCTGGATGATATTATCCATAACTCCGCCGTAATATCCGGAAATGGTTCCAAGAACCGAACCTAAGATAATCGTGAGTATCACTCCCACCAGGCCCACTGTTAGGGAAATTTGACCTCCTTGGAGGACGCGGCTGAAAAGATCACGACCTAAATCATCAGTTCCAAATAGGAAAAACGTGCCGGGCGGTTCCACACCAAAAAGATGGATATTTGTTCGGAACAGGCCAAATAGTCGATATTCCTCTCCCCGAGTTATGAAATATACGGGGTATTTTTTTGACTTATCTACTATGTGAACCCATTCGAAACTCGCGAAATCTAATTCAGTTTCCAATCCGTAGACAAAGGGTCTTAAATGGAACTTGCCTTCTTCGTCACGCCACTGCGGCAGTTGGGGCGGGGCGTAAATCGCATCCTCCCGTTGAGTATTGTAATTATAAGTGCCGAAGAAACCGGGAAAAACCACCATAATTACGTAAAACAAGAGAATAACAATGCCACCTGCTACAGCCAGACGGTTTTTCAAAAACCGACGCCAGATGAGCTGCCCTTGGGTAAGGGAGCCGCGCTCCTGATCAACCGGTATTTCCGGCGTCTCTGTGGGAGTTTCGATCTGCATGGTTATATCTGTCATCACTTGCGGCCTCCTTTACTCATATCTGATGCGCGGGTCAACAACCGCCAAGGCTATGTCTGCCAGGAAGTTGCCAACAACAAGCATTACAGCCATAAACACTAGGAATGTACCTGCTAGAAACATATCTTGAGAGCGTAAAGCATTGAAATAAAGCGGTCCGGTAGTAGGCAGGCTTAAAACGATAGATACAACGGTTGAACCGGATATAATTCCCGGCAAGCTCATGCCGAGACTCATAACCAAAGGATGCAGTGCATTGCGAACAGCGTGTTTGTAAATGACGATGTTTTCCGACAAACCTTTAGCCCGTGCTGTTTGCACATACTGCATGTTTAGAATGTCTAACAGGTTGCCCCGCATCATCCTTACCAGTCCTGCCGTCCCCGACATGCCCACTACGATAACAGGGATCCAAAGATGTTGAAGAAAGTCCACAAATTTGGCCCAGCTCCAAGGGGCATCCTGATAGGCCCGGGAAAAAAGCCCCCCGACTGAGGCCCCAAACACCCTCGAGGAGACCACCATTAATACCAGTGCCACTAAGAAAGATGGCACACTCAATCCGATAAAAGAAAAGAAGGTGAAAATGTTGTCTCCAAAAGAGTACTTATGGGTGGCAGAGTAAATACCGATGGGAAGGGCAATAAGCCAGCTGAAAAGGAGGCTGGCAATGGACACCACGACTGTGAAGCCCATTCTGTTCCAAACTAGTTCCTTGACTTCCCTGTTGTATTGAAAAGAACGCCCAAAGTCACCCCGCACAAAGCCAGAAATCCACTTAACGTATTGGTAATAGACAGGTTTATCCAGTGCATAGCGTTTCTCAAGAGCTTGGATTTGCTGATCGGCGGTGCTTGTGCCTTGTACCATCAGTTGTGCTCGGTACACGTCAAGGTACGTTCCCGGCGGCAGGTTAATTATGATAAACCCCACGATGGACACCAAAACCATGGTAAACACCATCGACACAAGCCTGCGTCCGATGAAGGCCGTCATTGGCTAATCACTTCCTTACTTACGTAGTGTTTTGAGCTGTCTGCAGTTTTTCGAAGGAACATGAGTTTTTGCTGCAGCATTTACTAATGAAACGGTGGGGGAGGAAGAAACGCCTCCCCCACAGGTGTTACTTTATTGGTTTATTTAACAGGCATTACTCGTCGAACCAGTATTGGGCCGGATTAGTAATGGCTGGGTAAACCATGATCCATGGATTCACAAAACCACCTAGGGCAAGATCAGAACCGTCTGGGACGTTTCTCATCTTCTTATTGACGATGACTGCCCTGGGGTAGTCGGCGATTGTACCGAGGAAGAAAGGTCCTTCCTCAATATGGATCCTGAGCATCTGTTTGATGAGTTCATCGCGTTTGTCCTCATCGGGCTCAACTTTAGCAATATCATACAGTGCCTGCAGCCGCTCGATGGGTCCGCCTTCTTCAGGCTGCTCTCTGGGCGGTGTGCGGTCACGGGGATCTTTGTCAAGCTCTAGGCTCTCTTTAGCTGTGCCTTGGACAGAGTACCAGGCGCCGTTCAAAGGTGCCCAACGGCTCAAGTCAATGGGTACGATCCACTGTGGGAATACGATATGGTTGGGTCCATCGCCAACCTCCCAGCTGTTGTGGACATCAAACGTGGCAGTTTGATCCATTACCCCTAAAGCAGAACCGTCAATGGGGTTCAAAAGCGTTCTTACGCCAATTGCTTCCCATGCTGCTTTAGCCATTTCGTTGACTTGAATGTCAGTCTTGTTGGTTGTAGCGGAATAGTCGATGCGAACGGTAAGCGGTGCACCGCTGGGAAGATCTCTCCAGCCGTCGCCATCTTGGTCAACTATACCGATGGAATCCAACAGCTCCATGGCTCTTTCAGGATTGTATTCCACATACAGGTCTCGCCATTCTTTGTAAAGCTCTTTACCTTCCTCGGTGCGATGGAACTCAATTGCCTTGGGGCTAAAGGTTCCGGTAGTCTTCTCACCTAGGTTAAAGAACAGCATCTTCTGGATGCGATCGCGATCTAAAGCGTGGGAAAGTGCCCCTTTGAACTCAGGAGTGCGATAGAGCTCACGCTTTTCCGGATCCGGATGGTTCCAGTTGTGATAGAACATTGGTCCGGTACCGGAGCCGCTGTCCCATAGATACATGTTGTAACCGCCAGCATCCTCACCTTTTTTGAGCATGGCGTAATCAGACATGGCCACATAGGGACGAACCTGCATATCAGCTTCTCCGTTGAGAAGTTTGAGCTTAATGACTTCTACGTCTTCCACATAGTTGACTTCAATTGTATCGATGTATGGCAGCTGATTGCCTTCAGTGTCTACTGCGTAGTAGTAAGGATTGCGCTCAAGTACTAGTTTGCGAGTCGGCTGATGCTCCACGGGTCTCCATTCGGTCAACACCGGACACTCAGGGTTCAGCCACCATTCCATCTGCTCTTCGAAAACCTCGAAATCCTCGTAATCGGAGTAGTCGGGATGGAACTGTCTGAGATAATGGGCCGGTACAATGAGACGCTCGCCATGGCCGTTGCTGGGCCACATACACAGGCGTTCGGGAAGTAGAGGTGCCGCCTCTTTATAGGTGATCTCTAGAGTATAGTCGTCAAGTGCGACGATCTTTGCAGTTTCGGCACCGGCGATGAACATGTCCGGCACAGCATCCGACATCTCAAGGTTTAAGACCATGTCGTTCCACCAGAACATGAAATCATCGGTTGTTACCGGATGACCATCTGACCAGCGGGTGCCTTTGCGAATGTTGAGGTTCCAAACGGTGGCATCTTCATTGGTACTCCAACTCTCAATCCAGTTGGGTTCAATGCCGAGACCATCATCAACCCAGCGAATGGGTGAGTGGCCGTACATAGCCATTCGGATGTTACCCCAATCGGCACTGGTGGTCCAGCGTACCCAGGTGCCGCCGTATCTTCCCACTTCTTTAAGTGGAGTGATTACAAGAGGGTTCTCCGGCAAGCGTTCGTCCACCGGAGGCAGTTCTCCCTGTTTAACTCTTTCTGCCAACATAGGGGCTTCGTTATAGGCAAATGCCGATACTCCCAGCATAAGCACTAAAACAAGCGTACCTACAACTAACCATAACTTTCTTTGCATCCTTGTGCTCCTTTCTAAATTAGCCTTCGTAAAACTTATTAAAGTCATAATATAAGCAATCAGATTGCGTCATACCACCTCCTGGGAATGTTACGAACTTGTGTATACACACCGACAGTTCGATCATTCGGTATGAGGCCTGGATCTCCTTCTAAAATAACGAAAAATGTTGCGCTTCTAAATTCGTGTGGTAGACGAATAATAGGCTAATACCCTCTAATTGCCAATCGAGGTTAAATAGTGTTCTGTGTAACAAACACATAGCTTTCCTATGAATGTTAGACAGCAGCGCTGGTCAAAGGTCGGTATGGCCTCGGAGTGGTGGGTTTGCTTTACGGAAAAAAAGGGTTCTTACCGAAGATGGGTAATTATTGCAATATAGCGTAAATGGGTACAAACGCGGAAGGATGTGATAAACTCCCGGCACAGGATTTGGGTGTACTTGTTTAGGTTCGTTTTATCGCGGCCAAAGCATGGTGAACTCTCACAAAGTGTTTTTTAGGAAGGAGAGCAGGATGCGCAAACTACTATCAACATTTATCGGGTTGCTTGTGGTGTTTTTAACATTCGGCGGATTTGCCTATGCCTATAACGAAGCACCTATGCTGCATGAACAGGTAGAGGCCGGGCTGCTGCCCCCTGTTGAAGAACGTTTGCCTGAAAACCCATTGGTTATTAAGCCGTTAAGGGAAGTGGGCAAGTACGGTGGAACTTGGGTGCGCTGGTCAACCAGTCGGAGCTGGTCATATGTCCGCATGATGATGTACGGCCATTCCCCCATCCGCTGGGAAGATGACGGTTTGGCCATTGAGCCCAACTGGGTGGAAAGCTGGGAATCCAATCCCGAGGCTACCGTTTGGACGTTCAACATAAGGAAGGGTGTGCGCTGGTCAGATGGTCACCCATTAACCACCGAAGATTTCATGTTTTGGTGGAATGACATGGTGCTGAACCTGGAGATGTCCGATCCTGTACCTGATATGTTTATCGCGGGCGGGGAGACAGCATTAATTGAAGCTTTAGACGATTACACATTTCGGGTAACATATAAAGAACCTGCACCGCTTTTAATTGAACGGCTGTGCATGTGGCCTAATGCCGGTCACGGGGAACGATTGATTGTTCCGGCACATTATCTGAAACAGTACCACCCCGATTACTCAGACTTCGATAATTTTGAAGTTTTTGAGGAGAAAATGGAGTGGTGGGTCAATCCTGAATGTCCTGTTTTGTCAGAATGGATGCCGGCAGAGCATGAACCTGCCAGGAGACTGATTCTGACCCGCAACCCCTATTTCTATGCGATTGACACAGAAGGCAATCAACTTCCGTATATCGACACCATCGAAGTCAATTATGTTGAAAACATGGAAATGATCAAACTCAGACTTCTCAATGGTGAAGGTCATATGCAGCTGAGGCCTTATATAGACATGTCGGATATGGCTATGTTTCAGAAAAATGCTTCTAATGCCGGCTATAATCTGCATTTGTGGAACAGCGGCTCCGGAACAGGTCCAATTGTCTATTTGAATTGGAATCACCCCGATCCGGATAAAATGGAGCTGTATCGCATGCCTGAATTCAGACGGGCTTTGTCATTAGCCATCAACCGCTCCCGTATGCACAAGATGGTACACTACACAACTGGAGAATTAACAACCGGTACCTTCAGCCCCAATGCCATAGAATTTCACCGCACGGAAACCGGAAAAGCCCTTTACGAGGAATGGCGCGACATGTATGTGGAATATGATCCCGATGCAGCCAGCGCGATTTTAGATTCCATCGGTGTGGTGGATCAAAACGGAGACGGCTGGAGAGATCTGCCCAACGGAGAACCCTTAACCCTTAGAATAGATATGGATGTTGCTGCCGAAAAAATTTATACCCAAAGTAGTGAGATGACCAAGGCTGATTGGGAAGCTATAGGATTGCGGACCTCACTAAATCCAGTCGATGGTTCCCAAATGGGCATCATGGACCAAACAGCTACCTTTGATGTTCGAGACAGCTGGGGTCTTAGTGACGGGCCCAACTTCCTGGTATTTCCTCAGTGGGTTGCTCCCATTGACTTAAGTCGCTGGGCACCCTTGAACGGCGCCTGGTACTCTGTCCAGGGAACGGCTAAAGCACAAATGGATCTTGATAAAGATCCCCGCGATCGCACCCCACCTCGGGAAGCGCCTGAGCCCGGAGGCCCTGTTGATAGACTGCAAAAGCTCTATGACATTGCCAAAGTAGAAACTGATGAGGACAAGCGCGACGAACTGGTTCATCAAATGATCCGCATTCACATTGATGAAGGCCCATTTTTTATCGGTACCGTGGCACAGTTCCCCCGTCCTTTGGTAGTGAGCAATAAAATGCACAACGTGCCTGATGGGGATGATCTGCCCCTAGGTGGGTACACAGATCCATGGATTATGTCATACCCCGCCATTACGAACCCAGCACAGTATTGGCTAGATGAGTAAGCTTCAAAACGCAGGTCAGTATAAGCAGGTTAGTATAAATTAGGGATAACAGTGTAAATAAAAATTGGTGCCGGTTGTATACGGCACCAATTTTTATATTCAATATTATGAAAACCTACAAATCAGCAATTAAAATCTGCCTGCCGTTGTTTTCCGACGATTTGTATACAGCCTCAATGATTTTGGCCACATTGATGATTTCATTGGGGCGGGTCATAGGCTGTTTATCGTTGCGAATGCAGTCGGCGAAATGGGCAAT
Organism: Bacillota bacterium; assembly: GCA_012519025.1. Lineage (GTDB taxonomy): Bacteria > Bacillota > Limnochordia > DTU087 > DTU087 > JAAZMF01. The sequence goes on from JAAYQZ010000114.1 coordinate 20,706, forward strand.
CTCGGCTTCATAAGTATTGGCTCTGGTATCAACTTGCGGCTCAACGTCAAGCAGGGTGCCTTCCGTATCGGCAAAAACCTTCACACCGCGGAAACCTTCCACAGCCCCGGCTTTTGTGCCGAACAGCTGGATGTAGGAAGCAGGTTCTGCGTTGGATGCCCACCCGGCCTCAATCAACAACGTGGCGCCATTATCAAATCTGACATAACCGGATGCCATATCATCGACATCATTGATTCCGGCATACACATCACCTACACGGCTGTCCACTGGAGGCCATCCGCCGTCAACGGCGTCATCTTTGAAGGCCTGAAAAACTGCGCCGGACACAGCAACAGGTTCCGGTGCTCCCATCAGCCAATACATACGGTCAAGGGCATGTACCCCAATATCCAGCATTGAGCCTCCGTAAGACTGTTCCTTCGTTGTAAACCAACCTCCGAGCCCAGGGATGCCCCTTCTGCGGATATTTGCACCTTTAGCATAGTAAATATCACCGAACTTACCTGCTTCAATCTGTTTTTTCAAGAATTGGCTGGTTTTGCCGAAACGGGTGCAAAAACCTCCCATAAAGACTTTACCCTGTTTTTCAGCTTCCTTGATGACAGCTTCGGCATCGGCCCCTTTAACTGCCACGGGTTTTTCACAAAGTACGTGTTTGCCCGCTTTCAAAGCATCAATACTCATGGGAATATGCAGGTAGTTGGGTGTGCAGATGCTGACAGCGTCAATATCCTGGCGAGCAAGAAGATCTTTGTAATCCACAAACTTATGAGGAACGGAAAATTTTTCTGCAACATAATTGAGTTTCTTTTCATTGATGTCCGCGACGGCCACAAGCTCGATTCCCGGCGTGTTCAGATAAGCAGGAATATGGGAGTACTGAGCGATTCCGCCTACACCGATGACACCGATCCGAATGGTTTCCATGGACTACCTCCTCAGGCACTTTTTAAAATGAAGTTCACAGCTTTATGATATCTCTCAATCATTCGCAAAGTCAAGCAGCTAAAGCAAAGGAGGCGGGCAATACATAATTGGCAAATTTGAAAACGCCGACCCATATCATAGGCATACACGGTTTGCAGATTGAATTGCCCACGCTGGAATTGGCTCAACAAAGGTGATGTGCATGTTTGAAACTATCAACCTCCGGGAACATTAAAGATGTTCATCACAAACAGCGTTTTATACACTGAACGGGAGGGCAATATAATGAAGCTTACCTTTAAAGTGCAGGCCCAAAGCGAGAACCCGACGAAGACAGTTGTAAAAGCCAGGAATTTTGAGGTAATAGTGGATGAACCCAAAAATCTTGGGGGAACCGATGAAGGTGCCAATCCAGTTGAGTACGTATTGGCAGCTTTGGCCGGCTGTCTAAATGTCATGAGTCATGTTATCGCTAAAGAGATGAATATGCCGTTAACCGGAGTCACCATCGATTTAGAAGGGGATCTGGACCCGGCCAAGTTCATGGGCAAGTCCACCGAAGCCCGTGCCGGATATCAAGAAATCAGGGTTAAAATTACACCAGATACTACTGCTGACAGCGAAACCTTAGCTAAATGGCTGCATGCTGTTGAAACTAGATGCCCGGTAAGCGATAATCTACAAAACGCAACACCCGTATCTATCACTTTGGGTGAATAGTTAAAAAGTTTGCGGTTAGTCTGTTGTCAAGTAAAATGAAGATAACAAAAGCAGTGTATGCTTAACATGCAATACACTGCTTTTACTCTTTCGCGTTCCGGCATTGCTCTGCCAAGGCCGGTTCATTGGGCTATCCTATCATTAGTATGCTATACTATATAATTGCCCCGGTTCTATATGAAAGACAAAACATTTGTGGGAGGTTGCAGCATATTGAGCAGCAAAGTCTGGTTTGCATCAGTAGACAACAATTCGTCTGAACAGGTAATAGCCGAAAAAACCTTCTCTCTTTATCAGCGAGCCGATATGGGTAAGGTTTTAGAGGAAGGCGATCTCGTCGCTTTAAAAATGCATTTTGGGGAAAAGGGCAACACAGGTTACATAAAGCCCGGTTATCTGCATGATTTGATCAAAGCCATCAAGGACTGTGGAACCGAACCATATCTCACCGATGCCAACACCTTATATAGAGGGGAAAGGGCATATTCCGTAGATCACCTCATGCAGGCATATCGCCACGGTTTTGGTCCGGAAAACATGGGGATCCCCGTCATCATCGCTGATGGCATTCGTTCAAAGAACTACAGTGAGGTTGCCATAAAAGGCAAACATTTTGACAGTGTTAAAATCGCCAATGACATTTTAGATAGTGATGCTTTGTTTGTATTGTCCCACGTTACAGGCCACGGTTCTACCGGTCTTGGCGCTGCTATCAAAAACTTAGGGATGGGATGTGCCAGCCGCAGTGGCAAACAAAACCAGCATTCCGATGTAAAGCCCAATGTGGATGCTTCTCTTTGTACCGCCTGTGGTCTTTGTATCCTAAGGTGCCCGGTGGAGGCCATATCATGGGTGGATGACAAGGCGAGTATCGACCATGAGATATGTTATGGTTGTGCGGAATGCATTGCTGCGTGCCGGTTTGGCGCGATTGCCGTCAACTGGGAAGGCACAAGTCAAGCTCTACAGGAAAAAATGGCTGAGTACGCATTAGGCGTCATTGAAGATAAAAAGGATAAGACGGTCTATTTTACTTACTTAATTCACGTTACAGAAAACTGTGACTGTGTGGGCAGACCGCAAAATCCCATAATCGATGACATAGGCATTTTAGCCTCTTATGATCCCGTCGCCATTGATCAAGCCGCTGTAGATCTTTTGGCCAAGGCGGCCCGCAAGGATCTTTTGCAGGATCTATGGCCGGAAAATGACTACAACCTGCAGCTGGCCCATGCAGAAAAGCTGGGAATAGGTACACGTAAATATGAACTGATCAATATTGGCAGCTAATGATAGTCACAAGATGCAGCAGCTTAGGCACTAGGAGGATGACTTCATGGCCGGTGTAAGGCAGGAACTTATAAAACCGATCTTGAAATGGGCGGGGGGCAAAAGACAGCTTTTGCCCCTGCTCAAACAGTATATCCCTACTGCATTTGATGTTTATTTTGAACCATTTGTCGGGGCAGGTGCAGTGCTGTTTGAGCTGCAGCCTAAAGAAGCTGTGATTAATGATCTAAACGAACAGCTGATGCTCACATATAAAGTTATCCGTGATGACGTGGAAACACTGATTGCTTTACTCAAAGAGCATGAGGCTAATAATTCGTTGGATTATTTTTATGAAATTCGTGCCCTTGATAGAAATGAAAAACGGTTTGAAAAGCTTTCCGATGCCGAAAAAGCAGCCAGGCTGATTTATTTGAATAAAACTTGTTTCAATGGCCTATACAGAGTGAATTCCAAAGGCGAATTCAACGTACCGTACGGAAACTATGTAAGACCGCTGATATGTGAAAAGGATGCATTAAGAATCGTAGGCAAATATCTGCAGCAAAATGATATTGACATTCTTGCCGGAGACTTTGCCGATGCTGTTGCCCGGGCCAAAGCCGGAGATTTCGTATATTTTGATCCCCCATACTACAGTGGGGACAACACCAATTTCACAAGCTATCAGGCCGAGGATTTTGGTGCCCAGGCACAGGAACGGTTGAGAGATGTTTTTAAAGAACTAGCTGAACGCGGTGTAAAGTGCCTTTTGAGCAATTCAGATACAGATTTCATCAGACATCTCTACAGCGATTTTCCCACGGTAACCGTGGAAGCGGCAAGAACCATCAGTTCAGACATCCAAGGGCGGGGTAAAGTTACCGAGGTATTGATTAGAAGCTGGTAGGATCTAAAACAACTGCCACCAGAAATGCCGGTGGCAGTTGTTAGAATAAATGAGACTTGCTAGCTGATCCTAAGGCCTAGAGCAGACCCTCTTTTTCAAGGTATTCCCGGGCCACATCCTCCGGTTCTAGGTGTTCAACATCTACTTTGCTGTTTAAGGCAGCCATTTCAGCTTCATCGATTCTACCCAAAAGCGGTTCTACAACATCCCTAATGACGGGGAATTCTTTTAACACATCATTATGCACAATAAGTGAGCCATCATAAGGTGGGAAAAACTGCTTGTTGTCTTGGAGGATCCCCAAATCCAAAGACGCGATTCTGCCGTCGGTAGAGTAGGCCACAGCCACATCTACATCCCCGGCATCCACTGCCCTATACATAAGATCATAGTCCATGCTTACAGTTTGCTTGAACTTCAGATCATAGTAATCGGCCATATCGTAATATCCATCACCGATGCGTCCCATGAAGACTTGATCCATCCCGACCACCAGATCGGGGGCATGTTCAGCTAGATCTTCCATGGTTTCAATACCCAAAGCCTCGATGGCGTCTTTGCGCATAACTAAAGCATAGGTGTTGTTGAAACCAAACGGTTCAAACCAAGTTGCATTAAACTGGTTTTGAAACTCAGCCTGCACATAATCTAATACTTTTTCTCTATTTCTCCATGCATCAGTTACTTCCATGTGCAAAACCCCGGTGAATTGAGAGCCGGTATGAGAAACATAAAAATCTACGTCTCGGCTCATAAAGGCCGCATGCACAATACTTACACCTTGAAAGTGCTGTTTGTGTTCAACCTTTAAGTCAGTATGGGCTTCAATTAGCTGTTTGACCATTTCCACTAAGATTTTAGGTTCAGCACTTTGCTGTGATACTGCCATCAAAGTTTGACCTTTGGCTGCAGACAATGCCGCCATTCCGGACAACAAAAACATCACTACCAGGATAGCTATGGATAAACGTTGATTTGTTTTCAAAATAGATGAATTCTCCTTTTAAATGTCTTTCTGTTAACCGTTTGTTCCGTTTGTAATTTTAAGTCCCCTAGGTGTGACAATATTCTCCAATTTCCCCAAGACAAAATCCACCACAAGAGCCATTGCAGCCGCCGGCAGTGCCCCAAGCAGGATGAATTCGTCTCTGACCATACCCAGTCCTGTTACGATAAAGTGCCCAAGACCACCGCCACCGATTAAGGCGGCAAGAGTCGCGGTGCCGATAGAAATGACGGCTGCAGTGCGAACACCGGCCATGATAATAGAGAAGGCAATGGGCAATTCCACGATGTATAGACGCTGCAGATATGTCATCCCCATACCGAGGGCAGCTTCTTTAACTGATTCGTCTACTTCAGTAATGCCGGTGTATGTGTTGCGCAAAATTGGCAGCAAGGAGTATAGAAACAAGGCGACCATAGCCGGCTTTCTGCCGATTCCAAGCCCCAAAGGAATCATAAAAGCAAGCAAAGCCAGGCTTGGGATGGTCTGCAGCACACTTGCTAAGGCAAGTACCGGGGTCCCAACTGCTTTCCACCGGGCAGCGGCAATCCCCAACGGGACGGAGACCAAAATCGCAAACCCAATTGGTACTGAAACCAAGATCAAGTGTTCTTTTATGGCCAAGATGAGAGCATCCGGCCTTTGCATCGCTAAAGCGATGAGTCGTTCAAACATTAAATCTTACACCTTCCTCTTTCTTATGGCTTGGTTTTGAGGTACTGCCGTTTTGCCAGAACACATCAACTATCC